>CAYRZF010000216.1:0-1535 GCA_964428805.1 uncultured bacterium | reverse complement strand
GGGTGGAAGAAGGCGTGGATCTTCTGGGCCAGCTTGGGGGTGACCTTGGGGACGGCCGCCAGCTCGGCCACGGACGCCTCGCGGACCTTTCGGGCCGAGCCCAGGGACTTTAAGAGATTAGTCCTGATCGCGGGCCCGACCCCGGGAATCTGGTCGAGCACCGACTGGATCGTCCGGCGGCCCCTGAGCTTCTTATGGTAGGAGACGGCGAAGCGATGCGCCTCATCCCTGATCTTCCGGAGCGCCAAGAGCCCCGGAGAGGTCAGATCAAGCACGAGCGGCTGGAGGCTCTCGGGCGTGTACACTTCCTCCTCCCGCTTGGCGAGGGAGACGGTGGGGAGCCAGTCGAGGCCGAGGGCCTCCAGAACCTTCACACCCACGTTGAGCTGACCTCGTCCGCCGTCGAGGAGAATGAGATCCGGCAGCACGGCGCCTTCCTCGAGCGCCCGGGCGTAGCGGCGGGAGAGGACCTCTTCGAGCATGGCGTAGTCGTCCGCGCCCTGGACGCTCCGGATCTTGAAGCGCTTGTAGTCTTCCTTCTTCATGGCCCCGTTTTCCCACACGACCATGGAGCCGACGGCCTCGCTCCCCTGGATGTTCGAGATGTCGAAGCCCTCGATCCGGTTGGGGGGGGCGGGGAGGTTCAGCGCGCGGCGCAGGTCTTCCAGGATGACCTGCTGGCGGTTGTCCTTCGACAGGAGGTGGGTCTGAAGCGCCAGGGCGGCGTTCTCCTCGGCCATCTCGACGAACTCCCGCTTCTTGCCTCGCCGCGGGGCCTGGAGTTCCACTCGTCCTTCGCGCCGCCGCCGCAGCCACTCCACCGTCAGCTCCGACTCGGGAATCTCTTCGGACACGAGGATCTCGGGTGGCGGGGTGACATTCCGCGCATAAAATTGGCGGATGAACGCCCCGAGGATCTCGCCGTCGCTCCACCCCGAAACCTTGTCGAAAAAGAACGACTCGCGACCCAGCAGGCGTCCCCTCCTCACGAAAAACAGCTGGACGCAGGCATCGCTCCCCTGGCGCACGACCCCGATGATGTCCTGGTCCACGTCGTCGGTCGAGATGATCTTTTGGCGCTCGCGGACGGTGTTGAGCGCCTGGATCTGGTCCCGGAGCACCGCCGCCCGCTCGAACTTCATCTCCGCCGCCGCCACTTCCATCTCGCGCGTAAGGTCTTTGGTAAGGTCCTGGTCCTTCCCTTCCAGAAAGCGTTGGACGTCCCTGACGGTCTGCCAGTACCCCTCCTTCGTCTCCCACCCGGTGCAGGGCGCCTTGCAGCGGTGGATGTAGTACTGGATGCAGGGCCGCTCGAGCCTGCCGTCAATCTTGATCCGGCAGGTCCTGAGCGGAAAGAGTTGACGCACGAGCCGGAGCGTCTCGCGCATCGCGGTGGCGGGGTAGAATGGGCCGAAGTACGTCGCGCCGTCCTTCTGGACTCGACGGGCCACCATGAGTCGCGGGAAGTCCTCATTGGTCGTGAGCTTGAGGAACGGGTAGTGCTTGTCGTCGCGCAGGATGATGTTGTAGCGGGG
>CAYRZF010000215.1:0-1559 GCA_964428805.1 uncultured bacterium | reverse complement strand
TGTAGGCGCCCAGCATCAGGATCGTGCCGTGGGCGATGTTGATGACCCGCATGACGCCGAAGATGAGGGCCAGTCCCAGGGCCACCATGGAGTAGAGCGCGCCGGCCAGGAGGCCGGAGATGACCACCTGGCCAACCATGGCGGGCGTGATGACGACGTTCATACGTCGGAGGGGGCCTCCGACGGCCCCCTCCGATTCCTCCCCCTAAGGTGGCGCCGGCAAAGCCGGCGCTCGAACCGCGCCCGCTCTCACCGCTGCGACCAGGGGGGCGTCGGGAACCGCACCTTGCCGACGGCCAGCTCGTCCGGCCAGACGATCACCTTCCTGCTTTCCTGCCACTGGAACATGACCATCTTGTGGGAGACCTGAAAGCCATCCGCGTCTACCTTGAAGCCACCGTACACCGTATCGGTATTCGTTTTCAGGATCGCTTCCCGGACCTTTTCGCCGTCCAGCGAGCCCGCGCGCTTGACCGCGTCCACGAGGACCTGGCAGCCCGCGTAGCCCCCGGCCGAGTGATAGGAGAGATCCCTGCCGGGAAACTCCATAGAGTAGGACACAACGAACTCCTTGGACCCCGGGTACGGCAGCTCCGGCTCCCACTGGGTCGCGCCGTAGACGAACTCGGCATTCCTCCCAAGGAGCTGGTAGAACGTGGGCAGGTCCCCGCCGACGGTCACGCCGTACATCTTGGGGTTCACGTTCAGCTCCCTCATCTGGCGGGTGATGGCCACCGCGTCGTCGAAGTAGGTGGCGGCGCCGAGCACGTCGGGGTTGGCGGCCCGGATCTTGGTCAGGATCGCGGAGAAGTCGGTGTTGCCCTTGGGATAGGCCTCGACAAAGACCACCTGGAGCCCCTTCTTCTTGGCGAGCTCAATGGTCCCCTGCACCGTCGCCTTGGGGAAGAGCGTGTCCTCGTTGACGATGGCCACGGTCTTGAGCCCCTTCTTGGCGGCCACGTCGATGAGCCCCTCCAGGTACACCTCGGCCGGAGATTGCATCATGAAGATGAACTTCCGCCCCTTCTTGAAAATCGCCGTGGTGGAAGCCATGGGAGCCACCATCGGCATCTTGTACTTCTCGTTCACGTTGGCCACGGCCTCGGTGATCGCCGAGGAGTACGGCCCCATGACCAAGTCCACCTTGTCCTGGGTGATGAGCTTCTCGTAGAGGCGGACGCCGGTGGCGGGCTGGGACTGGTCGTCGTAGAGCACGAACTCGATCTTCCGGCCCAGGACCCCGCCCTTCTCGTTCATGTGCTTGGCGCAGAGCTGGTAGCCCCGCTGCTGGTTCTGGCCGAGCGCGGCGTAGGTGCCGGTCAGCGAGAGAGACGCCCCGATCCTGATCGGCCCCTGCGCTTCCGCCGGTGTCCACAGCCCCCCTGCAACAACGAGCGTCGTCGCGAGCCCGGCGATCTGTCTCATCCATCGAGCCATGTCATGTCCTCCTGTGAAAAGTGCCACCACGAATAACAGAATCCCCGTGACCTGTCAAGGCCGCCCGCCCCGTGATGCCTCAAAAGTAAGTGTTACCGTAGGGCAGGTTGGTGCCTCAAAAC
>CAYRZF010000214.1:0-1562 GCA_964428805.1 uncultured bacterium | reverse complement strand
CCTCCGCGCTGCACGAGCCGCACTTGCCCGCCTTGCAGTTCCAGCGGACCGCCAGGTCGGCAGCCTGGGTGGCCTGGATCTTGTGAATGACGTCGAGGACGACCATCCCCTCCTCGGTGGAAACCCGGAACTCCTTGAACGCGCCGCCCTTGGCGTCGCCGCGCCAGACCCGCATGATCGCCTCGGGCATCTATTTATCCCCCTCGAGGAGCTTCTTGAGCTCGTCAGGCATGTGCGGGAGCGGCTCCCGGCTCACCGTCATGTCCCCCCTCACCTGGCGCACGACGACGTTGACCTTGCCGAGCTCGGAGTCGGTCTTGGGGTAGTCGTCGCGGGTGTGGCCGCCCCGGCTCTCCTTCCGCTCCAGCGCCGCGCGCGTCACCGCCTCGGAAACGGTGAGCATCGAATGCAGATCGAGGGCCAGGTGCCATGCGGGATTGTACTGCCGGTTGCCGTCGATCTTGATCCGGCGGCACCGCTCCCGAAGCGTCGCGATCTCCTCCAGCGCCTTCTTCAGTTCGCCCTCGGTCCGGATGATCCCGACCAGGCTCTGCATGCACTCCTGGAGATCCTGGTGGATGGCGTAGGGGTTTTCGCCGCCGCGCCGCTCGAACGGCTCGAGACACTCCCGCGCGAGCGCTTCCACCTGGCCGGCGTCAATCGTCAGCGCTCCCCTGAAATTCTTCGCGTACTGGGCAGCGTAGAGTCCCGCTCGCCGCCCGAACACCACCAGGTCCGACAGGGAGTTGCCACCCAGGCGGTTGGCGCCGTGCAGGCCCCCCGCCACCTCGCCGGCGGCGAACAGGCCCGGGACGGCGGTCGCCGCTGTGTCGGCATCCACGCGCACGCCCCCGTTCATGTAGTGGGCCGTCGGCCCGACCTCCATCGGTTCCTTGGTGATGTCCACGTCGGCCAGTTCCTTGAACTGGTGGTACATGCTGGGAAGCCGCCGCTTGATGTACTCCGCGTCACGGCGCGAGGCGATGTCGAGGAAGACGCCGCCGTGAGGGCTTCCGCGCCCGGCCTTGACCTCCGCGTTGATCGCGCGAGCCACCTCGTCCCGAGGCAGGAGGTCCGGCGTCCGCCGGTTGTTCTTCTTGTCGGTGTACCAGCGGTCGGCCTCCTCCTCGGTGTCAGCCGTCTCGGCCCGGAAGAAGTCCGGGATGTACTTCAACATGAAGCGCTCGCCGAGCGCGTTCTTCAGGGTCCCGCCGTCGCCGCGGACGCCCTCGGTGACGAGGATGCCGCGCACGCTGGGCGGCCAGACCATCCCGGTGGGATGAAACTGGTAGCACTCCATGTCGATCAGGTGAGCCCCTGCGTCGAGGGCCAGGGTGACTCCGTCCCCCGTGTACTCCCAGGAGTTGGAGCTAAATTTCCACGCCTTTCCGATCCCGCCGGTGGCGAGCACCACGGCCTTCGTCTTGAACACCACGAACCGCCCGTTCTCACGCCAGTAGCCGAACGCCCCGCAGACCCGGTCGCCGTCCTTCAGGAGGCCCGTGATCGTGCACTCCATGAAGACGTCGATCCCCTTGTGCACGGCGTGCTGCTGGAGGGTG
>CAYRZF010000213.1:0-1563 GCA_964428805.1 uncultured bacterium | reverse complement strand
TGCCCAGGAGGAAGAAACCCTCCTCTTAAGAAGCGTGGTTGTCGCCTTCGAGGTGCGGAACCTGTCAATAGGAATGAGACAGTGGGGTCATGAGTTTAGTGTAGGAGCGCCTCCTCCGTCGCTCGGGCCGTGGGTGGGTTGATCCACACTTCCGTGGGCTGCGCCGGCGGCTGGGGCAGGCCGGCGGGAAAGCGTTCGGGGTGGGCGCCATAGGCTGTGGCCAGCACCGCCGCCCGCGCCGCCACGCGCTGCTCGGCCAGGCCATGGTGCATGTCGTAGGGCGTCAGCAGACCGAGACTGCTGTGGTGGTGTTCGGTGTTGTACCAGGGGAAGAAGACGTGGCAGTGGGCGCGGGCGTCCTGGATCGCGCCGAACCGCTCCGGGAAGGCCGGCCGGTACTTCAGCGTCTTGAACTGCGCCTCGGAGAACGGGTTGTCGTTGGAGACGTGCGGGCGGCTGTGGGTCTTGGTGATCCCCAGGTCGGCCAGCAGGAACGCGACGGACTTCGAGGTCATCGCCGCGCCGCGGTCGGCATGGATCGTCAGCTGCTCGCGGGCGATGCCCTGCCGGGTGCAGGTCTCATGGATGAACTGCTCGGCCAGCGTGGCGCTCTCGCCATGGGCCACCATCCAGCCGACGACGTACCGGCTGAACACGTCGAGCATGACGTACAGGTAGAAGTAGGTCCACTTCGCCGGCCCGAGCAGCTTGGTGATGTCCCAGCTCCAGAGCTCGTTGGGCCGACGGGCTAGCAGCTCCGGGGCCGCGTAGCGGGGATGCCGAAGCTGATTGCGCCGCCCCCGCACCTCGTGGTGCGCGGCCAGGAGGCGATACATCGTGCGTTCGGAGCAGAGGTACTGCCCGTCGTCGAGCAGGGTGGCGTAGACCTCGGCGGGTGCGAGGTCTACAAATCGCGGCTCGTGGAGCACGTCGAGCACCGTTGCGCGCTCTTCGGTGCTGAGCGCTCGGGGCGGTCGCCCGCGCCGCGGCGGGGGACACGGGGGCCGGCGCCGCCGGTAGTAGGTGGCCCGGGGCACCCCCAGTGCCGCGCAGGTCGGCGCGATGCCGAGCCGGGGCCCGAGGTCGGTCACCGTTGCCATCACGATCTCTCGGACTCGAGCGGCGTCCCCAGCAACGCCGCCACTTTTTTTTGGACCTCGACCAGCGCCTCCGCCCGCTCAGCGCGCTTGCGCCACCGCGCGGTCTCCCGCTCCAGTTCGGCGATCTTCTTGTCCCGGGGGTCGGGAGTCTGCGGGGTCGGACCCCGCTTCTTCGAGGCCCCGGCCAACTCTCCGCGATCCCGGGCCGCTCGCCACACCGTCAGGTGCGAGGAGTACAGGCCCTCCCGGCGCAGGAGCGCCCCGACCGCGCCCGGGGTCTTACAGCCGTCCGCCTCCCGAACGATCTTCCGTTTGTACTCCACCGTGAACCGTCGCCGGCTCGCCTTCGCCACCACCTCTACCTCCGGCGCTACCAGGGCCATCTCCGTGCCGCTCATCGGTCTCCGATCCTTGCTCGCCCTCAACACTAAACTCCCAGGGGGTCGCTGTCTCACTCATATTG
>CAYRZF010000212.1:0-1582 GCA_964428805.1 uncultured bacterium | reverse complement strand
GTCATGCGCGCCCCGCTGAGCCCAGGGCCGGGAAGGCGAGGACAAAGGTCGTCCCCTTCTCCGGTTGAGACTGGACGTCGATCGTGCCCTGGTGCTCCCGGACGATGCCGTAGGAGATGGAGAGCCCCAGTCCCGTCCCCTCGGCCTTCGTCGTGTAGAACGGGTCGAAGATCTTGGGCAACTGCTCGAGGGGAATCCCCGGCCCGTTGTCGGAGACGATGAGGCGCAACCAGCCCGGCCGATCGGCCGCGATACCGGTCTCGATCCGGATCTCACCCCCGTCTCCCATCGCATCCCGGGCATTGGTCAGGAGATTCAAGACGACCTGCTGGAGGGCGTTGGGGTCGCCCTCCATGGGCGGCAGGTTCGGCGCCAGTGACCGCCGCATAGTGATCCCTTCCTTGCCGACCTGCTTCTCCAGCAGGAGCAGAGTGTCTTCGACGACCTGGTTCAGGTCCAGCAACTTGCGGTCGGCCGGGGACTGGCGGGCGAAGGAGAGGAGCCCGCGGGCGATCCGCGCCACGCGTTGCGCATGGCGGTGGAGGACTTGGAGATCCTCGTGGACCTGAGGAGGGAGCCGACGCTCCTCGGCCTCCTGGAGCATCAGCTCGATCCGCGAGGAGATGATGCCGATGGGGTTGTTCAGCTCGTGCACGAGCCCGGCGGAGAGCGTGCCGAGCGCGGCCAGCTTTTCCGCCTGGCGGGCGGAGCGCTCCAGTCCCACCTTTTCGGTGATGTCCTCGATGAGAATCACGGCGCCAGAGGGCGCCAGGTCTTCCCTGAGGAGGCTCCCCCTCAAGTTCAGGATCACGCGGCCCTTCTTGAGCGTCTCGTGCTCCACCCCCTCGAGCGCGAACTCCTCGACCTCCCCCCGGAGGAGCCGCTCGACCGGCTCCGCCAGGCCTTCGCGCTTCCAGCTCGGGTTGATCTCAAGAAACAGCTTGCCAAGCACCTCCTGGGCCTTGATCTCGTACCGGTGTTCCATGGCGGGATTCCAGGCTTGCACCCGCCCCTCCCGGTCCAGGACGACGAGGCCGTCCTTGAGGCTTTCCACGACGTTGGTAATGAAGCGCTCGCGCGCCTGGACCTCCCGGCTCAGAGCTGCCACCTCGAGCCGATCACGCTTCTCAATGTCGGCCAGCACGCCGATGGCCACCGCGGTCCCGATCACGACGGCAATCCGGAGGGCGACGTCGGCAACGTGTTCGTGAATGATCTCGCCACCGTGTTCGTGGAGCAAGGTCGGCCAGACGACCCAGATGTAGGCGACCGACGCGCCGATGGCCACTGCCACGCCCCGCCGGATGTCGTAGTAGTAAGACTGGAGACCCGCGATGAGGAGGAGGGCCAGGTAGAGGACACTCTCGGCGCCGCCCGAGAAACGGATCAGGAGGAGCGCGAAGGTCAGGTCAAGCAGCAGGACGGGGAGGTGGAGACGAAATACAATCCTGGGGCGGAACCAGATGAGGACGTAGAGAAGCACGCTGTAGGCGGTAAACGCGGCGATGGTCAGGGCGAGGCGGTTCCGGCCCGGCAGGTCCGAATGAGACAGGGACAGCCACACGAAGGCCGCCATGACAGC
>CAYRZF010000211.1:0-1601 GCA_964428805.1 uncultured bacterium | reverse complement strand
CGAGGCGATCTTCGACCTCTCCCGAGAGGAAATCGTCAAGCGCGTTCAAGCAGGCGCCCTGAACAAGATCGCCCTGGGCGCCCACGACTACATCTATGACATCTTTCCTGGCATCGAAGGAGAGCAGCGATCGGCGGGGAGACAAGATTAGAGTTGAGGCGCTCGCAGGTCCCGAACTCGTTGGACGCCTACCGGACCGAGAGCCTCACGGAACTCCTCGACCTGGGGCTGGAGGAGTTCTTTTACGGCGACGGCGTGGCGGTGGTAGAGTGGGCCGACAAGCTCCTGCCCCTCTTGCCGCCCCATGCGGTTCTTGTCAGGATCTCGGGGCTCGGGGACGAGCCGCGTGAGATTCTGATCGAGGGGGAGGCGGAAGACATTGCGACCCCGTCCTCCGGTTGACACCTGTCCCGCTGAAGACGTCCGATTCAGGACAGCACCTCCGTCGCGATTGGCAGCAGTTTCAATGAGTTTGGACCAGCCCGCGATTGGCAGAAAGGTTGCTCTTATCCCGGACAGGAGAGAGGCCGCCAATGAGAAGAGCCGCGCTGGTCCTGTCGTTCTCGATCCTGGCAGCGCCAGCCGCCGTCAGCGCCCACGGTGGGGACCCGAGCGTGATCCACGCCTGCGTCCACAAGGATCCGCGCGACGGCAACGTGCACGGCCACGTGCGCATCGTGCTGCCGAACCGGGAATGCCGGCGAAACGAGGCAGCGGTCCACTGGCCCCTGCAAGGATCCACAGGCCCCGCCGGCCCCACTGGCCCGGCTGGACCAGCAGGACCTCAAGGCCCAACGGGACCCCCGGGACCTTCAGGCGGTGGCGGGATGATGGTCGTCGACAGCGCTGGCACTGTCGTCGGGTCCATCACCGGCTTCACCTTCGACGGCTCGCAGCGGGTCTTGCCCCAGGTGGTGCTCCAGCGGGATGGCCGCCTGGTCGGCTTGCTCGTCCACCCGGACGGCTTTGAGGGGGGCGGACCGTCTCTCGCCTACGCGTCCATTAACTGCACCGGACAGGCTTGGCTCGGCGGCCCCTTCGCCACGCTGATCCTGCCTGGCACGATCGAGGGTCCCGGCCAGACCGTGTATATTCCCGATCCGTCCGCCACGCCGGGATTGGTGACCGCGCAGTCCCTTCTGCAGTTGGGCAGATGCTTTACGTTTCAGTTTGCCGTCTCATCGGCAGTCCCCGCCATCCCGCTGGTCGATCTCAACACGCTCTTTACCCCGCCCTTCAGCCTCAAATAGTCCTAGCCCGATCTTCGGACAAAGGTATTCCTGCTCAATACTTGTCCCACCTTTGAGATCGCCGCCGGCCCCGACGCGTTCTGAGATTCAAGGTGGCGGGGGACCGGAGAATTCCCTTTCGAGGAGGTCGGGAAGCTCGGCGAGCCCGGAAATGACGTAGGCGGGACGATACCCGGCGAGTTCTTCGTCCGTGAACTTGCCGGTGGTTACCGCGATGCTGCACGCTCCGGCCGCCTTGGCCGAGAGCACGTCCTGCGGAGTGTCCCCGACGACGACCGCCTCGGCGGGCTTCACGACCAGCAGCGCGCACGCCTTCAGCACCGGATCAGGTGCGGGGCGATGCTCCTCGAC
>CAYRZF010000210.1:0-1604 GCA_964428805.1 uncultured bacterium | reverse complement strand
AGCAAAGCCAGGCTGGGGCGATCAACCAAGCGGCCGATGTGATCTTCTCCTCCCTCGAGGGGGACGGCGTCCTGCATCTCTTCGGGAGCGGACATTCCCATCTGGTCGCCGAAGAGGCATTTCATCGCGCCGGCGGGCTGGTTCCGGTCAACACCATGACCGAGCCGTTCCTGAGCCCCCTGACCCCCCCGAAGAAGAGCGGGCGTCTCGAGCGGGTCAGCGGCATCGCCGCAATCCTCCTGGACTACCACGAGCCACGGCCCGGGGAGGTCCTGCTCATTGTCTCCAATGCCGGGATCAACCCGGTCCCAGTCGAGCTGGCGATCGAGGCGAAGAAGAGAGATCTCACCGTCATCGCGATTACGTCGCTCCGCCACGCCAGGTCGGTCGCCTCGCGCCACGCGAGCGGCAGACGCCTCTTCGAGGTGGCGGACCTCGTGATCGACAACTGCGGCGAGGCGGGCGACGGCGCACTCACCTTCCCCGGCCTCGCACAGAAGGTGGGACCGACATCGCTCCTGGCCGGCGCCTTCATCGTGAACTCGATCGTCTGCGGCGTGGTGGAGCGATTCCTCGACAAAGGGCTCCCCCCGCCGGTCTATCTGAGCGCCAACCTGCCGGGCGGCGACGAGCATAATCGCCGCCTGGAGGAGAAATACAGGGGACGCATTAGGTTATTGACTTGAGAGAGATTCAGGGAGCAATGCGTTCGCTGTTCACAGTTGATCGTCCACGGAAAAACGATCCCATCGCGCTCGGACCGTGAATCGTGAACCGGAAACGTCTCCAACAGACGGTCCTCCTGCTTCTCCTCTCGACAGCTCTGCTCGCGGCCACAGACGCGACGGGCCTCGTTGCTACCGTGCGAGAGGTGATTGACGGGGACACGATTGTGCTCCGCGATGGCCGGAAGGTGCGGTACCTGGGGATCAATGCGCCGGAGCATGGGCAACCATACGCTCGGGAGGCGACGAACTTCAATCGACGGCTGGTCAGCGGCCTCCCCGTCCGCCTCGAATTCGATCAGGTGCGGGCGGACCGGCATGGCCGGCTCTTGGCCTATGTCTACGCGACGAAGTGCGAAGTGCGGGGTGCGAAGTGCGGCGAGGAAACAATGGTGAACGGGCAGCTCCTGGCTGAGGGCCTGGCTCACGTCTTTTTCATGCCGCCGAACACACGGTTTGCCGAGCGGTTTCTTCAGGTGCAGGAAAAGGCACACACTGCCAAGAGAGGGATGTGGAAGGCGGTCCGAGGGCCCTTGAAGATCACCCGCATCGAACCAAAGGGCAATGCTGAGGTGGGGAAAGAGGCGCTGGGGGAGTTTGTCCGGATCGCTAACGTCTCGGCTCAGGGCTTGGATGTCAGCGGATACTCGCTCGCTGATCGCGACGGGCATCGCTACGAGTTTCCTTCCGCTCAGCTTCGACCCGGCTACGTGCTGACGCTGGTGACAGGAGAGGGACAGGATCGACGTGATCACGCGGGGCCGGTGACACTCTACTGGAACCGTCGAGCAGGGGTCTGGAACGATCGGGGGGACACCGCCTACCTCAGAGATCCAAAGGGGGAGGTCGTGGACAGGTTCGAGTACAAGGTGGGAACAC
>CAYRZF010000209.1:0-1641 GCA_964428805.1 uncultured bacterium | reverse complement strand
ACGAAGGTGGAGGGGCACTCGTTCTCGAAAAATTTCCGCGCGGTGGCGCGGAGCATCTCCTGTTCCTGGCTGAAGCCGAAGTCCATGGGCCGCAGTTATCCTTTGGGCAGACCGAGCACGCGCTCACCGATGATGTTCTTCTGGATCTCCGTCGTCCCGCCCTCGACCGAGTTGGCGCGGGAGCGCAGGAACGTGTACTGCCAGAGCCCCTGGTCGATGGCCCAGTCGGTGCCGGCCATGAGTTGATGGTAGGGACCCAGGAGCTCCATGGCCAAATCTTGAAGACGCTGGTGGCTCTCGCACCACCAGATCTTCCCGGCGGAAGCCTCGGCGCCGGGCACCTCGCCCTTCAGAAGCTTGGTGATGGCGCGCGCGCCGGTGTACTTGAAGACCTCCGTGTCGATCCACAACTGGGCCAGCTTCTGCCTCACGAGCGGGTCCCGGGTTGCGCTGTCACCATTCTTCTTGGACTGCCTGGCCAGCCCGATGAGGGCGTCCAGGGCGATCCTGAGCCTCACTTGAAGACCAAAACCAAGCGCTAACCGCTCGTACATGAGCGTCGTGATCCCCACCTGCCAGCCGTTGTTGACGCCTCCCAGAACGTTCTCCGCGGGGACGCTGACGTTTTCAAAGAAAACCTCATTGAACTCCGCATCGCCCGTAAGCTGCCTGAGGGGCCGGACGGAGACCCCCGGCGAGTGCATGTCCAGGAGGAAGTAGGTGATTCCGTTGTGCTTGGGCACGCCTGGATCCGTCCGGGCCAGCAGCATCATCCAGTCGGCGGCCTGCGCCAGGCTGGTCCAGACCTTCTGGCCGTTGACGACGAAGTGATCGCCGTCGCGCACCGCCCGGGTTTGAAGCGACGCCAGGTCGCTGCCGGCATTGGGCTCAGAGTAGCCCTGGCACCAGATCTCGTCACAGGAGAGGATCTTCGCCAGGTAGCGCTGCTTCTGCTCCGCGGTGCCGTAGGCGATGATGGTGGGGCCGGCCATGCCGACGCCGAGAATGTTCAGCACGGGAGGCGCCTTGGCCAGCGCCATCTCCTCCTGGAGGATCATCTCCTCCAGGAACGTGAGGCCCCGACCGCCGTACTCCTTGGGCCAGGTGAGCCCGATGAATCCCGCCTCGTAAAGCCTCTTCTGCCACTGCCTGAGGAACTCGTACGCCTCGGCGCGGGGAATATCCGGGCCACTGATGGCGCGGGAGGTCCATTCCTTGGGGAGGTTCCGCTTGAGCCAGTTGCGGACCTCGTCACGGAAGGATTCCTGCGCGGGGGTTAGTCTGAAGTCCATGGACTGAATGACCGTTCAGCCTCATTCTACGAGCCGAAAAGAAAGGAAGTCAAGGAAAGGTATAATGGCCCCGCATGTTAAGAATCTCGTTGTCTCGATTGCGCCAGGATCTGGAGGCCCTCTCGCGCTTCGGCAGGACGCCGGAGGGTGGCGTCACGCGCCCAGCCTGGAGCCCGGCCCACGAGGAGGCGCGCGCCTGGCTGCTCGCCCAGATGAAGGAAGCCGGGCTGGCGACCCGCGTGGACCCCGCCGGGAATACCTTCGGCAGCCTTGGGGACGGCGCCCCGGCCGTGCTGACCGGGTCCCACATCGACTCGGTCCCCGACGGCGGAAGACTGGACGGAGCGCT
>CAYRZF010000208.1:0-1644 GCA_964428805.1 uncultured bacterium | reverse complement strand
CGCCTTTTCTGCCCGCGTATCGGTTATTGGACGTTGACAGTGATCCGGGACTCGATCAAGCTGGCTCGCGTCGTTTCTTCGCTTCACGATCAACTGGGAGTTCCTGCCCACTCCTCGGTGATGGCTTTCACCTCGAGGGAGACTGGGCGTGCGGCAAGGGTGGAGCGGCTCCCGGGGGTTCGCTCTCGCGGAGTTGCTCGTGGCGCTGGCCATTGTCGGCATGGTCATGGCCGCGCTCGCGGGATTGCTCCGGGAGGGGGAGCAGGCGTACCTGACCGGGGCGGCTCAGGTGGAGGCGCAGCAGAGCGCCCGCGTGGCGGTGGAGCGGCTGGCGCGGGAGCTCCGCGGCGCGGGGGTCGATCCCACGGGAGCCGGGTTTCCTCCCCTGGTCAATCTCAGTCCAACCGGGTTTACCATCCAGAACGATCTGAACGGCGACGGAGTCATCCGAGGAAACCGCGAAACGGTCAGGTACTCGCTCACCGGGCGCACACTGAGGCGCGACGCCGGAGGCGGGGCCCAGCCGCTGATCGAGGGGGTGGAGTCACTGGCGCTTGCCTACCTGGATGGCGATGGCAATCCTGCCGCAACCCCTGGCGAGATCCGGACGGTGCTCATCGCCATCACGACCCGTCCGGACGGTAGCCGCAGGGGAGGGGTGAGCATGACGACCCAGGTCCGCCTCCGGAACCGTTAATCCGCCCTATTCCCTTCTGTTTTCCCCGTGACAGTTTTTCTCAGTCCGGTGCCATCTCTTCCCACACTGTCAGCCTCAGGGCAGGGTTTTGAACAGGTGGAGATTTCCGGCGGGCCCTTATTTTCTGGTAGGTTAAGGCCTACATACCTGTAGGCTAGCCTTGGCAGTGAAGTTGCTTGTCTTAGGGCCAGACTAAGGAGGCTGGACATGAAGGGTGTGCCTTGGAGAGAGGAAGCGGGGTTTACACTGGTCGAGATCCTCGTGGCCGTTGCGATAATCATGATCGCCCTCGTGGCCGTGATCCAGTGGTTCGCGATTGGGACCCAGGGGATGGACACCGGCAAGAAGCAATCCACCGCGGTCTTTCTCGGCGAGCAGAAGCTCGAGCAGATCAAGGCATGGGCGCTCAGCACCCAGACGGCCCCGGTCGCGCAGGGCTTCACCACTGTCACGCTAGCCGGCACCTGCCGTACCGCCGGCCCTTGCGCCGACGATAACCCCAACTTCAACGGCGTCAACATCATCGCGGGCTACCCCGAGTACAGCCGGACGGTGATCATTACCAACCCGACCGCAACCACCACGCTGGTTCGGGTCCAGGTGGGCTATCGGCGGAGCCACGAAGGGGGCGTCCAAGGGGGAGTCTTCACCCGGGACGCGCTCAACCAGGTTGAGCTGGCGACCCTTATCGCCCAGCACTAAGACATGGCCATGAGGAGCGGGAGCCAGGCTCGCGTCGATCAGCGGGGGTTCACCCTGGCCGAGCTTCTGGTCGTCATAGCCATCGTGGGTCTGATTATGGCGGGGCTTCTGACCCTCCTGAAGAGAGGCAACGAGAGTTATCTGGCGGGCGCCAACCAGGTGGAGGCCCAGTCGGCCGTCCGCGCGACGCTGGAGCGAATGACCCAGGAGGTCCGAGAGGCGGGGTACAACCCCCAGGGCCTTCC
>CAYRZF010000207.1:0-1692 GCA_964428805.1 uncultured bacterium | reverse complement strand
TCCAGCCGAAGGTAGATTTCCGAATACATCAACGGACTGGGGTGAACCAGGAGAAGTCTCACGGCGTTCTCCTATACCGAGAGAACGATCTTGCCGACGTGCTCCCCCTCCTCCATCCGACGGTGGGCCTTGGCCGCTTCGGCGAGGGGGAAGACGTGGTCCACGACGGGGCGTAGCCGCCCCGCCGAGACGAGGCGAAGCAGCTCGAAGAACTCCGACCCGGTCCCGATGAAGGTTCCATGGATAGTCTGGTTCTGGGAAAAGAACCCCATGAGGTCCAGCGTCACCTCGTTCCCGGTGGTCTGGCCGCAGATCGCCAGGCGTCCCTTCCGTGCGAGGGCCCTGAGGCTCTCAGTCCAGGTGGCGGGGCCCACATGCTCGAAGACCACGTCGGCTCCCCGGTTCTCGGTGAGCCGCCGGACCTCCTCCGCGACGGGCTGCTTGTAATGATCCACCGTATGGTCCGCCCCGAGGTCGCGGCAGCGCTGGCGCTTGTCGTCGCTGCCGGCCGTGGCGATCACCGTGGCTCCGAACAGCCGGGCGATCTGGATCGCCGCGGTCCCGATCCCGCTCGCCCCTCCCACGACGAGCACGGCCTCGCCCGGCCTGACCCGGCAGCGCGTGACGAGCATGTGCCAGGCCGTGAGAAACGCCACCGGGATCGAGGCCGCCTCGGTGAAGGTCAGTCCCGCTGGCAGGGCAAAGACGTTCTTCTCCGGCACCGTGATCAGCTCGGCGTAGCCGCCGTCCACGGCGCCGCCCAAGACTTTGAGCTCCGAACAAGCGTTTTCTTCCCCGCTGAGGCAGAAGGCGCAGCGGCCGCACGTCAGCACGGGGTACAGGAGAACTTTGGCGCCGACGGTCAGACCCTGCACCCCCGGCCCGAGAGCGGCCACCTCTCCCGCGATATCGGTCCCCAGGATGTGAGGAAGCCGCTTCTCTCTGAGCCCTCGCCGGGCCCAGATGTCCCGGCGGTTCAGCGCACAGGCGCGGACGCGGACGAGCACCTCCCCCGGTCCCGGCTCGGGCTCAGGCCAGTCGAGAAATTCGAGGACGCCGGCGTCTCCGTGCTTCTGGATGACTGCGGCCTTCATGACGCCAAATTGCTAACACGGGCCACCCCGCCCGTCAACGGGCGGAGCCGGTGGGATGACTCTCACGGGCGCTCAGCGGGGCGTGAGCGTGACAACGCCCTCCTTGGCGTCGATGGTTACCGTGAACCGTTCCAGGAAGTCGCGGCCCAGGAGGCCGTCGGCCTGTTTCAGGTTGGCGTCATGCGAGATGATCAGGAGCGGTCCCGCCCTGGCCTCTCCCACCTCTACCGAGGTCACCTGGACTACATCTGCCTGACCTGTCCCGGTCACCCCTTTGATCTCGGCCCGCGGAGCGTTGACGGTCGAGATGCCGAGCCGCCAGAGCGCCAGCGGCGATACCATCGTGCGATCGGCTCCGGTGTCCAGAATCAGCGTGACCGGCCCGGTTCCATTGATCGCGGCGCTCACGAGGATCGGGAACCCAGGCGTAAAGGGAATCCGGGTGATGCCGGGGGGCTTCTGAGGTGGGGCCGGAGGCGCCATGGGAGATGCGGGGACGAAGCGGGCCCGGGACCGGAAGGGCTCCGGAATGCTGTTGAGCTCGTTGGTGATGTGGACGGTTCCCTGCTCGTCCTCCCACTGGTACATCTGGGCCCGC
>CAYRZF010000206.1:0-1766 GCA_964428805.1 uncultured bacterium | reverse complement strand
TCGCCACCTTCCTGGAGATTCCGAAGCGCTCTACCACGTTAACGACGTCCTTCACGTCCTTGTAGGCCTCGGGCATCTCCTCTTCAAGGGCGTCTCGGCCTGTCGCGCGCACCAGGATCCCTTTGCCTTCGAGCTCCCTGGCGATGTGCCGCCCGCGGGCGGCTTTCACGGCGGCCGTGCGGCTCATCACCCGCCCCGCCCCGTGACACGTGCTGCCGAAGGTCTCCCGCATGGCGGCCTCCGTTCCCACCAGGACGTACGAATACCGTCCCATGTCGCCGGGGATGAGCACGGGCTGGCCGATTTCTCGGTAGGCGTCCACCAATTCCGGATGGTGGGGCGGAAACGCGCGCGTGGCCCCTTTTCGATGGACGAGGAGCTGTCGCCGTCGCCCGTCAACCTCGTGCTCCTCGAGCTTAGCAATATTGTGGGCGACGTCGTACACGAGCGCCATGCCGAGCGCGGCCGGACTGACCGAGAGGACGCGCGTGAAGACCTCCCAAGTGAAGTGGGCCAGACACTGTCGGTTGGCAAAGGCGAAATTCGCCGCGGCGCGCATCGCGCCGAGGTAATCGACCGCTTCCGCGGAGTCAAGCGGCGCGCACGCGAGCTGACGATCGGGAAGCCAGATGTCGAATTTCCGCAGGGCACCCTCAAGCCGTCGCAGGTGGTCGGTGCAGACCTGGTGACCCAGGCCGCGAGACCCGGTGTGGATCATCACCGTGACCTGCTCCGGGAAAAGCCCGAGCGCCTCCGCGGCGCGGTCGTCGTAGATCTCCTCCACCACCTGGATTTCCACGAAGTGATTGCCCGAGCCCAGCGTTCCCAGCTGGTTCTTCCCGCGCTCGTAGGCCTTCGGGGACACCGCATCGGGGTCCGCCTCTGCCAGGCACCCGTTCGATTCGATTCGTAACAGGTCCTGACTGTCCCCGAACCGGTGCTCCACGGCCCACCTGGCACCGGTCTCGAGGATGCGCCTCTCCTCCCCCGCCGAGAGCTTGATCGGACCGCGCGAACCCACCCCGGCAGGAATGGCCTGGTAGAGGCCGTCAACAACCTGGCGGAGGCTTGGCAGCACTTCGCGGGCCCCGAGGTTGGTCCGGAGCAGCCGCACCCCACAGTTGATGTCGTACCCGACGCCGCCCGGACTCACCACGCCGGTCTCAACGTCGGTGGCGACAACGCCGCCAACGGGAAGACCATAGCCCTGGTGAATGTCGGGCATCGCGAACGAGGCTTTCACGATACCGGGGAGCGTGGCGGCGTTAGCGACTTGCTCAAGGGAGGCGTCGCGGCGGATCTGGGCCATCAACGGCTCGTCCGCCAAGATGAGGCCAGGAACGCGCATCCCCCGCTTGGCGTCGAGGGGGATTCGCCAGAGGTACGGACCGATCTGCTCGACTTTCACGGGACCCTTCGGCCTACACCCATCGGGCTAGATCGTCAAGCCGACGCGGGGTTAGGCGCAATTCGTCACTCCTCTTCGCCCCGCTGGTCACCTTCGGCCGGGCTCAAAAAGGCCCGTAAAGTGTGTGGGCTTGGCGATAGATCGCGCGCAGCGCCCTCTCTTCCTCGTACTGAATCGAGGCGCTTATGTAGCCGGAGGAGAACGAGCTGACCGCGAGCACCGCCAGCGCGCCGATTACGATCAAGGCTTGAAAGAGCGATATTCCGGTCTGGGACTCTCCCACAGCCTTCCACCTCCCCGAGGGACGATTGGGATGTGGGAGGACTTTATGCCCACGCCAGGCGCCTGTCAAGGTTGC
>CAYRZF010000205.1:0-1788 GCA_964428805.1 uncultured bacterium | reverse complement strand
CGAGTTCGATCCCGATAGGAAGACGGCAGGGCCCGTGACCCGGAAGATCCGCCGCTAGTGTCGGGACAACATGTGAAATAGTCCCTACCCTTGTGGTCCTTCCACCTGGAACCGACGGGCAGAGCCCTTGACAAGGCCAGAGGGGCAGCGCAGAGTCTCGGGCACCCGTCACCACGGTCGATTCACGGCTCCTCAAGGAGGGCCCGTTGCGGCTCATCACCCTCGCCCTGAAGCGCAAACGCTGGGAGCCGTTGGCCTTCGCGTCGCCCTCGCTCGGCCTCATCGCCCTCGTCATCGCCTTCCCGCTCGCCTATTCGTTCTGGCTCTCGCTCCAGAACTTCGACCTCTCGGTCGGGTCCGACTACGAGTTCGTCGGGGCGAAGAACTACGTGGAGGCCCTGTTCACGGACCCTCGCTTCCTCGGCTCGGTGTGGAACACAGCGGTCATCATCGTCCCGTCGCTCGTGGTGCAGCTGGTGCTCGGTCTCGCGCTGGCGCTCCTCCTGAGCCGCGTGGCTCGCGGCCGCCCGATCATCACTGCGCTCCTGGCCATCCCGGCCATGGTTTCGCCCGTCATGGCGGCGATGGCATGGCGGATGATGTTCGGGGTCAAGTTCGGCGCCATCAACAACCTCGGGCTTCAGCTCGGCCTGATCGACTCGTACTTCGACTGGTTCGGGTCCACGGCGCTCGCCGTCATGAGCGTCGTGCTCGTCGAGGTGTGGCACAACACGCCGTTCATGATGCTGGTGCTGCTCGCGGGCATCCAGTCCATCCCCCAGGAGCTGTACGACGCGGCGAAGGCCGACGGCGCTACGCCGTGGCAGAGCTTCTGGTCGATCACGCTGCCGCTCCTCAAGTTCACGATGGTGGTGGGCGTGATGATCCGGCTCATCGACCTCACCAAGCTCTTCGGGCTGATCTTCGTCCTCACCTACGGCGGCCCCGGGGGCAGCACGGAGACCGTCGCCTTCACCACCTACCTGGCGGGCTTCAAGGACTTCCGCATGAGCTACGCCGCCGCGCTCTCCTACGTGATCGTCGGCGGTGTGCTCGCGCTCACGCTGCTCTTCATGTGGATCCAGCGCATCCGCGAGGCGCGGGCGGCCTGATGGCCATTGCCATCGAGCGGCGGCCTCAGGTAGTCGCGCGGCGGGTGAACCGCCGCCGGGCGCAGCGCGGGGTCGCGCAGGTCCTGACCTACCTCGGGCTTCTCGGCGCCCTCGTCTTCTTCCTGGGCCCGTTCTTCTGGATCCTCACCACGTCGCTCAAGGGCAACGAGGACTTCTTCGCCTTCCCACCGGTGTGGATTCCGCCCGAGCCGTCGCTCTCGCACTATGTGGCGCTCTTTACCCGCTCGAGCGGCGCCCGCTACTTCACCAACAGCCTCGTGATCTCCTCCCTGAGCATGTTCGCGGCGCTCGTGGTCAGCCTGCCCACCGCGTACGCCATCGCCCGCTGGCGGTTCGGCGGCGGGTTTTTTTCGACCGCTCTACTTGTGCTCCGGATGCTCCCCACAATCGCCCTCATCATCCCGATCTACATCATGTACAAGATGCTCGGGCTGACGAACAGCTACCTTGGTCTCATTCTCGTGTACACCGTTCTCTACGTCCCCTTCGCGGTGTGGCTCCTCGTCGGCTTCCTCCGCGAGTTCCCGGTGGAGATCGAGGAGGCGGCGATGATCGACGGCTGCTCGCGCCTGCGCGCGCTGATCCAGGTGGTCGTCCCCATCATCGCTCCCGGCATGGCGGTGGTCGCGCTCTTCGCCTTCATCGCCACGTGGAA
>CAYRZF010000204.1:0-1817 GCA_964428805.1 uncultured bacterium | reverse complement strand
CGCGAATAGGCCTCCCCGAACAGGATCTCCGCGTCGCGCTCCTCGCGGCGGGCGAGGCGGTAGTAGACCACCATCAGGCCAGGCCAGGTCAGGACCGTGATGATGGTCGGCCACTGGACCAGCATTCCCACCGTGATCAGGAAGAGCCCGCTGTACTGCGGGTGGCGCACCCAGGCGTACACGCCGTCGGTGACCAGCGCGCCCTTCGCCTTGTGGATCTGGCGCCACCCCGCCCCCATGAGAAGGAGTCCCGCCAGCATCAGCCCGTTGCTGATCAGGTGGATGGCGGCCGACATCCAGGCGCCGCCTCCCAGCAGCGTGATCCAGAGATGACCGGAGGCGTGCGAGAAGGGGTTCAGCGCGGGGTACCGACTCCCTAGCAGCGCGGTAAAGATATAGATCGTTAGCGGGAAGCCGTACATCTCGGTGAAGAGCGCGATGACGAACGCGCTGAACACGCCGAAGGAGCGCCACTCCCTTCGCCTCACCGGTGTGAGGAAAGACAGCGTGAAGAGCACGAAGATCGCCGCGTTCAGGACCACCAGCGACCAGAAACCATAGCCGAAGGGAATGTTTTCGCCGTGCATAAGATGGCCCCGGCCTCAGCGAGCGGGCGGCAGCTCCCAGACGAAGCTACGCTCGGGCACACCGCCGACGTTCTTGACGACAATCCGCAGCGGCCCGGCAGACGCCACAGGTGGAAAGACCAACACGGCCTCGCGATGGTGGCCGGAGCCGGTGGCCCGCTCTATCGCCGTCGGCGCCAGATCGGCGCCATCAGAGGTCCGAATGGCCACGGCCTGGTCGAACGCGATCCCGTCGAGCCCCACCGAGTGTGTGTCCAGCACCACCTTGGCCCTGACCGGCTCTCCGACGGCGGGGGCCGCGGTCAGCGTGACGTCGACCGTTACGGGCCCCTGGCGGTCACGTTTCGTCAGACCTTCCTGGGCTTCCGATAGGCCCGCAGCCCACAGAGTCAATACAGCCAGCACGATTGCCACGCGAAGAAATGAGCGCATCGTTGGATTCCTCCTGATCGGTTGTTCGTTTTTTTCCGCCCGCAACACTGCGGGCAGAGATTCAGGCAAAAAAAGAGGATCAGGCTTTCGGAGGTGGAGCGGGCAGATCCGGAGGATAGCGGTGATACGTCTTCGCCAGCGCGGGGAGGGGGTATCCCATCAGAGAGAGCGAGAGGGCCGGGAACAGACCGACCGTCGTCGCCAGGAAGGAGAGGCAGAGATCCCCGCCGGCAGCGTCATCGGAGTCAAACAGGCAGAGGCCGACCGCCGCGATCAGAGCGATCGCGGCGAGTGCCACCAGTGAACCGAGTGCTCCTTTCGCCATTAACTAGCTCCCTAGCCATCGTGAAGGTGCAAGCAGGCTGCCATCTCGGGCTCCATTCCCCTCTGCTTTCCAAACAGCGGGAAAGACGCTCCTTCCGACAAAGAGGAGGACGGCAGACTCAGCGCGCGTCCACGGTTGGCCGGGCAGAGATCGCACCACCTGGGGCAGCCGTGCCACAGATCACTTGAGCGAGGCCAGGAAAGCAGCCAAGGCTCGCGCTGCACCGAGACACTCCCGATCTCCCGGAAGACGCCCGGGGCAAAGAGGTGATGGCGAACCTCGGCCACGACGGGCAGGTGGCGGATCTTCATTCGGCACATCCGCTCTACGGCCGCGTGGCAGGGTTCGACACCCCGATCGTCACCACATCCCGGCCCATCAACTCGCTCACCTGCATGGCTCCCTCCTCCACTATTCGTCGAGGACGCGCAGGACGTCCACGACCGACACGATCCCGACCAGCTCCCGCCCCT
>CAYRZF010000203.1:0-1861 GCA_964428805.1 uncultured bacterium | reverse complement strand
GCTCGTGGGACATCTTGGCGAGGAAGTCGGACTTGGTCTTGTGCATCCGAATCAGATCCTCGTTCGCGCGCGCCAGCTCCTCGGACTTCAACGTCAGGTCCCGGGTCCGGTCTGCCACTTTCTGCTCGCGGGTGATGAAGTGCTCTCTGATCTGCGCCACCATCGTCTGAAAGCTGAAGGCCAGCCGGGCGATCTCGTCCTTGCCCTCGGCCTCGATGGGAGTGTCGAGGTTTCCCGCGCCGATCTCCTCAGCCGCAGTCGTCAGCATGCGGAGACTCCGCGTCAGGCGGTTCGCCAGAAGCAGGGCTCCCACCCCCGTGAGGAAGATCAGGATTGTCGAGACAAACAGGTAGTTCCGTAGGGCCCCGAAGACACGAGTTTCCGCAGGGAGGTCGAGGGGGAGGAGCGTGACCACGCGCAGCCCGGTCCCGGGGATCGGAGCGTGGGCAAAGATGTAGCGACTTCCGGCCAGGACGCCGCGGCCGTTTGCGGGTCTCCCCTCCTGGAGGGTTTGGAGCACTCGTTTCCGCTGCTCGGCGTCCTCGAAGAAAAGGTAGGACACGGAAGTTCGGCGATTCCCGGCCCCCGCCTGCCCGCGGAGCTCGAGCGGGAACAGTAGCATGCCCTGGTCGTTGGCGAGGGCGGTCTGGTACAGGGCACCCGAGAGCAACCCTTCGAAGGGCTTCGTGAACTCCTGCGTAGTGGTCCACACGATGAGGATCGAGCCGGGGGCCTGCGCCAGAGGGTGCAGAATTACCATCAGGAATTCGGTTCCCACCGCCACTGGCTGGAGGACGGCGCTCGCGCCGGCCTGGGCAAGCGGAAAGAGCGCGGCCTTGATGGCTGAGAGGCGGTCAGGCGGGATGTCGCCGTTGAGGATCTCGTTGAAGCGAGTCCCCGAATATTGCAGCAATCCCTCGAGGTCGGGATGAAGACCGAGGAACTCCCGGGCCAGAGCCTGACAGGCCGGGGGGAATTCCCCCTTCGCGGAGAAGCACTTGCCCTCCTGGAGGCGCCGCCCGAGAGAGGCAAGGTCGCGGTTCAGCCTCTGTCCAACCGGGGTCAGGGCCCGGGCGGCCGAGTCGTTGTGGGCGACGACCGTGTTCCAGAAGCGAAGGGCGGCGCGCTCTTCAACTTCGGCGCGGCCGTGCCAAATGAGGTCCGCCCATTGCAGGCCGCCGAGGGAGGACACCAAGGTGTTGATCCAAAACATGGCCGAGAACAAGAGAGGGGCAGTGATGAGGAGGGAGATGAGGATCGTCAGCTTCGTTCGGATCGACACAGGAGTCTGTCCCTAGGTTCGCTCGAGTGTCCGCGCGTCAGAGTCTGGCGCTCGGTGCATGGGTGTTCGCGTCCTTTTGTGCGGGCTCATAGAGGCCGTCGAGCCAATCCCGGAGGGCCTGCAGGATGACCCAGCGAACGTTGCGCCCCTCGGCCTTGGCCTTGGCCATGACCGGCTCCCACAACTCGGGAGGGATGCCGCGCAGGTAGTACGCGCTTCCCGGGACTGGAGGCAGCGTCGCGCGGCTGGGCTTACGGTTTCGCTTCCGGCTCATCTCTTGATCACCTTGAGATGATCAGTTGGTAGCACAGGCCGTGCCAGTCTCAGATACCCGCCAAATTAACTAGTTGGATTTGGCCCGCGCGGTATTTTAATGGGCCAAGGTGTCATATTTAGCCGAATTGACCAGAAACAGTTATTGGCGGGCAAGTGACAGGGGCTGTTCACCGCTAGGCATTGTTAGCACTAGCGTGAGGGCGTTGCGGGAGCTACGCTCGGAGGGTAAGTTAAAAGACTGTGAGGAGTGGTGCCGAAGCGGGGACTCGAACCCCGACACCCTTGCGGGCACTAGACCCTGAA
>CAYRZF010000202.1:0-1898 GCA_964428805.1 uncultured bacterium | reverse complement strand
ATGGCAGGGCCGGGGCTGAGAGAGCTCGTGGGGCGGGTGATGATCGACCCGGATTTCCTTCAGGCTCTCATCCGGGACCCCGGCGCCGAGCTGGCGCATTACGAGCTGAGCGCCGAAGAGCGCGCCTCCGTCCTCCAGGCCATCGCCAAGCTCAGCCTCACGCCTCAGTCCCAGCAGGCGCGGGCGTTCCAGACGGCCCTCGTCAAGCGCTGGGCGACCTAGACGAATGCCGAAGGCCGACCACGTCGCGTTCCTCCGAACCGTCAGCGTTTTCAAGGATCTCGCCGAGCCTCACTTGGTCGCGCTCGCCCTTAGGCTGCGAGAGCGAACGCTCAAGAAGGGCGAGGTGCTTTTTCGCGAGGGGGATAGGGGCGAGGAGCTCTACCTTATTCGCGAGGGGACCGTTGTAATTTCCAAACCCGTCATCGGACGAGTGGAGCAGGTGCTGGCCCGGATGGGTCGGGGGGACTTCTTCGGGGAGATGAGCCTGTTCGACCAGGCGCCCCGGTCGGCGACCATCCAGGCCGAGGCCGATGCGCTCCTCCTGTACCTGGATCGGGAAAGTCTCCACCAGTTCATCGAGATCAGCCCCAGCGCCGCCGCGGCCTTCTTCTTCCAGATGGTCCAGGTGTTCGTCGCGCGCCTCCGGGAGTCGGGCAACCTCGTCGCCGAGGTGACGCGGTGGGGCCTGGAGGCCACGGGGTTGGACCTGGACAGCAAGCTCCCCGGCTGACCCCTCGCGGAGACCGGAGCGTGGCCCGCCGGACCAAGATCCAACTCCTGATTCGCCGCGAGGAGGATCAGGGGTTCGAGGTCCGGGCGGTCCCCAGCGCCCTCGCCTATCTCCAGTACCGGCCGCAGCGCATTCCCGACTCGGCCTGGGAGCTCGCCCAGCTTCCCAAGGGCATCGAGCGGCGGGCCACCTACGTCCTCAAGAACAAGGCCACGGACCGCTACCTCCTGCTGACAGAGCCGGAGCGCTTTCTCTGGGAGCAGATGGACGGCCAGACTTCGCTCCAGGACATGGCCACGGCCTACGTCCTCCGCTTCGGCGCGTTCGACTTTGACGTGATCCCCGCCCTCATCGCGAAACTCGGGCGGGCGGAGCTCCTGACGCTCCGGCCGGCGTCCCGGCTTCGCGAGGTGCTGGCGCGCCACCGGAAGAACCTGGGCGCCCGCGCGCTGGAGGGAGCGCTCAAGGGGCTCGAGAAGCTCACGGTGGGGAGCCGCGACGTGCAGCGGAACTTCGAGCGGACCTATCGGTGGGGAGGGCTGCTGATCTTCACTCTCCCCATCCTTGTCTTGGGCCTCGCCTTGACGGCCCTGGGGGTGATGTCGGCGATCCGCCTCTGGCACGACGCGGCGGAGATCGCCGCCCCGCTCACCCACCGTCCCATCCTGGCCTTGCTCACGGTGAAGATTTTCTTCGTCGCCACCCTGGCCGCCCACCAGCTCGTCCACGGGCTCGCGTGTGTGCACTACGGTCGCCAGGTCCGGGAGTTCGGTTTCACGCTCCTCCACGGCTTCGTGCCCACGTTTTACGTGGATGTCACCGATATCTTCATGGCGACCCGGAAGGCCCGGCTGGTGACCGCGGTGTCGGGGCCACTCGTCCATCTCTACGTGGGGGCCCTCTGCCTCTGGGTCGCGACGCAAATGCCCTTCGGCTTCTTTCAGAGCTTCATGGCCGCCACCGGACTCCTTCAGTGGCAGACCTTCCTGGTGAGCCTCTACCCCTTCTGCTTCCTCGAGATGGATGGCTATCACATCCTGGTGGATCTCCTGGGGCTCCCGACCCTGAACAAGGACTCCTGGCACTTCTTCCGTGGCGAGCTGTGGCGGCGCCTGGCGGCTGGGAGGGGATTCTCCCGTCAGGAGGCCATCTGGGTCGGGTACAT
>CAYRZF010000201.1:0-1925 GCA_964428805.1 uncultured bacterium | reverse complement strand
TGCGTGTTTGCGCCTGGTTTTCGCCGCGGATGATTCCTCTTGTATGTCGTCAGCCGATGGGTGTCAAGGGAAAACATCGCCCACGTGTTCGAGCGCCCGGTCTCCTTTCTGAGGCACCGGAGCATGGACGGGGGTGAATTCCGTCGTACGCGACGTGTCGGCGGCGCGCGCCAGGAACTCAAGGGCCGTGGCGGAGCGCGGCTCAACAACCCCGTTAAGAATCCGCCTCGCGTGGCGATCGTCGAAGATCGGCGATTCGAAGAAATAGTCCTGGTAGGGGCGGAGGAGGTTTTCCACGACGCGCTCCAGCAGGCTCGCCCCCTCGATCGGAAGGGTGCGATGCTCAAAGGGTTCAAGCCCGCGTAGCCCGAGGACCTCCGTGATCCGATCGAGCAGCTCGTGGTTCCGCGGCGGCGTCGGGTCCACCAGGTGAAAGGTCCCGGGAGATATCCGTCCATTGGCGGCGATGGCCAGTATTGCCTCGACGACATAGGTGATCGGGACGACGTTAAGGGCCGACTTGCGGGACCCCCGGACCCTGAGGGAAGGACGCAGGGCGCGGATCCGGCCGACAGTCCGCCTGTAGACTCCACAGAGCCGGGCGAAGCCGGCAAAACGGGTCGAGATGGGATCGGACCAATTCGTATTCGGCACTCGGGGATCGGCAATGACAATGCTGGGCCGGAAGATGGTCAGACCGATCCCGCGGGACTCACAGGCAGACCTGATGGTCTGTTCTGCCTCGAGCTTAACCCGCTCATAGGGATTTCGGAACGATTGTCCCACCGCCAACTCATCCTCGAATGCGGTTCCGTTCCGCCGTCCCGCGACGTAGGCGGTGCTCACGTGGTGGAACCGAACGCCCTGGCCTCGGTCGATTGCGCGGAGGATATGGAGCGGACCGTCCAGATGGATGGCGCGATAGGCCGCCCGATCCTTGGGAAAGAATCGCGTATCTCCGCCGCAGTGAAAAATCTGGCTGACCTCAGCCGCCAGCCCTTTCTGCACGTCTTCTTGAAGGCCGAGATCGGGTTTGACCAGATCGCCATCCAGGGGTTGAAGGCGCGCGAGCATCTGTTCTGGAAGCGGGCGACCGTACGCCGACTGCAGGACGCGAATCAGCCGATCCCCAGCCTGCCTCCCGTTGGCGCCTCGCGTGAGGGCGAACACCCGAAAGCCCCGCTCCAAAAGGCCCAGGACCAGGTGGCGGCCGATGAAGCCGGTGGCGCCGGTGACAAAGACCCCGTCCGCGGTCATCCGGTGATCCCTTTCCTGCATGGCGCGCCCGGCTGATCGTTCTCTTTCCGATACGACGCAGCGTACCGCTCGGTGTCGATGCGGAGTGTATAAAGCGCGAGAAGCCAGACAATCCAGAGGAAGGTCTTGGTGATGCCGCCGTTCAGGAATCTCCGTCCCGAGGTCCGGACAGGCCGCGGAATCATGACAGTCCGGCCAATCCGCTTCATGCGCCTGGAGAACTCCAGGTCTTCGAGGATGGCCCTGTCCGGGAACCCGCCAAGCTGATTGAAGACCGCCCTCCGCACGAAGATCCCCTGGTCGCCATAATAGTTCTTGGTCAGGCGAAACCGGATCCGGTCGATAGTTGAGACCAGCCACAGGCCGAAGACCGGCTCGCTGAACCGATGGTCGAATGCCCCGCCGACCGCGAGGGGATCGGCGAGGGCCGTTCGAATCAGCGTCACGAAGTCGGGGGGTGGGACGGAATCGGCGTGCAGGAAGAAGAGCACGTCACCTCTGGCCACTCGTGCCCCGGCATTCATCAGCGCGGCGCGGGTGGAGTCGTGGCCGTGCACCACAGTGGCCCAGCGCCGGGCGACATCAGCAGTCGTGTCCGCGCTTCCGCCCTCGGCAACGATGATCTCGGCAGAAGGATGCGGAGCGTGTTGCCGCAGATAGGCCAGCGT
>CAYRZF010000200.1:0-1950 GCA_964428805.1 uncultured bacterium | reverse complement strand
GTTGGTGATGTGGACGGTTCCCTGCTCGTCCTCCCACTGGTACATCTGGGCCCGCGCCCACCCGGGGACGAACATCACCAGAAGCAAGAGGATTCCGGCCCACCAGACCTTCATGCCCTACATCCTACTTTCGCCCATTGCTAGCACGGGCCGCTAGACTTGTGGGGTTCGCTGGGGCCGGGTCGTGAATGCGGCAGCATGGTAGTAGGTGCCACCTCGGGAGGAGTAGGGACCAACCATCGGAAGAGAGCGGTGGCTGCACCTGCGCCGATGAGTTGGGCGCTGATGAAGGCGGGAACATCTGAGGGGCGAATGCCCGTAAAGGTGTCCGTCGCAGAACGTGCCAGCGTCACGGCTGGGTTTGCGAATGACGTTGACGCCGTGAACCAATAGGCTGCGGTGATGTAGGCCCCGACGGCGAAGGGCATCGCCGACGAGCGCAAGCGGGCGCAGCCCCAAATCACGGCAAGCAGGCCGAATGTCGCAACGAACTCGCTGAACGCTTGTGCTATGCCGCCCCTCGAATGGCGAGACGCGGCGAACAGCGGTTCGCCGAACATCGCGTGTGCTGAAGCGACGCCCACGAAGGCCCCGATTATCTGGCCCGAGATGTAGAACGGCACCTCTCGCCAGGAGATGCCACACTGAGATGCATCGGCCAACGTCACCGCCGGGTTGAAATGCGCTCCCGAGATCGGGCCAAACGCGAGGATCAGGGCGACCAGTGCGGCTCCCGTGGCCACGGTGTTGGCGAGCAGGGCGAGCCCCACGTTGCCCCCCGCCAGCCGTTCGCCCATGATCCCCGAGCCGACGACCGCAGCCAAGAGCAGTGCGGTTCCGACCGTCTCGGCTGCGACCCGACGAGCAAGCGTGAGTCGTTGCATTCTTGTTACATTCGCCGTCACTACTCACCTCGCGGTGCTGGAGATTCTCGTCTACACTTGAGGCCTGACAAGAGTAGGGAACGAACCCTGTCTAGACTACACGGGGAGGGGCAGCGTGAACAAGCAGCGAGTTCCCTTCCTCTGTACGCACAACTCGGCGCGGAGCCAGATGGCCGAGGGCTTCCTCCGGGTACGACATCCTCGCGCGACTCCGGGATTGGATCGCTGACCAACAGCCCTGATCGGCACACCCCGGCGCTCATCAGCCAGAGTAAGTCACCCCTATTTTTCCTCTTGACCTTTCCCCAAGGGGCAACCTGTATCCTGTGGGCATGGGACGGGACGACCTGCTGATTGGTGAGGTGGCCGCCCAGAGCGGCGTGAGCCGCAAGGCCCTGCGCCTGTACGAGGCCGCGGGAATCCTCCCCGCGCCCCGCCGCACGGCAGCAGGCTACCGCGTGTACGGCAGGGAGACCCTGTCGGTCCTCGGGTTCGTCACGCAGGCCCGGCGGCTCGGCTTTCGCCTGGACGAGATCAAGGAGATCGTCGGCATCAAGCGATCGGGCCGAATCCCGTGTCCCCATGTCCACAACCTTGTGCGCCGCAAGGCTGAGGACCTCGACAAGGCGCTGGCTGACCTGAGGGAAGTTCGCCAGAGGTTGCGGGAACTGCTCGGGTCGTGGCGCTCTGGACGGCGCAGCGGGGCGGTGATCTGCCCCCACATCGAACACCTGGACCGCTCGAAGAAGAGGAGGAAGGCAGATGGAAAGCCTGAGGATGTCGCTCTGCCCGGCTTGCGGCGCGTGCCCTGAGGTCGAGATCGTCGGCGACGAGGTACGGATCGGTGAGGCGGGCAACCTCGCCGTGCTGAAGAAGGATGAGTGGAACGTGCTGGTGGACCTGATCCAGTCGGGCCAGCTCGCGAGGATCTGATCGCCGCTAGCGGGGCCAGATTTTTGAGCCCATCCAGTATGCGACGCTGAGCCGACCGTCGTGTCTTACTGTTTTTCGAGGCGGCGGAGGAAGACCTCCATCTCCTTGACGGTCTGGAGGTCCCCCGTGGCGC
>CAYRZF010000199.1:0-1958 GCA_964428805.1 uncultured bacterium | reverse complement strand
AGGCGGCGGAGGAAGACCTCCATCTCCTTGACGGTCTGGAGGTCCCCCGTGGCGCGGCCGACCTCGATCCCCTTCCGGTAGGCGGCCTTGGCCTCCTCCGGCCTCCCGGCCTTTTCGAGCGCGCGGCCGAGTCCCCGGTGCGCGGCGGTGTAGTCGGGTTTCAGCCGAATCGTCTCCCTGAACTCGCGGACCGCCTCTTCCGCCTGGCCTGCCTCGAGGTACGCGGTGCCCAGTCCCAGGCGGACCACCGGGTCGTCGGGCATCAGGTCGGCCACCTCCTTGAACTGGGCGATCTTCTCCTCGGGCGTCACGAGAGGTAGCGGGCGAGCCAGTCTCGGCTCAGAGTGACCGCTTCCATCCGGTGGCTCATGTCGCTCAGACGATGGTCGGCGCCCTTGAGGATGTGCAGTTTCTTTGGATCGGCGGCCCGCTCGAAAAGAATTCGGCCGTGGCTCGGCCGGACGATCTCATCCAGCTCAGCCTGGATCGTGAGGGAGAAGGTGACGCCGGGCGGAGAGTCGGCCAAGGCGCCATCCCTCAGCTCGTCGAAGAACGCGCGGCCCAGCCCCGCCACGTCATCGGATTGGTTCTTCGCAAGGCCACGGAGAGTCGCGGGAGCATTCCAGGTCACCACCGGCATCGGCGGGCGTCTCGCCGCGGCCACGTGAAGCGCGATGAACCCGCCCATGCTTGAGCCCAGCAGACCGGAGCGACCGGTGAGAGCCCGGTGCCCGGCGACGAAATCCAGGACTGCCTCGAGGTCAGCAATGCGGCTCGCGACGGAGGTCTCGGCGTAGGCGCCATCGCTCTCCCCCGAGCCGCGGAAGTCGAAGCGGCAGAGCGCCAGACCAGCCCCGGGGAACTCCCTTCCGAGGAGTAAATACTTTTCGCTGTCCTTCGAGGCGCCAAGGCCGTGGCTGGCGATCACGCAGGGCGCGGGAGTGCGAGGAGGCAGGTGGAGAACCAGCGCGAGCTTCTGATCGCCTACTGAGATCCGGTGGACTTCCTCGCGGATGGTAGTCGTGGCGTCGGCGCGCCCTAGTGTCATGAATACGGAAGATGGAAGAGGCGGCAGGTGTTCGTCGAGATCTGGAACATCACTTCGTCCACGGGCAGCTGCTTGAGCTTGGCGACCTCCTCGACCACCCGAGAGGCCATCCACGGCTCGGTGGGGAGCCCTTCAAATTCGCCCTTATATGGCCACGGGCTGTCGGTCTCCACCAGGAGCGACTCCAGGGGGATCCATTCCACCATCTCGCGGTCGCGCTCTCGATAGACGACCTCAGGAGTCACCGACACGAGATACCCGGCATCCACGATCCGACGGGTGACCTCGGCGGGGGCCTTGTGCCAGTGGAAGACCGCCCGCTCGATGCCCCGCTCACGCAGCAGGCTCAACGCCTCTTGAGCCGCGCCGTGAGGGGCGTGGAGGACAACGGGCAAGTCGTAGCGGACGGCGAGGGCGAGGAGACGCCTTAGCCGGTCGCGCCAGCGGAGCTTGAGGGCGACGGCGTCAGCGGCGGCCTCGAGGCAGTACCAGGGGAGCCCCACCTCCCCTAGCGCCACGATCCGGGCGTGGTACTCGGCGACCTGCTGCTCCACTTGCTCCACGTCCCAGTCGGCCAGGCTCGTCCACTCGGGGTGGCAGCCCAGAGCCGGCCAGATCGCCTTGCCGTGCTGGCGAGCCACGTCCAGCGTCCTGAGGTTCGTCAGGGGGTCACATCCGACCGCGATGATCCCCCAGACGTCGTGGTCAATGGCCCGCGTCAGCGTCCCGCGAACATCCGTGAAGACAGGTTCGTGGAGGTGACAGTGACTATCGATGATCATTGCCCGTGTTTCTCCGTGGGTTTACTGCCCTCGCGCAAAATATCTACCCGGAGCGTAGCGACCACGCCGGCGCGGCCGGACGTGGTGCCCGTAGAGGTCGTGCGATGGTTATCGACACGGCCTTACTC
>CAYRZF010000198.1:0-1959 GCA_964428805.1 uncultured bacterium | reverse complement strand
CCAAGGCCTACTTCGACTGCCTGGGGCACTACGCCCGGTTCGACCTCCTGAGCCTCAACATCCGGGAGGAGGCCTGGACGCCAGTGGGGCCGAGGCCCCTCGGGCGGCCCGCGCCGCTCGCTGACCAGGCCCGGCGTCTTGCCGAACTCGCGGATCGATACGAAGTGGACCTTCGAAAGCTCGAGACGCTGCTTGAGAGCCTTCTGGCCAAGGGAGGGGGCGATACGGCTCGTTGACGCGCACAGTCACATTCTGTGCTGAGAGAACGCGTGACCCGAAAACCGGTGAAAGGCTCACGGGAGCCGAAATCGAGGAGGATACTATGAGCGCTCCATGGATCGTTCTCGTTGCGATCGTGGCCCTTGCCGCGGTGTACGTTCTGCTTCCCGTCGTCGGCGCGGTGTTCGTTCGTTATCGCGGGACGAGGGGGCTCACCTGCCCCGAGACGGGGGCGGATGCGAAGGTCCGTGTGGACGCTAGGTGGGCGGCGTTCACCGCCGCGTTCCGTCACCCGATCCTCCGCGTCAAGAGCTGCTCGCTCTGGCCGGAGAAGAGCGGATGCGAGCAGAGTTGCCTCGGCCTGCCAGAGAGCGAGAAACGGGAGCCGCTCCGGCCGGCCGAGTCCGTTACCCCTGGGGCATCACGAGAACCTCAGGAACTCCTTTAGCTCATACGAGGGTGCCGGGCGAGGAGCTTCAGCCGCGGAGTGAGAGGCCCAGGAGGACGACGGTCAGGACGATCAGCACGTTGATCCGCGCGATCCAGGAGACACGCCTCCGTGGCGCCGTGACCCCCGGGGGGAGCTTCCCAACGCGCGGCCCGAGGACGAAATCGTGAAGCGCGGAGAGCCCCAGCACGAGGACGACGAGCGCGACCTTGAGCTGGAAGGCGGGCAGCCGGAGCAGCCAGGGGCGCCGGAAGAGAATGGCGAGCCCGGTGGCGACCAGGACCGCCAGGGCGATCCATGCCACCGCTCGGAACCGCTTTCCGGTCTGGCTGATGAGGTCACTGCGCAGATCAGGGTCCTGAACCCGACGGGTCACGGGGACGAGGACGAGGGCGATGAACAGCATCCCTCCCAACCACATCACGGCCGCCGTCACGTGCAACCAGCGGAGGAATAGGTCCACAGCTCAGGAATCCTGGGGCTCGCCCTGCGCCATCGCGCGCAGCGCGGCCGGCTTTTTCAGAACAAGCCGCCCGCGGTCATCCACCACGAGCCCTTCCTTGATCCAGCGGCTCACCACGCGGATGGCGGTCTCCACGGTGGTGCCGGCCATGTCGGCCAGGCTCTGGCGCGTCAGATGGTATGGCAGCTCGACGCCTGCCCCGGAAGGCTTGCCTTCACGGTCGGCCAGCCTCATCAGCGTGGCCGCCAGGCGCGGCTCCACCGGTTCGACAGCCAGGGACTTGACGGACTCGTGGGCCGTCCTGAGACGCCGGCCGAGCATGAGGGCCATCTCCCTGACGATGGACTGGTGACGCTCCGAAAGCTTGAGGAGCGCATCGCTGGGGATCTTTAGGACCTCGGCCGTCTCCATAGCCTGGGCGGTGGCCGGGTAGGGGCGCTTCTCGAGGACGGCGACGCCCCCGAAGATTTCTCCCGGCCCCAAGAGTTCCAGCACCACGTCCTTGCCCGCCCGCGAGTGCTTCAGGATTTTCACCCGACCGCTCTTCACGATGTAGAACCAGAGCGAGGGGTCTCCCTCCATGAAGATGAACTCCCGCGGACGGTGACTCTCCGCTTGGGTGACGTGGATCAGGCCTTCGATCTCTGTCGTCGGGACCTCCCTGAATACCGCGTGGGACCGGAGGAGCGCGCCCGTTCCCTTGTCGGTCATCGTCGGCCACTATACTCCGAGGCCGCGCGGCGTTCCAGGTGGTTCTTGGGCCGCTGGCGATCTGATTGTAGAATGGATATTGGGCCTAAAATCGCATGGGGCAACTCAACAACAAGAC
>CAYRZF010000197.1:0-1973 GCA_964428805.1 uncultured bacterium | reverse complement strand
GCGCCGTAAGGCGTTCAGCTTACCGGTACTAATCGGCCGTGCGGCTTGACCACGGATTCCTTATTTTTATCCGCTACGCTATCTCGAGAATCGTCCACGGTTGTCAAATTTCGAGGTGGGGTCGACGCTCCCAGCGATTTTCCCGCGCAGAGGACGAAGCGTGTTCCGGCGGAGGGAGAACCGAAGGGGGTGGCGACCCCCCTCAGATGTTTCCCGGTGGTGTTGCCGGAGGGGCCACACCCGTTCCCATCCCGAACACGGAAGTTAAGCCCTCCAGGGCCGATGGTACTGCACTGGTAACGGTGTGGGAGAGTAGGTCGCCGCCGGGGTAAACCCAAAAAGCCCGGGCCAAACACGGTCCGGGCTTTTCGCTTGTTCAGAGAATGAAACGAACGATGGCGACGTAGATGCGGCTGACGAACTGGAAGGCGGGTCCCACAACGTAGGCCGTGGCGCCCGTGATGACCAGCAGGAGCAGGATGAAGGGGCCTACCTGCTCGAGCTGGTGCAAGAGCGACCATGAACCGCGTGGCAGGAAGTATGGCAGGAAGTGCCCTCCATCTAAAGGCGGCAACGGGATCAGATTAAAGATGGCCAGCACGAGGTTGAACTGGTAGACGTAGAACAAGATCCCACCGAGAGGCTCGGCGATGAAGGGCACGGCCCCCACGCGTCGGAGCAGCACGAAAGCGATCAGCCCGACCAAGGCGACGACGAGATTGGAGAGAGGCCCGGCGGCGGCGACCCACGCCATGTCCCGCACGGGATGCCGGAGATTGGATGCGTTCACCGGAACGGGTTTGGCCCAGCCGAATCCGGCGAGCACGAAGGCGAGCGCCCCGATGGGATCGATGTGGGGCAAGGGATTCAGCGTGAGCCGCCCCTCTCGTCGCGCGGTGGGATCGCCCAGACGATCCGCCACGAGGCCGTGGGCCAACTCGTGAACCGTGACTGCCAGGAGGAGCGCTGGTACCTTCAGGATCAGGGCCTGGAGAAAGGCGGCGGGATCGCCGAAAAGTTCGGTCATGCGCCGCTGTCGAGCATGCAATGCTCGGGCGCCGGCTCGGCGGCCGTCTCCCCGCCGGAGATCCGGTAACCCTCGTCGAGCCAGACGCCGAGGTCAATGAGCCGGCACGTGAGGGAGCAAAACGGCCGGTAGGGGTTCTCTTGCCACACGAACTCCCTTCGGCAGGCCGGGCAGCGCGCGTAGGAACGGGGCTGATCCGAGGTGCGGAGGGCGAGCGTCGGGTCGCTTTCCATGTCTCCGGGCTCATCCTATAGAGCTGCGTAACTACTGTCAACTTGGGTGCTTTTTCATGCTTGAGAAACGTTTCCCATTGACAGCGTATTTCCCATCCGGTAGAGTTTTGGCGGTTCATTTTCTATCCGGAGGAGTCAACCACCCATGAGCGAATCGAGCATGTGCCGTCGCCTCCTGTTCGTGGTCCTTCCGGCGCTGCTCGTTCTGGCCGTCGTCACCCTCGTGGCCGTATCGGCGGCGTTGGCCCAGACTCCCCGGGGCACAGAGGCTACGGCCTCGCACCCCGGCGGGGGTGAGGCGGCCCTCCAGGTCCCCGACCTCGGCCAGGTCCGCTTCATCGGCCTGAGCGGCCGCGCGCTCCTGATGGCGGGGCTCCCGGTATGCGTCCTGGGCCTCCTGTTCGGGCTGGTGATCTTCGCTCAGCTCAAGAAGCTGCCGGTGCACGAAGCCATGCGGGAGATCTCGGAGCTGATCTACGAGACCTGCAAAACCTATCTGATCACCCAGGGCAAGTTCCTTCTCGTCCTCGAGGCCTTCATCGGCGTCATCATCGTTTTGTACTTCGGCGTGCTGTTGAAGTTCGACGCGGTGAAGGTGGCCATCATCCTCGCCTTCAGCCTGATCGGCATTGGGGGCAGCTACGGGGTCGCCTGGTTCGGGATCCGGATCAACACCTTCGCCAATTCGCGCACCGCGTTCGCCAGCCTCGAGG
>CAYRZF010000196.1:0-1979 GCA_964428805.1 uncultured bacterium | reverse complement strand
GAGCGGTTCGAAGATGATCCCGGCGCGGCCCTCGGAGAGCTCCAGAAGCGCCTCCTGGACCGGGTGACTCCGGACAGGCTGTTCGCGCTGGCGGAGCTGTCCTTCCTTCACGCGGAGCAGTCGGGGCAGCGCGAGTACTACCTGGCGGCGGCGGCCTACGCCTACGCGTTCCTCCTCCCCGAGCGCGAAGAAACGGTGATCCGCCCCATTGACCCGCGGGCCCGGCTGGCCGTGGACCTCTACAACTGGGGGCTCAGCCGGGGGCTTGCGTCGCCCGACGGCGAGGAGGTCGTCCTCGAAGCCGGCACGCGAGCGCTGCCGTTCGGTGAGATGACGCTCACCGTGGAGCCGTCCCAGTTCCTCTGGGGAAGCTACCGCTTCAAGCGGTTCATTCCGGTCGGCGAGTTCCTGGTTCGCGGGCTGCGCAACCGTTACCGTCAGCCCGGCATCGGCGCGCCGCTGGCCGCCGAGGTGGAGCCGGTCGGCTCGGGGCCCGCCGCCGAGGCGGCCCGGAAGCGCGTCCCGCCGCGGATGAAGGTGCCGGTGACGGCCTTCGTGCGCTTCGCCGAGCCGCTGCGCGGCGTCTTGGAGGGCAAGCTCCAGGGACGCATCGAGCTCTACGCGGCCGATCAGGCGACGACGGTGCGGGTGGGCGGGCGTGACGTGCCGCTAGAGCTGGAGCCGACGGCGGCGCTCGCGTACCAGCTCGAGGGGGCGCCCGTCTGGGACTTCGAGATCGCGGGCTTCCGCTTCGCAGAGCCGGTGCTCGGGGACGGGCTCCTCATGCTGCACCCCTATCGTCCCGGGCGCATTCCCGTCGTCCTGGTGCACGGGACCGCGTCCAGTCCGGCACGGTGGGCGGAGATGTACAACGAGCTCGAGAACGACCCCGTGCTCCGTGGCCGCTTCCAGTTCTGGCTCTTCATGTACAACACGGGCCAGCCGGTTCTTTACTCCGCGATGCTCCTGCGCCGCGCGCTGCTCGACGTCGTCGCCGAGCTCGACCCGGCCGGGCAGGACCCTGCCCTACGCCGCATGGTGATCGGGGGCCATAGCCAGGGCGGGCTCCTCACCAAGCTCATGGCGGTGTCGAGCGGGACGCGGTTCTGGGACAACGTGAGCAACGTCCCGTTCGACCAGGTGGAGATGCCTCCCGAGACCCGCCAGCTCTTCCGGGAGGCGATGTTCTTCGAGCCCGTGCCCAACGTCGAGCGCGTGGTCTTCATCGCCACACCCCACCGGGGAAGCTTCCGCGCCACGGGCTGGGTCCTCGGCCTCCTCAGGCGACTCGTCAACCTGCCGGGCACGCTGGTCTCGCAATTCCAGAATCTCCTCGCCGCGCCGGCGTTCGCTGAGCTCAGGATGAGCCGACTCCCGACTTCCGTGGAGAACATGAGCCCCGGCCATCCCTTCCTCCGGGCGCTGGGGGCCTCGCCCATTGACCCCCGGATCACCGCGCACTCGATCATCGCGGTGCTGGGGGAGGGCCCGCTGACCGGGAAGACCGACGGGGTCGTGGCCTATGAAAGCGCCCACATCGAGGGGGTTGCCTCCGAGCTGGTGGTGCGCTCGGGCCACTCTACCCAGTCGAATCCCGAGACGATCGAGGAGGTGCGGCGCATCCTTCGGGAGCACCTCGCCCAGGAGCCGGCCGCCCGGGGGGCCCGGCCGTGAGCCGCCGTAGTACCTTAGCGGCTGGCCGGGGCGCGGCCGGGGAGCCCGGCGCGGATGCGGCGCGAGAAGTCCGGCGCCTGGTCGGCCGCCTGGGCCGCCGCATTGACGAGGGAGCGGCGCCTGAGCTCCTCGAAGGGAAGGCTCCGGTCGAGCCGTCCCATGTCGTAGGCGTACGCAGGCGCGTAGCCGCTCAGCAGCACCTTCCAGGAGAAGGGGAGGGACTCCGGGTTCACCCGCGTGTTCATGAGATCACCAAGAGGACACTCCAGCGCGCGGGGCTTCTCGAGACCTTCGAGGACAATCAC
>CAYRZF010000195.1:0-2009 GCA_964428805.1 uncultured bacterium | reverse complement strand
GTCCCGACCGCCCCGAGCCCGCTCCCATCAAGGATCCGGAGAAGCGTCCTCCCCCCCTCTAATTGCCTCCCCATGTGGCGTGCGGGCCGGCGCGAACCCGCCCGCCTACGGTCTTCCGTCGAGCGCCCGCCTCAGCTGGTCCAGGTGGTTGTCGTCGTGCCCGGCCATCAGCGCTACGAAATCCTTCAGCGTCATTTTCCCTCGGCTGGGGTGGATTCCGCCGCGCTCCCACTGATCATGCGCCAGCGCCTGTAGAAGCTTGAGGGTTTCTTCCCGTTTAATTCGGAAGCTCGTCAGAGCCTGAGCTGCGTCGTTTCTCAGGTACTGGCGGTCTCGGGCCCAGGCGTCAGGATCGATCGCGAGGAGCTTGGGCCCGTCGTTCGCCAGGATGGTCTGAAAGCGGCCGAAGAACAACTCCTCGGTATCCCGGAGGTGGCAGACCACCTCCGTGGCAGCCCAGGCATTCTCCGCCGGGCGCTTGGTCAGGATCGCCGTGGGCTTCCCGTCGAGGAGCGCCGCGAGGTCATCGGCGGTCCGGCCCAGCCGTTGGCTCTGCTCCGCTGTCGTGGTCATGTGTCCTCCCTGGTGAAGAGATCTCCCGGCGCGGCCGCGCGGTTCGCCTCCGCGGGCAAGCCTGCCGTGAGCTGGTGAAAGAGGCTCGACTCCCGCTTATAGAAGCCCTCGGTGTGGAAGGAGTCGGCAAGCCTGAGCAGCCGGTAGTCGAGGTGGTGGCAGAGTTCGTGGAGCAATGTCCGGAGGAACGTCCGAAAGGCCACCACTTGACGCCGGCGGGCCGTCCGCATCCACACGGTGATCCTCGGTGCGCCGCGCCCGCGCGCGCTCGTGTACAGGCCGTGGAGCTCTCCCCCATGCGCGTGGGGTCGGGCCGCCAGGACGAGGACCGTGGGCAGCGCGACCCCGAGGGCCCGAGCGAGTGCGCCGACGAATTGCTGTGTCGCTGCCTGGGTCAGGTCGCGGTCCTCGCTTTCCAGCGCCTCGGCGACGCGGAGGACCAGCGGCCAGAGCGCTTCGGCACCCGGCAGAGGTATGCGGGTGATCCCGTCGCTTCGCTGGTAGATAGCCTTCTGGCGCCCGCTGAGGCGAGCGTAGTAGGCAAAGGGCCTGCTCATCGGGGGCTAGTGTAATGGCTTGGCCACCGCTTGACAATCCGCGGTCCTCGGGAACGGCGCGCGGCCGGCCTCGTTCTTCTGGTGGGCAGAGTGCGCGCGGGAGCCGGGGGTATCCAACCGGAGGCATTGACTGGGGCAGCGCGATCGGATAGCGTGGGCCTGGAGCCGCCATGAGCCAGCCAGCGATCCCAACCCGGCGGTGGAGCCGCGTGGAGTACGATCAACTGATCGAAAAGGGCGTCTTCCGCCCGGATGAGCGCCTCGAGCTGCTCGCCGGAGAACTTGTCGTCCGCGAGCCTCAGGGAACGCCTCACGCCACGGGCATTCAGCTCGTGGTCGAAGCCCTGCGCCGCGCTTTCGGGACGGGCTGGGACGTCCGGGTCCAGCTGCCGGTAGCGCTGGACGACGAATCCGAGCCCGAGCCCGACGTGTCCGTGGTGGCGGGCGGGCCGCGGGATTACCGCTACGCTCATCCCTCGCGACCAGTGCTGGTGGTGGAGGTCGCCGAGGCGAGCCTGGCTTCGGATCGCACACACAAAGGGGGCCTCTACGCCCGCTCCGGGCTCGGCGACTACTGGATCCTCAACCTCGTGGACGGCGTCCTCGAGGTGTACCGTCAGCCAGCTCCGTCCTCCTCGGCGCCCTTCGGCTGGGCGTACAGCGAGGCCCATTCCCTTGGTCCCGCTGATCTCGTCTCGCCCCTCGCCGCTCCCTCCGCCCGCATTCCCGTCGCCGCCATTCTCCCCTGAGCGGCGGTATACTGGAGCCCATGACTCCCGCGACACCTCCCGTGACTCTCCGGGACCCTGGCGCCGTGCTCCTCATCTCCTGCTACGAGCTGGGCCACCAGCCGCTGGCTCTGGCCTCTCCGCTGGGGTT
>CAYRZF010000194.1:0-2078 GCA_964428805.1 uncultured bacterium | reverse complement strand
GGCTCACCGGCCGCGGGCCAGCAGTCGTCCGTTGCGTCGCTTGAGACCCTGGCCGGCTCCTTCTTCGCCGAGCTGGCCACCATCCGGGGTCTCCCTTCACCGGGGTCACCTCCCCCCATCATGATCCGCTCCCGAAGCGAAACTCGGCGCTACGTCGAGCAGGAACTCAATCGGAAGTACCCGGCGGCCCAGGTGGAGGCCGAGCGGAAAGCGATGGTCGCCTGGGGGCTGATCCCCGCCGACTTCGACCTCCGCAGCTTCTTCCTCGACCTTCTCGCTGAGCAGGCGGGGGCATACTACGATCCGGTGGCGAAAGTGATGGTGCTGGCCGACTGGCTCACGCCCGAGCAGCAGCAGGCCGCGCTCCTCCACGAACTGGTCCACACCCTTCAGGACCGCAACATGCCCCTCGACCAGTTCATCGCCCCCACCGCGGGCGGAGGGGATCAGCTCCTGGCGCGTCAAGCTCTCATCGAGGGGGAGGCTGTGGCCCTGTCCCTGGAGGTTCTGCTGAAGGCTCAGGGCCTGGAGCTCCAGCAGATCCCCGACCTCTCCTCCTTTCACCAGCTCACGGCGGCCCAGTCCGCCGGACCGGTTTTCGACAGGGCCCCGAAGTTCCTCAGGGAGCAACTGCTCTTCCCCTATACCCAGGGTCTCGTCTTCGTCCATCAGTTCAGGCGGCGCCAGGCCTGGTCGGCCTTCGGCCAGCTCTACCAGGATCCTCCGCGCTCGACAGCTCAGATCCTCCACCCGGAGAAGTATCTCGACCGGAGGCAAGATCCGGTCCCGATCGCGCTTCCCGATCTTCGTTCCGCGCTCCCTCTGGGCTGGCGCCGGGTGAACGAGGACGAGCTCGGGGAGTGGGCCCTCGGTGCGATCCTGGAGGCGCATCTGGGAGAGGCGGTAGCCCGGGGCTTGGCCACGGGGTGGCGCGGGGATCGCTACGAGGTCTGGCAAGCCGGCTCGGGTCGGTTTCTCGTCTATCGCGTGACCTGGGAAACGGAGCAGAGGGCCGAGGCCTTCGCCCAGGCCTACGCGGGTCTGCTGGAATCCAAGTATCCGCCCCTCAGAGGTAAAGCCGCGAAGAGTCCCGGTCCCACCTGGGCCTGGCAGGAGGGCCAGCACCGGTTCCTCGTGGAGCGGCGGGGCCTGGACGTCCTTGTTCTGGAACAAGTTCCCGCCGTGGCGGCGCAACGAATCCGATTGGAGGTGTGGGCGGCGAGCCCGCTCACGCCGGCTCCCACCCGGTGATCCGGTATGCTATCCTCCCCCCCAACGGGAAGGAGGCCCCAGCATGGTCACCCAGGTGGATCACATCGAGCTGATCGTGGACGACATCGAGGGATATGCCCGGATCTTCCAGGCCATGGGCTTCAAGCTCCTCTCCCGGACGACCCACCACGGCGTGTCGGTGGAGTTCCAGCTGCCGAGCCCCAACCAGCCGATCTTCGAGCTCCACCAGGTCCAGGGGGAGGAAGTGATCGGCGTGAACCATATCGCCTTCAGGGTGGATGACGTGCAGCAGGCCTACGACGCCCTGAAGGTTCACGGCGTCAGGTTCGAGAGTGGCCCCCGGCTGATCAAGGAGACGGGGCGAACCATCGCGAACGGGCGCGACCCCGACGGCTGGCGCTTCCAGCTCGTGGATGCCAAGCGCCAGACCCCGGCACAATGAGCCCCTCTCCCCCTCGGGGAGAGGGCCAGGGTGAGGGGCGTTAAACTATGCCCGCCCAGCCCTCCAAGCAGCTCGAGGTCGTCCCGAACCCGCATCCCGACCGGGATTACGAGGTCAACGTCACGATCCCCGAGTTCACGTGCCTCTGCCCCCGCACGGGCCAGCCCGACTTCGCCACGATCCGGATTCGGTACGTCCCGGACCAGCACCTCGTCGAGCTCAAATCGCTCAAGCTCTACACCTGGGCCTACCGGGATGAAGGCGCCTTCCACGAGGACGTGACCAACCGGATCCTGAACGACTTCGTGGCCGCCGCCCGTCCTCGCTGGATCGAAGTGGTGGGCGACTTCAATATGCGCGGCGGCATCAAGACCGAGGTCCGGGCCACCTACGGCAAGCGCCC
>CAYRZF010000193.1:0-2116 GCA_964428805.1 uncultured bacterium | reverse complement strand
CCGTCGATCTGACCACGGGCGGCGAGATCACCTTCAGGACCAGCGATGAGGCCAAGTGCACCGGGGCCATCGCCCCCGGCAGCGCCCTCGTCTTCGGTGTCGAGGTGGTTGCCCCCGCCTCTCGCTCGGTCACCCCGGACAGCCTGGTGAGCGTCCAGGCGGAGCAGAGCTGCCGGGGTGTCGCCTTCGATCCGCCGGCCACGCTACCCTCCTGGGACCGGCTCGGGATTGAGGCGGCCCTCGCCGCCGGGCCGCCGATTCTCGGGCTGGGAGGGACGGTCACGGTGACGCTGACCGTGACTAACCGCTCGACCGTGGATCTCAGCGACATTTCCCCTTTGCTCAGTCCCACAGGAACCGGAGGGGTGAGCGGCGTAGCCGGACCGACCCCCGGAAACCTTACGCTGGCTCCCGGGGCCTCAGGCAGCATGACCTGGACCGCCCGGGCCGCGTCGCCAGGGACGGTGAGCTTCAGTGGTCAGGCCGTCAGCAAGAGCGTGACCTCCCCCTCGGTCCGGTCTGACACACTCTATGTCGCGGACCTGGACGTCTCCCTGAGCGTCACCCCCGAGCAGGTCGTGAGCGGCCAGGACGTCCGGGTGGAGATGACGGTCACGAACCGCGGTCCCATCAGGGTTACAAACGTGACGCCCTCCTCTCTCGCCTTCGGGGGGACGGCCGTCTCGAGCGCCGCGGCAGGGCCGAGCCCGGCCAGTCTGCCCGTGCTCGAGCCCGGGCAATCGACTGCCTTTGCCTGGGCCGCGACCATCGTCGGAAAGGGTGGGGAGACGTACGCCTTTTCAGGCTGGGCCTCGGCCGAGTGGGATAGCGTCGTTTCTCAGGACTCGACTTCGAACCGCGGGGCGCTCACCGAGGACGTCTCGAGCGGCTCCGAGGTGACCACCGGCAGCTTCCCGATGGGAGGGGGCGCGGCAGACGGAGCGACGGCATCGGGATCAGCGTCCGCATCGCCCGTGGCCGGCACCAGCGGCCAGGGCTCGGGATCCACGGCGAGCACCGGTGGAAGCGCACCACCGAGCGTGCTCGGCGCCACGCTTCAGTTCATCGGGGTCAACCAGGACGGGAGATCCACCGGAGGCACGGACTTCTCCGGCCAGCTCCTGAGGTACCTTCGGATCCTCGTCGGCTGGCAGAACCTCTCGGGCACCCACACGCAGCGACTCCAGTTGTTCGCCCCTGATGGCTCACTCTACCAGGGGTTCTCCACGCAGGTTGGCTCAAGCCCGACGGAGACGCAGCTCCCTGTGGGCGGCACCTGGATCAGCGAGTTCTCCCTCTGGGGAGCGTGGCGCGTGGAGGTTTTCCTCGACACCGGAACGATGCCCCTCACTACCGGGGTGTTCGTCCTGACCCCCTGAGGAGGCCCCGTGCCATGATGAACCCTGCAACCAACCGTCGATCGGTGTCGCTGTTCAGTCTCCTGCCGTGGCGGATGAGCCACTGGGTCCTGCTGCTGGTTGGGCCTCTCTTCGTCGTGGCGTACGTGAGCCTGCTCTCCTGGGGCCCGGTGGACGCGGGGATCCAGCGGCTTTCGCCCGAGTCGGGTCACCGCGACGCGGCTCACGGCATGGGTCTCCCCGCCGCGGAGGCCATCCTCGGGATCGTTTCGTTGCTGTTGATGACGCCCCTCGTGGGCATGGTTGCGCTCTTCCTCCTCCTGTTCGCGATGGTGACGCTCGAGGTCGCGCTGGGGCCGCTCGTTCGCGGGCTGGGTCTGCCGGATTGGGCGTTCATGGTGCTCCTGGGCGCCACGGTCTCCAGCGTGATCTACGCCAAGAGCGCGGCATGGCTCCCGTGGTCCCTGTGGTTCATCGACCGCGCCGCCGCCGCCTACCTCATCCCGTTTCTGTAGCCGCCGATCGCGTTCTCGCTGTGCCCTTGCCGCTGGGCGGCTGTTCTGCTAACGTGCTTCGGACACTCTCACCCTAACCTTTTTCCCCCTCACCCCGCCCTCTCCCCCACAGGGAGGATAAAAGGCGAGGGGGGAAGTAGTCGGAGGTGCGGCCATGAATACTCAGAGAGTCCCTCAACCCGACCAGCAGGGAGAACAGGCGCGCAGGCCCTACGAGCGCCCGGCGGTCCACTGGGAGGAGGA
>CAYRZF010000192.1:0-2117 GCA_964428805.1 uncultured bacterium | reverse complement strand
GCCAGCCAGTACACCTTCTCATGAATGCTCTGCTGAATGGCCTAGTTGGGCCCAGTAGGGCCGAAGAGATAGTAAAGCGTCCGGCTGAGAGCGCGTTCTACAACACGCGTTGCGCCTGGGCGCGGTACCGCTCCGGGACCTTGTCGAGTCGATCCGTCCACGTCGTGACGCCCCCGCCGTCGGTCCAGCGGTAGAGCTCGACGCGGGGCCCTGACGTTCGCTGATCGGTCGAGGGCGGGTCTGCCGGCGCATTGGACGGTGCAGCAGGCGGCACAGTCAGGTGCGTCTCGGGCGATGCCGGAGGTGGCGGTGGTGGCTTCGGAATCCAGGCCCACGTGTGTGGCGTGGTGATCCCGTCGCCGCGCAGTTCATAGCGCCCGTTCGGGTACTCGATCACCGAGGGCGTGGGGGGCGGTGGCGGCGGCGTGAGCGTCATCACCGGTAGCGGCTGGACATACACGACCGAGGGAGGCGTGTAGAGAACGGTCGGGGGCGCGGACACGATGATGGGCGGTGCCGCGACGCCGAATGGAACGAAGTGACGACGAGGAAAGAACGGGTGAAAGCCGAAGGGGTGAACGAACGGACGGACGGGGGGGCGAGGAACCACCGGCCCGGCGACGATCGTCCCTCCGCGGGGTTGGGGACGGTCTCCGGCAAACACGACGTGATGGGGAAGGACCAGCCCCATCACGAGTACGAGGGCGGCAACCAGAGCGACGGGTGACATTGTCATGGCGTCCTCCCGGACACGAGAATACTCTCTTCTCGGCAGCTTGAACAGGAGGCCTAAGGGCTCTTCGCCCTCCCTCACGAGTATGGCGTGTCTCGCAGCGGGGCAGCCTTTTCTATTGCGTATTCTGGCGGGGGTCCAGTATGCGGTTTCCTTCACCGAGGGGCTCGAACTGAAAACGTCTCACGGCCGTTGAAAAGGTGCTCGAAGCGTGCCTGGTACCGCCGAATGATCTCGGAGTCGTCCAGAACCAGCGCGTTCTCGTGGTTGAAGCGCTCCGCCGAATCGGTCCAGTTGTAGGAGCCCGTGACCAGCAGCTTCCCGTCAAAGATAGCGAATTTGTGGTGCATGATGCCGCGCCCGTTGCCTCGCGCCAGGCGAACCTTGACCCCCTTTTCCAGAAGGAATGGGATTTCGGAGTGCTTGCCCTTGGCCTGCCGGGCATCGGCGACGATCCGGATGGTCACACGGCGCTCTTTGGCAGCCAGCAGGGCGCCGGCCAGCTCACCTGAGGTGAAGTCGAAGATGGCCAGGTCGATGGTGGCCTTCGTGTGGTTGATCGCGCGGAGGAGGCGGTCCCGGATTCCCCCGTTCGGGGAGAAGTAGGCTTCGGGCTCCGCCAGGGCGGGGGCGGCCTGGAGGATCAGGAGGGCGACTACGAGAGACGAGAGACGTCTGCTCGTGAGTAGCCGCTCCACGAGTAGACTCCTGTGCCATCGACTGCCCTCACCGGCGATAGGTCCCCTCGTCTTTCTTCCTCACGGCCTCGACGACCACCTGGTTGCGGTCGGCCTCGATGGAGTAGAGCACCCGCCACTCCCGGCCCACCCAGATCCAGTAGACCTCCTCCTGCCCCTCGACCTTGTTGTAGCCCCGCGGCCGTGGGTTCGCCTCCAGGTCTAGGATCGCCCTCACGACCGTGAAGAAGGTCGCGTCGTCGTCGATGTCCAGGAGCTCCTTCTTGCCCCGGCGGCGAATGCGGAGCCTCGCCCGGCCCGGGCCCTCTTGAGCCGGGCGAGTCGGGCCTCGATCTCCCGGATGGGGAGGGCCTCCGCTGGCTGCCGGCGGCGGGAGCGGACGAGGGCGTAATCCGGGTCTCCTGGCCGAACAGGCTCCACGCGGGAGGCCTCGAAGAACGCCTTGAGGGCCCGGTCGAGCAGTTCGCGGGCCGCCTCGGCTCGGGATGGCCTCCGCGTGGCGAAGCGGTAGTCATCCAGTCGGTCTAGCAGCTCCTTCGGGGCTTTGATGTTCAGGAACGGTCCTCCACCCATGGGCGCTCCCTCCTTGGTTGGTCCCTCAACGTGAGGATAGCGCGCTTGTTGTGCCAATATAAACATTACCGGTTGTTGGGTGCAGTGCCCTTCCGATATAGGAAGCGTTCGTC
>CAYRZF010000191.1:0-2152 GCA_964428805.1 uncultured bacterium | reverse complement strand
AAGGTATAAAATGGGATCGTGAAAATGAAAGGGTTCGCCCTCGGGATCGCAGGACTTCTCGCGTCATTGCTGCCGACGTCGGCGGCATCGGCTCAGCAAATGGACCTCCAGCTGAGGAAGATCGGCAGGCGGCCGGCGGCAGTTGAGCCGGCGCCCAAGGAGGGGCAGGCCGCGGAGGAGGCGCGACAGGCGGCGCGGCAGATCCGGCTCGAGGAGGAACGTGCGGGCCTGGTCGAGGCCGCGCGCGAGATCGACGCGCGCCTGGATCGGGAAACGATCCTCCGCGACGTCCGCCAGTCTCAGACGATTCAGCGGACCCTCAGCGGTCGCTCCCGCTGAGGCCTTCCCCTGCCGTTTTGTCAGAACGCGGGCCAAGCTGACCCGTCCCCGGCCCCTCGTCTCCCCACGGGGGAGCCGAAATCCCTCTCGCTTCTGGGATTTCTGGCCTGGCACTCCCCTTGCTCCCTCTTCTTGCCAGATGCCGACATTTTCTGTTAGCCACGTCGGCGAGAGGAGCAAGGAATGACGAAGCGAAGCGTCGCGCTGATCGGGATCGGGTTAGTCGGATTGACTCTGCTTTCAGCTGGAATGATTGCGTTGGCGGAAACCACCGTCAGCGACGAGTCGCCGTCGCCGGCGAGGGTGCTGAACGCCAAGGGCGAAGAGATCGGCGTCCTCGTGAACGGGCAGCTCCACCCGAATCGCGCCTCGCTCCCATCGCTCCGGCTCACGCCTTGCTCCCCAGCCATCGATCGCGGCCCCGCCTGGGCGTTCTGCCGGGACGGGTTCTATTTCGGAAACGCCTTCGAGTACCGGAAGTACGCGGCGGCGAAACGGGCCGTGGGGCACTACACGGGGCCGGTCATCATCGTCGTGAACGGGCAGCAGAACCAGTCGTTCCTGAAGGACGGCTGGCTGAAGTAGCAGCCGGCTAGCGAGTCTCCGCAGTCTCCAGGAGGTATTCTTCGGCGGCGGCGAGCCCCGCCCCGAGGCGGAGGTTCACGCCGAAGCTCTTGAGCGTCAGCTCCACTCCCGCGAGTCCTCCGAGCAATTCGAGCTCGTTCAGGCTCCCCAGGTGGCCGATCCTGAACACCTTGCCTTTCACGTCTCCGAGTCCCACGCCGAGCGAGACCTCGAGCATCTTCCAGGCATGGGCGATGTAAGCGTCGGAGTCGAAGCCCGCCGGCATCACCACAGCGGTGAGCGTGTTCGAGCACTCGGCGGAGGTCTGGCAGAGAAGACGGAGGCCCAGCGCCCCGACCGCGCGCCGGCAGGCCTCCGCCAGCCGCGCGTGGCGCCTGAAAACGTTGGGGAGACCCTCGTCGTTCAACATGGCGAGGCTCTCTCGGAGCCCGAAGAGGAGGCTCGTGGCCGGCGTGTAGGGGAACTCGCCGCGCTTGTTGCGCTCGAGGACAGGGGCCCAATCCCAGTAGGCGCGCGGGCACTTGGCCTTCTCGCCGGCGTGAAGTGCCTTGTCGCTCACGGCGAGGATCGCGAGACCCGGCGGGAGCATGAGCCCCTTCTGGGGGCCGGTCAGCGCCACGTCCACCCCCCACTCGTCCACGCGGAAATCGATCGACGCGAGCGAGGAGACCACATCCACGAGGAGGAGCGCGGGATGCCGGGCCCGGTCGAGCGCCGCCCGGATCGCCGCCACGTTGGAGGTCACCCCCGTGGAGGTCTCGTTGTGCACGACGAGCACGGCCCGGAGCTGGTGGGCCTTGTCCTCGGAGAGCCGCTGCTCCACCTGCTCCGCTGACACACCGGCGCCGTAGGGGAAGTCCAATCGGTCCACCTCGATCCCGTAGGCCGCCGCCGTCCTCGCGAAGCCCGTGGAGAAATGGCCATTGACGCACGCGAGCGCGCGATCCCCGGGGGAGAGCGTGTTGACCAGGCAGGCCTCCCACGCGCCCGTGCCCGAGCCGGGATAGATCACGATCTGCCCCTTCTCCGCCTGGAAGACGCCCTTCAGACCCGCCAGGCACTCGTGGACGAGCGCGGCGAACTTCGGCCCGCGATGGTCGATGATGGACTGCGACATGGCCCGCGTGACGCGCTCCGGCACCAGCGTGGGCCCGGGAATCTGAAGGAACGGCCGTCCGGACATGGCCCGAGTCTAGGCGATCACTCTGAGGGGGTCAAGCGATGCGGT
>CAYRZF010000190.1:0-2153 GCA_964428805.1 uncultured bacterium | reverse complement strand
CGGAAGGCGGGCCAGTGGACGTCGCAGAAGTGGAACTCGCTGTAGGCGCTCTGCCAGAGCATGAAGCCGGAGAGGCGCACCTCGCCCGAGGTCCGGATGATCAGGTCCGGATCGGGGCAGTCGTAGGTGTAGAGGTACTTGTCCACGGCGTCGGGAGTGAGGGCGCGGAGGATCTCCTCCGGCCGCTCTCCGCGATTAAGACAGTCGCGCAAGTGTCCTTTGACGGCGTCCACGATCTCCTGTCTGCCGCCATACCCCACCGCCACGTTGAGGAGCATCCGCTCGTGGTGGCGCGTCGCCGATTCCGCGCCCCGGAGCGCGTTGAGGGCGGGAGCCGGCAGGACGTCCAGCAGACCGATCGGACGGACCCGCATCCCGAGCCGCTGGACCAGGCCGCCCTGGACCCACTCGGCCATTTTCTCCTCGATGATCCGGAGGACGTCGTTCACCTCCTCAGGCTGACGGGCGAGGTTCTCCGTGGAGAGCCACCAGAGCGTCACGGTGGGAATGCCGAGTTCAGAGCACCAGGCTAGGACCTCCTCGGTTTTTTCCGCCCCCCTGCGGTACCCTTCGGCGAGGCTTGCCAGGCCGGCCTCACGCGCGTAGCGCCGGTGACCGTCCTGGATCAGGCCGAGGTGCCGGGGCAGCGGCCGGCGGGAGACCTCGGCCAGGAGCCGGCGCTCGTAGAGACGGTAGACAAGCCGTTTCAGCATCACTCGAGCGCGGGACGGCGATCAGCCCACGGCAGCGCCGCCTCGAAGGCGGCCGAGGCCGCAAGCACCGCGCCGTCGGCGTAACGCCGCCCGACAATCTGGAGCCCCACGGGGAGACCGTTCGCGGTGAAGCCGGCGGGCACCGTGGCCGCGGGCTGGCCAGTGAGGTTGAACGGATAGGTGAAAGGCATCCAGCCGAGCGGCGTCACGGCCTGCCCGGCGATCGCGAGCGGCCCGAATCCCCCGTCGGCGAAGGGGGGGACTGCCACCGTCGGCGTGAGGAGGAGATCAAACCGGGCAAGAAAGCCTTGCACCTCGGTCGAGAACTCCCGGCGCCGCCGGGCCGCCTGAAGGTACTCTCTCAGCGTGACGCCGCCCCCGCGCTCCAGGACCCGAACGAGCGTCGGGTCCATCCGGTCTCTCCACTCCGCCAGCCGGTCTCCCCAGGCCGAGTACATCTCGGCGGCAACCATGACGGCGAAGATCTCTTCCGGATTATCCCAGCCGGTCGCCACCGTCTCCACACGGCAGCCGAGGGATTCGAAGACCGCCGCCGCTTCTTCCAAGATCCGCGCCACCTCGGGGTCCACGCGGGCGTAGCCCAGATCGGGGGTCCACGCCACGCTCCACCCCGTGATCGGCTTCTCGCAGGCCGCCAGGTACGAGCCGGGGGTCGCCGGCAGCGAATGAGGGTCACGCTCGTCGGGGCCGGCCAGGACGTCCAGCATGAGCGCCGCGTCGCGCACGGTGCGCGACATCGGCCCGAGCGTGGAGAACGTCTCCCAACCGGGAAACCCTCGCCCCTCCGGGACACGCCCGAAGGAGGGCTTGAGGCCGTAGATGCCGGTAAAGGAGGCCGGGATGCGGATCGAGCCGCCGCCGTCCGTCCCCAGCGCGAGAGGGCCGAGGCCCGCCGCCACCGCGGCGCCGGCACCGCCACTGGAGCCTCCGGCCGTGCGGTCGAGCTTCCACGGGTTGCGGGTGATCCCGAAGAGCGGGGTATCGGTCACCGCCTTGTGGCCAAACTCCGGCGTGTTGGTCTTGCCGAGGATCACGGCCCCCGCACTCTTGAGCCGCTCCACGGCGACCGCATCCTCCTCGGGAACGAAGTCCTGGAAGATCCTGGAGCCCCCGGTGGTGACGATGCCCCGGGTGAACACGAGGTCCTTGACCGACACCGGAACGCCGTGAAGCGGACCCAGCGGCTCTCCGTGCATGACCGCGGCCTCGGCGATCTTCGCGCCCTGGCGCGCCACGTCCTCGGCGACGGTGCAGAAGGCGTTGATCCGGGGGTTCATCCGCTCGATCCGGCCCAGCAGGGCGTCGGTGAGCTCCACCGGCGAGAGTTTTTTGGCCCTGATGAGGGCCGCCAGGTCAGTCGCGGAGATCCAGCAGAGATCGTCCGTGCCCATTGTCGCCTACACGGCATTGTATCATCAC
>CAYRZF010000189.1:0-2161 GCA_964428805.1 uncultured bacterium | reverse complement strand
CACCATTTATCGTAATGCTAATGAATTCAATCGCCGAAACGTCAATAATCTTTCCGGCTCTTATCCCAAAGTTGTGGGTAGCGGATCGGGCAGATTCCCGCATGCGTGAAAGATCGCCGCGATGTGGTTGACTGGGTTCCGGAAGCCGTAGGCCCTCCGGGCGACCGCCTTGATCTTCGTGTTCAGTCCCTCGAGCGGTCCGTTGGAGATCCGAAGTTCGATCCAGGCCAGGATCCCCTGCTCGTGCCGTCTCACCAGCCAGGCGAAGCGGCGAAGCGGTGCGAGCCGGGAGTGGGTTGCCCAGTGAAACCAGTTCCGCAGCCACTTCGCGGCCCACGCCACGCTCCGGTACTCGAAGAACTGCTGGAACGCCTCCTTGAGCAGGTAGGCGCGCACGATCGGGAGATTCAGGCGCAGAAGATCGGACAGCTTCGCGCGGCGCCTTTCGCTGAGGGCCCAGGGATTGGAGAGCCAGAGGTAGCGCGTCCCCTTGATGGCTCTTCGCTCGGCGCCCTCCAGCTCCCGCACCATGGCCCGCCGCACCTGGTCCACGGCGGCGTTGAGATGGCGAACGAGATGAAACCGGTCGAACACGATGACGGCCTGCGGCGCCTCCTGCTCCACGACGCGCCGGTAGGGTGCCCACATGTCCAAAACCACGGCCTGAAGGGTCCGAGCCCGATGAGGTCCGAGCCAGGCGAAGAAGAGCGCCACGGCTTCTTCCTTGCGCCCCTCGCTCACCCAGAGCAGCTCTCCGTGCTCCAGATCGTAGAACAGGCTGAAGTAGCTGTGCCCCTTCTGGCGGCTCACCTCGTCGATCCCGAGGATGCGCAGAGACTTGAGGCGACGATGCTGGAGCCCCTCGGCCACGGCCCAGCGCATCGTCGCGGCGATCGTCTTCCAATTCAGCCCCAGCCACTTCGCGGCGACCCGCCAGGAGACCTCGCGGGTGAAGGCGAGGATCTGCTGGGCCAGGAGACGGGTCACGCGCTGGAAGCGTGCGGCCCATGGGACCGCCTCGACCCGGATGCCGCACGAACGGCACAGGACGCGGAACGGGCGATAGAGCAGCCAGAGCGCGCGCCCTATCACGTCCCGGGTCCGCCACCGGCGGGCCTTTCCTCGGTCGTAGATCCCTTGAGCGGGCCGGCGGCAGCGCCCGCAGGCAAGCCGCCCGTTTCGACGTCGCTCGACCTCCGCCTCGAGCCCTCCCTGAACCTCTCGAACGGCCACCACGAGGTGGGCTGTCATCTCGTGGTCTTTTCTGATAACAGTTTCGATGCGCATCGGCTCCGGTCCTCCCTTCCGCGAAACCCGCTAGGTCCGCGGTCGGGAGACTACTGGATCGCCGATGCGCTTTCATTCTCAGACGTTTAGATCACCCACACAGTTGGGAGAAGAGCCTTAAGAATGAGCGACTTTAGCTCTCTCGATCCGCAGCGCTCCACGGGCACAGCGTAGGCGCGGCCGCCACGCTGGACAAGCGCCACGACGGGCGTTTTCTTGATGGGGCTCGGGCGTCCCACTTGCCCTTTGCTCTTGCCGCCGATGTACGTCTCGTCAACCTCGACCTTCCCCCGCAGCTTCGATTTCAGTGGCTCTTGGCTCATGGCGTAGCGGATCCGGTGGGCCATGTGCCATGCACTCTTGTATGAACCCAGGCCGAGATGCCGCTGGAGCTGGCAGGCCGAAATGCCCTTCTTCGCTCCGCAGATGAGATGGAACGCTAGGACCCATTTTCTCACGGGAATGTGGCTATCCTCGAAGATTGTCCCGACGGTGACCGTGAACTGCTTCCGGCAGCCCTTCGTCTTGCACTTGTAGACCCCAGGTCGGGTGGACTTGCCCATGAGCTTCTTCGCACCCTCGCTCTTGCAGAAGGGGCATATCGGGCCGGTGGGCCAGCGGAGGCTTTCGAGGTACGCTCGGGCCTCTTCCTCGGTCAATTCGGTTGCTTTGGCTAGGGTCATCATGGCAGGCTCCTAATCAGCATTTGCCAGTAGTCTAGCTCTTGTGGGTAGGTTTGTCAAGGGGATAATCCCGGGCGGATTAAGTATGAGTGAATAAGTTTTACTCAGGCTTTATATTTTCTTGACACCCCTCCCCCCCGTGTTATCCTCGCCTGCGGATTCAACCCGAAACCGATCCATTCCCTGATCGT
>CAYRZF010000188.1:0-2183 GCA_964428805.1 uncultured bacterium | reverse complement strand
AGGACCATCCACTCGAAGCCTTTGCGTCGCTCCACCGAGGTGCCCGGCTCCCACGTCTCGACGAAGGCGAAGTGCGGGGTGAAGAGCCGCCGGATCTCGGCCTCGCTGGTCGGGAAGGGGGGGCCGTCGGTGCCCTCGCGGAGCGGATAGAAGCAGGCGAGGAGCCAGCCCTCGGGCTTGAGGAGGTCCCAGACAAGCCTCACGTATTCGTTCCGGCGCTGGGGATTGATGGCGCAGAAGCAGGTGTACTCCCAGATGCCGTCGAAGAACCCCCGGTAGTCGGGGAGGAGATCGAAGATGTCTCGCTGCTCGAAGACGATATCGAGACCTTCCGCCTTCGCCAGGGCCCGGGCCTCGTGGATCGCGCCAGAGGCGAAATCGAAGCCCCAGACCTGATGGCCCGCTTTGGCCAGCAGCCGGCAGTCGTGGCCGCGGCCGCAGCCGAGCACCGCGACCTTTCCTCGCGGGAGAGGAGTGCGCGCCAGGCGGTCCGCCAACGGCGGAGCCGGCTCGCCGAGCTCCCAGCCATCTTCGCGGCGGTCATAGAGCCCTTGCCAGAAGGCGGGCTCGTTCACGGTGGTCGGCTTCTCGGAGGTCATCCGGCGGCAATCGCCTCCCACGTGAGACCCTCGAAGTCGGGGAGGACGCGCACGGCTCCGGCCTTCCTGAGCTCCGCTTCCGTATGGGCTGTCGTCAATCCGATGGGCACCATCCCGGCCCGCCGTGCGGCCTCGACGCCTACCAGCGAGTCTTCGAAGACCACGCAGTGCAGTGGCGCCACGCCGAGGCCGGAGGCCGCGGCGAGGTACACCTCCGGGTCCGGCTTGCCGCGCTCCACGTCGTCGGCGGTGACCACCACGGGGAACTGCTCGGTGAGGTCCAGGTCGCGGAGCACGGCCCGGACGCTCCGCGGAGAGGCGGAAGTCGCCAGCGCCCGAGGGATGTTCTGGCGTTCCAGCGCTCGGACAAACGCGACCGCCCCCGGAACGGGTGGAAACCGTCCATCAGCCAGTTGGTGGTAGAGGTCCGTCTTACGCTTCGAATAGCGCGCGATCTCCTGCGTGGAGAGCGGGCGGCCGAGCAGCACCGGCAAGGCCTCTTCCACCGGGCGGCCGATCGTCAAGCGCCAGAACTCGTCGTCCTCGGGCTCGGCGCCGAGCTCTTCGAGGAGCGCCCGCCAGGCCGCGCGGTGATAGGCGCCGCTGTCCACCAGCACGCCGTCCATGTCAAAGATGACCGCCCGCAGTCGGCTGTGGGTCATCGGTCGCTCATTTGACCTGAAGGACGCCGGCGCCGGTGATGCGGCTCAACTTGAGCCGCTGGAGCGCGGCGTTGGCGTCCTCGAGCGGAAACACCTCGACCTCGGTCTTGATGGGAATCCGCTCGGCGAGGGCCAGCAGCTCCTCGGCGTCACGGCGCGTGCTGGCCGTGACGGATCGCAGGGTGCGCTCACCGTACAGGAGTTCGTATGGCATCTCAGGGATCCTGTCGAGGTGAATCCCCGCCAGCGCCAGCGTCCCGCCCTTTCGGAGCTTGGCCAGCGCCAGAGGAATCAATGATCCGGCCGGCGCGAATGAGATGGCCCGATCCAGCTGACCCGGAGGCTCGTCCTCCGCCCCGCCGACCCAGGAGGCACCGAGCTGCTTGGCAAGGGCTCGATGCTCCGGCGCTCGGGTGAAGACCCAGACCTCGCACCGCCAGAAGCGCGCCACCTGAAGCGCGATGTGGGCGGAGGCCCCGAAGCCGAACAGGCCGAGCCGTTCCCCGGGCTTGACGTCGGAGAGGTGGAGGGCGCGGTAGCCGATGATCCCCGCGCAGAGGAGGGGAGCCACGGCGGCGTCGGCGAGGGCATCGGGCAACCGGTAGGCGAAGGCTTCGGGCACGAGCGTGTGGGTCGCGTAGCCGCCGTCCACATGGTAGCCAGTGAAGCGGGCTTTCTCGCAGAGGTTCTCTTCCCCGCGCCGGCACGCCTCGCAGGTTCGGCAGGTCCAGTGGAGCCAGGGCACTCCCACGCGCTCGCCGAGGGCGAACCGGCGCGCGCCGTCGCCGCGGGTTTCTACGATTCCCACGATTTGATGGCCGGGGATGACGGGCAGCTTGGGAAGGGGCAGATCTCCCTCCACCTCGTGGAGGTCGGTGTGGCACAAGCCACAAACGTTTACCTTGAGGCGGAGCTCGCCGGG
>CAYRZF010000187.1:0-2200 GCA_964428805.1 uncultured bacterium | reverse complement strand
TTCGAGCCCTACGTCTATTCCACCTGCGGGAAGATGCCCGGGGGGGGCGGCCAGTGCAACGCCCACGCGAATTCCTAGGCACTTTCGACATCGCGGGAATCGCCTGCCGGGTCGAGTGCCACGAAGAGGCCTTCTGGAACCTTCTCTCCCCGCGCTATGCGGATTTCGCCTCGGCCGCCGTGCCGCAGCTCTCGCTCAGGGTTGAGGTGAGAGCCCCTTCCCCGGACGACCCGGCGGTTCAGTGGTCTGGCGTCTTCGCCCGTATCGAGGGAGGCGAGGGTATCATCTCAATCGAAGGCGCCGGCTTCCACGGGACCTTCGACGAGCGGTCGGGGCGAGGGTGGATCGTCCAACCTCTCGATCTGTCGCCATTCGAAACGTTCCTGACCGCCATCTACGCGGGCCGTCTCCTGAGAGAAGGCGGATTCTTCCTCCACGCCGCCGCCGTTGTTGATGCGGGGGAAGCCTACGTGTTCTTCGGCCCGTCGGGGAGCGGGAAGACGACGGTCGCCGGACTGGTCGGGGAGGGCGTCATCTCCGACGAGATCGTGGCCATCAAGCGGGATGGTTTACGCTACCAGGTCTCCGGCGTTCCGTGGCGCGGGCAGCGGCTCTCGGCTCCCCTGGGAGGGCTCTTTCCCCTCAGAAAGGCCCGCGGGACATCCTTCATCGCGCTCTCGCCCGTGGAGGCGGTCAGGCAGCTCCTTCCCTGCGTTTTCTTCGCGCACCCGGATTCCTCCGAAGTCGGTCGTTTCTTGGAGATTGGCGGGGAGCTGGTGACGAGGGTTCCCTGTTACGAGATGCACTTCACACCGGACCTGTCGTTCTGGGAAACGATGCCCCGACTCGTGAAGGGGGGGGAAACATGGTCTCTCACTTTGACCGGCTGATCCGTGTCGCCTCGCGGGCTCACATCCCGTTCAGCGCCCTCTTCGAGGTCACCCACCGCTGCAACCTCGGCTGCGAGCACTGCTATCTGACGGAGGGCCCGGTGGGCAGGCCCAGGCCCACCCGGGAGGAACTTTCCCTCGAGGAGATCCGCCGGGTGTTCGACGAGCTGGCCGAGGCCGGCACGCTCTTCCTGACGCTCTCGGGCGGCGAGGTGTTCATGCGGCGGGACTTCCTCCAGATCCTGACGCACGCCCGATCGCGGGGCTTCTCCGTCACGATCTTCACCACGGGGACGCTCCTGACGCCGGACACCGCGGCCGAACTGGCCGACCTCCACCCCCTCTCCGTGGAGATCAGCATCTACAGCGCGCGGCCCGAGATCCACGACCGCGTCACCCGGATCCCCGGCTCCCATGCGCGCTCTCTCAGGGCTCTTCGAATGTTGAAGGAACGCGGCGTGATCATCCTCATCAAGAGCCCGCTCATGAGCCTGAACTCCGGCGAGTACCACGGCATCGCGAGGCTGGCCGAGGAGCTCGGCGCCGGCTACAACTTCGACCCCCTCCTGATCCCCATGCGCGACGGCGACCGCGCCCCCCTCACTCTCGGCCTGGACCGCGAGCAGCTCCGAACGTTCTTGTCCGACCCCGTCCTTGCCCGGGAGATGGCCCAGCCGGTCAAGTGCCTTCCGCAGAAGGGGGAGGAGATCTGCGGGACCGGGCGGCGGACCTGCCTGATCTCCCCCTACGGCGATCTCTTCCCGTGCGGCGTCCATCCGATTCCAGCCGGGAACCTCCGGGAGAAGAGCTTTTACGAGATCTGGACAGGATCGCCACTTCTCAAGGATCTGCGCACCAAGACCGTGGGGGATCTCAGGGGCGGGGTGAAGGGGCCCCCGGGCTTCCGCTGCAGCGCGCTCGCGCTCATCGAGCACGGAGATTTCCTCGGCCCCTTCCGCCGCGGGGACGAGCTGGCCGAGATCCACGCCGAAATCCACGGCGGCCAGGGGCCCGGCTCCGCCTGAGCCGTCCGTGGGACCCGACCACTCCCGCGAGGAGGCGTTCCTGGCGGGGGCCGCCCGCGCCTTCCTGAACGAAGAGCCCTCCGCGCTTGCTGGGGAGCCGCTCGATTGGGAGTGGATCTGCCGGCGGGCGGAGGTCGAACGGCTCGCTTCCCTCCTCTACGCCGTCTTGCGCTCGCTCCCTTCTCCGGTCCCGATCCTGGATCGCCTCCACACGGCCTGGGTGGCCGGCAGGCGCCAGCACCTGTTGGGCGTCGAGCAGTTGCGCGGTCTTCTCTCGGCCTTTGA
>CAYRZF010000186.1:0-2232 GCA_964428805.1 uncultured bacterium | reverse complement strand
GGAGGCGCTTCTGGAGCTCTCCGAGGGCCGCGCCGGGATCATCTTCGAACCGCTCGAATAGATTGGTGCGGTGCAGGACCTGCTTGGACCACTCGCTCGGCTCACCGGTGGAGAGCACGTTCGCCGTGAGGGTGCGGAACACCTCCTGGGTGCTGCCGCGCACCACGCCGATCGGGGTGGCGCAGGCGCTGGCGAGAAGGGCTGTGGCGGCCAGGAGAGCCGCCAGAAGTCGGGCTTGGGCGTTCAACGCGCAGACAGGATAGTTCATGCAGCGGCCTCATCGAGCCAGCTCCGGAGCAGCGTGTAGCCGACGGCGAGCAGCGTCGCACCGAGGAAAACGCCGATGAACCCCCAGGCCATGAGGCCACCGAGGACCCCGACGAAGATCACCATCACCGGCGGGCCTGCGCCCTGCCGGCCGAGAAAGTAGGGCTTCATGAAGTTGTCGAGGATGTTGATGAGGATCCCGGACGCCACGACGAAGAGCGCCGCCCCCCTGTGCCCCTGGTAGGCCAGCCAGAGCGCCACCAGGATCCACACGGGGGCGGTTCCGACCTGGAGCATGGCGAAGATGAAGCTGAACAGCCCCAGCAAGGCCACGCCGGGAACCCCGACCACGGCGAAGCTGATGGCGCTCAATAGCGCCTGGACGAGCGCGGTCCCGATGACGCTCAACGACACCCCGCGGATGGTTTGCGCCGACAGCTGGACCAGCCCGACACCCCGATCGCCGTCGATCCGGGCCGCACACCGCCTCACCAGATCCGCCATCCCCTCACCGGTGACGTAGAGGAGCCCCGCCAAGAACACCGCCAGGAGAAACTCGAGGAGGGCCAGCCCTAGCTTGGCGCCCTCGGCCAGAAGCCACAGGGCCCCCGCCCGGATGTACGGCCGGAGCACCTCCAGGGTGGCTCCCGTGTCCCCCTGGGCGCTGCGCCACGCCTTCGCGATGCGCCCCCCCACCACCGGCAGCCCGGCGACCCACGCCGGCAGATCGGGCAGCTTCAGCGCAGTGAGGTCTTGGGCGGCGGCGGCGAGGGACTCAACACCGTCCTTGAGGGACATGACCACCAGCACCACGGGGACCACGAACGCCAGCGCCAGCGCGGCGGTCATCACCGCGGCGGCCAGCTTTCTTCGCCCGCCAAGCCTCTGGCGAAGGCGCACGAACAATGGCCACGTCGAGACCGCCAGGATCGTCGCCCACGCGACGGCGCCGAGGAACGGCGCCACGATCCGCCAACATGCCAGGACGAGCCCCGCGATCAGGAACAGGCCGACGGCCTTCTCGAAGAGCGTCTGGTCGAGCCTCATGGTCTCTTGTTGGAGGTCATCCGACACACGCGGAGGAGTCGCGCTCACTCCGGCAAGCTGTACAGGATGTACATGACCTTGAGCGCGGGGCTGGGCGGCCCTATGTCGCCGAACCACTTGCGGTAGATGTCCACGATCTCGCCGGAGCGGTAGATCTGCGACAGGGTGCGGTTGACGACCAGCCGGAATGCCGCATCGTCCCGGCGCACCATGAACCCGTGCGGCTCGTAGGAGAACAACTCGTCGACGAGGGCGTACCGCTCCGGCTGCTTGGCCCGGCGCCCGACCCCGATCAGAAGGGTCCGGTCCGACGCGTACGCATCGGCCGCGCCGCGCTCGAGGAGCGCCAGGCCCTCGTCGTGGTTCTTGACGTGGATCACGGTCGCCTTGGTAAAGCCGCGTTCCAGCGCCGCCGAGAGGGCGGGCGCGGTCGTGGTGTCGGGGATCACTGCGACGCGCTTACCCCCGAGATCCGACACCCCCCGGATCCCCAGCCCGTCCACCACCAGGAGGCTGCCGCCATCCACGAAGGTCATGTTCGTGAAGTCCACCCGCTCCTGCCGCGACAGGGTGTTCGTCGTCGCCCCGCACTCGATGTCCACCTTCCCCTTGACCACGGCCTCGAATCGCGTCTCCGCCGTGAGCGGCTCGAACCGGGTTTGCAAGCCCGACAGCCCGAGCGCGCGCTCGACGGCAACGGCGACGCGGCGGCACAGGTCCACCGAGTAGCCGGCGGGCTTGCCGTTCTCGTCCAGGAACGAGAAGGGACGCGCCGTGTCCCGGTACCCGATGACGATAGTCCCCGTCTCCTTGATCTTCTTGAGCGTGCCCTCGAGCGCCGCACCCTCGGCGGGCACCACCGCGGCGACCACCGCGAGACCGAGCGCAACCAGCCAGCGTGTCATGTGGCACCTCCGG
>CAYRZF010000185.1:0-2269 GCA_964428805.1 uncultured bacterium | reverse complement strand
GCGTTCACGGTGGGCGGGGCCGTTCTGTTCTCGGTGAGCCGCCTCCGCCGCGCCCCCATTCCTCAGGAAGCGATCATCGGGATCGTCTACGCGGTGTCGGCGGCGGCGGCGGTGCTCGTGGTGGATCGGGCCCCGCAGGGGAGCGAGCACATCAAGCAGCTCCTGGTGGGGAGCATCCTCACCGTCACGCCGAAGGAGGTGGGCGCCCTCGCGATCCTCTATGCGGTGATCGGGGCGTTCCACTGGGCGATCCGCCGGCCGCTTCTTCAGATTTCCTTTGACCCCGAGGCCGCCCTCCGCCAAGAGCGATGGGTCCGCTGGTGGGACTTCCTCTTCTACGCGTCCTTCGGCTTCGTCGTCACCAGCTCGGTCCGGCTCGCCGGGGTCCTCCTCGTCTTCTCGTACCTGATCGTGCCCGCGGCCGTGGGGGCTCTCCTTACCCACTCGGTGACCGGCCGCCTGGCGATCGGCTGGGCGTTCGGATTGTTCGTGAGCGTGATGGGCCTCTCCGCCTCTTACGCCTGGGACCTCCCAACCGGCGCCACAGTGGTGACCACCTTCGGCGCCCTGCTGGCCGCCGTGGCCCTCGGGCTGGGCGTGCGCACGCTCATCCAAGCAGTCAGGCAGCGAGGCCTAAGTGCCCTCACCGGGGTGGGAATTACCGTGTCTGCCCTGGTCGGAATGCTCGGGCTTCTGCTAGTCCTTTTCCCGCAGATGGATCACTTCTGGCTGAACTGGGTCGAGGAGGCGGTGCCCTCCATCGAGCTCGCGTTCCTCACCCCGGGGGAGCGCCAGACGTATCGGGACAGTCAGGACGCCATTCGCCGCGGGCTGGCCGAACTACAAAGACTCCGCGTCATGCAGCAGGAGGTCCAGTGGGGCACGCGACAAATGCCCGCCGACCAGCAGGAGCGGCTCCGCCAATTCCTCGCCGGCAGGAGTGAGATCACCGCGGGAGATCGGCTGGTACTCAGGACGCTCAGAAGCAAGGCGCGGGAGCGTCAGCGTTACTGGCTGGGGATACCGCTTCTCGCCGTCGGAGGCGTGGGCGCCCTCGCTCTCGCCCGGGCGCGGCGGCGAGGGACAGCCTAACGTCCTCGGAGTTTGCGCGCGGCCTCGGCGCGCATCTGCTGCATGGCGCGGGTTTCCTGGTCCGAGTAGCGCTCTTCCTTCCACGGGTCGGCGCGCATGTGGTAGCCGTTGACTTCCCAGAACCCCGGCGGGTTCACCTCCAGGAACTCAAACCCTCGCACCCACTTGGCGCTCTTCCAGAAGTAAAGCTTGGGCACCACCAGCCGGCAGGGCCCGCCGTGATCAGGCTCCAGATCCCGGCCGCCGTGCTTCAGGGCCAGCAGCACGTCGTCGTCGATCAAGTCCTCCAGGGCGATGTTGGTCGTGTAGTCCGGATCGGCGTGAACCATGACCGCCTTCGCCTCCGGCTTGACCCGCACGTGCTTGAGGATCTCGCGGATGTGGACGCCCTCCCACCCGTTGTCGAGCTTGGACCAGCGCGTGACGCAGTGGACGTCGGAGGTGATCGCCACCCGCGGCAGCTTCAGGAACTCCTCCCAGCTCCAGGCGACCTCCTCCTCCACCAGGCCGAAGCAGCGAAACCTCCATTTGCGGGGGTCGAAGCGCGGGGTCAGCCCGAACGTCAGCACCGGCCACTTCACGGTCAAGGTCTGGCCCGGCGGCAGGCGTTTTTGGAGTTCGGAATCGGCCTCTTTCACGGTTCCCACTATACACCAAGACTCTCTTGCCTGAGCCCGGGTTGCGCCCACGTGACCCCTGGAGTATCGTCGTCGCAACGCCCTCCTCCGGGCGGACAAGGCCATCCAATGAAGCGGCAGACGGGCAGGCTTTAGATATAGAATTAGCCATGGCGTCCCCGAAAAGGTCTCAGGGCCGTCTCTTCCGAAAGTACGTCCTCATCTTTGTCACGCTGGTCAGCGGGGCGCTGCTGACGAGCGCTCTCATCGAGATCTACTTCTCCTATCAGGAAAACAAGACGGCTTTGACCCGTGTTCAACAGGAGAAGGCCCTGGCCGCCGCCTCCAAGATCGAGCAGTTCATCAAGGAGATCGAGCGCCAGGTCGGCTGGACGGCTCAGCCCCAGTGGGGAGCGCGTTCGGCGGCTCTGGACCAGCGGCGCTTCGACTATCTGAGGCTCCTCCGGCAGTCCCCGGCGCTCACCGAGATCAGCCACCTGGATCCGTCGGGGAAGGAGCAGCTCCGGGTCTCCCGCCTGGCGATGGACGTGGTGGGCAGC
>CAYRZF010000184.1:0-2373 GCA_964428805.1 uncultured bacterium | reverse complement strand
TGCGGGAGGCCGGAGCGCTCGAAGGTGTCCACCGCATCCGCGGGAGAACAGACGATCGGTTCGCCGTGGAGATTGAAGGACGTGTTGAGCACGGCGCCGATGCCGGTCCGGCGCTCGAACTCGCGAATGATCCGGTAGTACTCCGGGTTCCAGGATTCCTCCAGGATCTGCGGGCGGGCGGTAGCATCCTGAGGATGGATCGCCGCCACCAGCCCCTCCTGACGCTTTCCCTGGGTGGGAAACGCCAGCATCATGTACGGCGACGAGAGCCCCTTGGGATTCACCAGGTAGTCGGCCTCGCGCTCCTTGAGGATCGTGGGGGCGAAAGGCATCCAGAAGTCCCGGTTCTTGATCATCCGGTTGATCAGCGGGACCACCCGGTGGTCGGACGGGTTGGCGAGGATCGAGCGATTGCCGAGCGCCCGGGCGCCGAATTCCATCCGGCCGGAACAGCGCGCCACCACGCCGTCTGACACGAGCAGGTCCGCGATCTTCTCTTCGATCCGGTCGTGGAGGCCGACCTTATAGCGCGCCTCGAGATTGCGCTCCCGGATCAGCGCCTCGATCTCCTCGCCGGTGGCCTCCGGCCCCAGATAAGCCGGCCCCAATGGCTCCGGGGTCGCCGGGATTCCCCGTCTCGCGCATTCCTCGAGGTACGCCAGGTAGGCCGCCCCGATCGCGTTGGACTCGTCGCCGCAGCTCGGGAAGACGAACAGGTCCTCGATCCCCTCCGCCTGGGCGATGAGCATGTTGGCCTTCACGTTCATGAAGACCCCGCCGCCCAGCGCCAGCCGCGAGGCCCCCCGGCGGGCCCGCGCGATGCTCACCCAGCGGAGCAGGGCCTCCTCTAGCAGCTGCTGGGCGCCTGCCGCCACCCAGTCGAAGCGCAGCCCGAGGCAGGCGCGCAGGAGCAACTGATAGCGTTCGCCGCGCTTCTTCCACTCGAAGCGGCACGGCATGCCCTCGTCGAGCTCGAACAGCTCCTTGAGGGCTTGGTAGGCGCGCCGGCGACCGTACGCGGAGGCGTACGGCGCGAGCCCCATGACCTTGTACTCGTCCTCACCGAATTTCATCCCGAGGTAGAGGGTCACGAACGAGTAGAAAGCGCCCAGGGACCCCGGGGCGCTCGAGGTCGGCTCGTGGCGGGTGAGCCGCTGTCCCTGAGCGGTGGAAACCGTGGCGCAGAGCCCATCTCCCGAGTTGTCGTTGGTCAGCACCAAGGCGGGAACGCCCCGGAAGGGGGACCCGAAGTAGGCCGCCGCGGCATGACACGCATGGTGGTCCAGGCAGCGGATCCGCTCGGGGCCGATCCCGAGGTGGTCGGTCACGAGCCCGAAACGCTCGGACTGAGGGATCCCGAACTTTCCCCGGGAGGCGTCGATGAGGCCGAACTTGGCCCCGAGCTTCCTGAAGCGCTTCCCCAGCGCGCGCCGCGCGGAAGGGAGGCGGACCCCGTAGTAGTCGCGGATGTAGGCTTCGTCCTGGAGCACGCGGTCGAGCCACTCCTTGGCCACCATGCGCGCTCCCGCCAGAGCCACGAGGTCAATCTCGCGCGGCCGGAGGCCGAGCTGCGCCAGCAGCGCGTCAACCGCACGCCGCGGGTAGCCCGCGTCGTTCTTCACGCGGGTGAAGCGCTCCTCGCTCGCGCAGCCGACGATCTTCCCATCTTTCAGGACCGCAGCCGTCGCGCAATGAGTTTCGTTGATCCCGAGAATGACCATGAGATCCTCAGTCGCGGAGCATCATAGCAGAACAAGGGGGGAATGCAGGAACAGCCGCCTGAGCGGCTGCCCTCCGCGCAAGGGACGGAAAGAGTCTCGAGGGACAGTCGCCCGCGGTCAGCGACTCACTTTTTTGACAGGGCTCTCACGATTTCCCGGCAAAAGGCCGGAAGGTCGTCGGGCTTCCGGGAGGTGATGAGGGTCCCGTCCACCACCACCTCCTGGTCCACCCAGGTGGCCCCCGCGTTGGCCACGTCGTCCTTGATCGCGAAGAAGCTGGTGGCCTTCCTGCCCTTCAGGATCCCGGCCGAGGCGAGCATCCACCCGGCATGACAGATCGCGGCCACGACCTTCCCCTGCTGGAAGGCCTCGCGGACCAGCCTCACCATGGCGTCATGGCGCCTCATCATATCCGGGGCATATCCCCCGGGGATGACCACGGCGTCGAATTCCAGCGCGGTGACGTTCTCGGCCTGAGCGTCCACGCTCACGGGATAGCCGTGCTTGGAGGTGTACGTCTTGGCCCCGCCGGCGCCCACCACCTTCACCTCCGCCCCCTCCTCCTTCAACCGGTAGTAGGGGACCCACAGCTCCATCTCCTGATACATGTTCTCGGCGAGGATGGCGACGCGCTTGCCCGTCAGGTTCACTC
>CAYRZF010000183.1:0-2395 GCA_964428805.1 uncultured bacterium | reverse complement strand
GTGGACGCGCTATGCTAGGGGCGAAGATGCTTGCCCGGGCATTGCTCGTCACGGCGCTGCTACTCCTGCTGGCCTCTCCTGCCATCGGCCAGCAGACGACGGGGCAGGAGAACCCCCTGCTGCCCCAGCGAGCGCCGGGCGTGTCCCCCCCGCCGGCGAGCCCGTACAGCCCTCAGGGGAACCCCTTCGGCGCTTCCAGCGCCACCAATCCGTACACGCCGCAGGGGAACCCCTTCGGTCCGTCGAGCGCCACGAACCCATACACGCCGCAGGGGAACCCGTTCACCCCGAGCAGTCCCGGCAGCATCCTGAGACAGTACACTAGCCCCTACACGAGTGGGAGCGGGGGTCCCTTCGAGGTGGGAGCCCCATTGAGCCCTCCGCCCCCGTACAACCCGTACAGCCCGCAATCCTCTCCCTTCAGCTCCGCCAGCCCCAGCTATCAGCCGGGGCAGCCGGGAAATCCGTTCGCCCCGTACAGCCGCTCGAATCCCTTCGGGGCCGGAGCCCCCTTCGATCCGTTCAATCCGAACAACCCCAACAGTCCGTTCTTCCCTCTGAACCAGGGCCGAAGGTAAGGCCGGCGGTCGCTTGTCCTCCTGAATTCTCCGTGGTAGCATCCGGTCACCCTGAGCTCGGGTCATGACGCAAGGGTACGAGGAATTCGAGGCCACGAGTCTCTTCTGTCCCCGCTGCCGGAAGGCGGTGCCGGTCAGGAAAAAGCTCCTCCTGGTCCTGCCGACCGGAACCAAGTACGATTACCTCTGCGCCGAGTGCGGCGCTCCGGTCGGCGGGAAGGTTGACGAAGATCCCGCTGAGTTTCGACGGATGGCCCCCCCGGCGGGGGCCCGGCCTCCGGCGGCCCCGCCCCTGAGAGCCTTCAACAAGATGCGCTGACGAGGAGGACTGCCATGCCCAAGACGACCCAGCTCACCCTCAGCCTCGAGTCAAAGCCTGGAGTCCTCGCGAAGATCTGCCAGGCCCTGGCCAGCGCCGGTGTGAACATCACCGCCATCTGCGCCGCGGAAACGGCCGGGCGGGGCAAGATCCGCATGGTCGTCAGCGACCCCGCGCGGGCCAAACAGGCGCTCGCGGCGGCCAAGCTTCGGTGCGCCGAGGAGACGGCCCTGATGCTGACGCTGGACGATCGCCCGGGGGCCCTGGCGCGCGTGGCCGAGAAGCTCGCCGCCGGCAAGGTCAACATCAAGTGCGCCTACGCCACCACCGGCGGGATGGGCGGAGCCGCCACGGTGGTCCTCTCCGTGGCTAACGCGGACAAGGCGGCGGCCTTGCTCGGAGGGTAGCGGACCTCTCCGCATGCGGCTCAAGCGGGAGGCAGTGGAGCAGATGATGTTGGGACGCCCGCCGGGTACGAGGCTCGAGGACGTGCTGGAAGTCTTCGAGGTCTTCGCCAGCAGCTCCCTCACCGAGGAGGTGTATATCCTGGACGACGTGAGCGGCAAGCGGATCGCCATCGCGCCCGCCGCCCTCAAGGCGAAGTACCGCCAGGCGTGAGCCGGGGGGGAGTGAAGGCATGGCGGTCATCACGATCTCCCACGAAATGGGGGCGGGCGGGCCCGAGATCGGAATGGCCGTGGCGCAGCGCCTCGGCTCCCACTACGTGGATCAGGAGCTAATCTCCGACGCGGCGCACCGCTACGGCCTCCTCGAGGAAAAGCTCACCCACCTCGACGAGAGCAAGCCGACGCTCTTCGAGCGCTTCGACACCGAGACCCGCCGGGTCATCACGGTCCTTCAGACCGCGCTGCTGGAATTCGCCGAGCAGGACAACGTCGTCCTCATGGGGCGCGGCGGCCAGTGGCTTCTCCGGGGGATTCCCCACGTGTTCCGGATCCGCGTGATCGCGCCCTTCGAGCTTCGCGTCAAGCGGGCGGCCAAGAAGCTGACGGGCCAGATGCAAGAGGCGGTGAACCCCCGGACGGTCACCGACATGGTCAGGCGGGACGACGCGGAAAAGTCGGGCCGGATGCGCTACCTCTATGAGGTGGACCTCAACGACCCAAGCCTGTACGAGCTGGTCCTCAACACCGAAAAGCTGTCCACCGAGGGGGCGGTGGAGCTGATCGCCGTCGCCGCGCGCCGCGACGACTTCGCCACCACCGAGGCGGGCAGGCAGATCGTCGCCGACCGGGCGCTCGCCTCGCGGGTGCAGGTGGCCCTCGCCACCCATCCCGAGACGCGCAAGTATCTGATCACCGTGGAGGCCCAGCGAGGCGTTGTGACCCTGGCAGCGACGGCGGCCCTGGACCAGGCCGTTGAGGTGGCGCACTCGGTCGGGGGCGTGCGAGACGTGAAGACCCAGCAGGTGGAAATCCCGCCGATCCCGCCGTTCGTGGCCTGACCGGTTGCACGTGGCGAGGCGCGCGAGGAGCTG
>CAYRZF010000182.1:0-2448 GCA_964428805.1 uncultured bacterium | reverse complement strand
TGGAAGTCCTGGGTATCCGCCCCTCGGCTCGCCACGGGGGAGGTGAATTGGACGTTTTCGAAGACCCGCGACTCTTCCAGAATGGAGATCAGATTTGAGGCGGAGCCGGTGATGGAGCCGCCGATCCGTACCTCCCGCCCATCCACGGAGAAGAGGGTGAGCGTCACGCCCTTCGGAAGGAGCTTGAAGAGTTCCCGAAGCACGTCCAGCTTCCTGACCTCCTCTTTGTTGATCTTCTCGAGAGCGGCGATCTGACCACCCACTCTGGCGACCTCTTCTTTGAGCTGCTCCACCTTGGTCGCCTCGGATTGGAGTTGATCGACGCTGGCTGCCAGCTCGACGAGGGCGCGACGCTCGCGGATCGCCTCGTTCCCCGCGTAGGCCAGGCCGAGCCCGGCGATGAGCGCCAGGAGCCGGACCGTCATGGCGAGGGTGGGATCGCGGCGCGTCGGGGCCATCTCTTTGGGCAGCAGGTCGATGGCAAGGGGGAGTTCGACGAGGCCGTTGAGGGCCAGGCCGACGGCCGCCCCGAGAGACGAGGCCGCCTGGGGATCGACACCCCGGGCCTTGATCCGCCGGAGAGGTTGGAGAAACTCCACCTCCAGCCCGGTCCGCTCGGCCAGGTGGTGAAGCAGGTCCCCCCTTCCCCCCCCCGCTCCCGAGAGGGAGATTCGTCCCGACTTGTGAAGCCCGCCGTCAGCTTCGACCTGAGCCAGGAGGCCGGAGATCTCGGGAAGGAGCGCGTCGAGCGGCTCGGCAGGGCCGAGCTTGAGGTATCGGCAGTACCGGAGGATCCCCTCCTTCGCCACGCCGATTTCAGCCTCCCCATTCCGGAGATCGACCAGGGCTGTCACCCGCTTGCCGCCCCGACCCTGGTTGTAGAAGAGCGCGTTGAACGAAGCGAAGGTGGAGACGCCCAGGGTGGTGGGGCTGATCCCCGCCTCTCCCAAGAGGCCCAGGTAGCGACCGATGTCGTCCTTCCTGGCCGCCGCCACCATGAGCGTCGCTCTCTCGGCATCCTTCTCCAGCAACTGGAAGTCGTAGTGCGCCTCCTCCAGGGGGAACGGGATGTGCCGCTCCACCTCGTAGTCCAGGATCCCCCTCAGTTCATCGTCGCCCACCGCCGGCATACTCACCGAGCGCATCGTGACAAGACTCCGTGGCAGACCGACCGTGATGAACGCGGGCCGCTTGGGCAATCGCCCCAGGAGATGTTGCAGCTTCTCTTTGAGCGCCTCGTCCCTTTCCTCCCCCTCGGGGGGGAGTGGCTCGACGCCCCAGTCGAGTAGCCGCACGCGGCCCAGGCTCCTGCGCAGCAGGGCGTAACACAGAAGCCCGCCCCGGATGTCGATGCCCAGGCCGACCTTTCTCCTGGGAATCAGCTCGACGAGCTTCATCAGGTTTCCCGCCTCGGGTCCACGTTCCATAGCCGGATTGAGAGCTTCGGACGTCCAGTGGTCCCGTCGTTTCGGACGACAGCGACGATCCGCCTGGTGATCCGCGATCCGGCCACGCGGCCGACCGATTCGAACGAGAAGGTCCGGGACGTGACCGTCCCAATCTGCGGCAGACTGGCCAGCGTCTGCTGCGGGGAGGCGGAACCCGGCTGGCCCGCCGGGACACGCTCGAATCCTCGCCGGCCGCCACCCGAGATGGAGGTCAACAGGTTGGTGATCTCTCCGAGGTTGGTCAACGGGCCCGCGGCACGGCGCTCCAGGACGGCCTTTGTCTCCACTGGCGTGAGCCCAAGCGCCATCAGGACATCCGTGCTTGCGGTCTTCACATTCACCTGTCTCGTTCCGAAGGCCGAGAGATGTCGGGCGACGCCGAGATATTCCCCGGGCCCGAGTCGCCGCTCCCACGGGAACTCCGATTCCAGCTCCGCCCGCCGCTCCGGGCTGGCGATGTTGCCGTACAGGATCTCCGGTGTCATCCCCTTGACCAGCAGCAATTCGTCGATCACCGCAAAATCGGCGTTCTTTGCCCGATACGGGGTGGGAAGTGAGAGGTAATAGTCGTCCTCGGCGCCGCTCACACGATGGAGGTTATCCACATCGCGCCAATCTTGGATCGAATCGACGATCACCGACAGGAGCCGTTCGTCCCTCACGCCCGAGTTGGAGAACAGGCGGCGGAGCATCGGGTCGGTCGCACCGTTGAGCGGAATTTTACTTTCCTCGTCGGTGACCGTCACCCAATAGTTGCCGCGCCCCAGCGGCACATTCTGGTGCGCGGCGGGGTTCGTGCGCCACCGCTCCAGGAGGGCGTCGTAGCCCGTGGAACCGGGCGGGGCATTGCGGTCGGCGTTGATGAGCTCGGCCGCTGCCTGATAGATCCCCGCTTCGGCAAGGTGGTAGCCCTCGGCTTCCTCCCTGAAGTTGCCGGCCGCGGCCAGCTCGGTGCGCATGGAAAACGTGAACGTCGTGAAGATGACACCGAGGAACGCCA
>CAYRZF010000181.1:0-2465 GCA_964428805.1 uncultured bacterium | reverse complement strand
GGGCGGGGGCGAGTCGATCACGTCGCATAAAGCGCGCCGGCCAGAGCCGCTCCGCGGTCGTCGGCCTCTCCTGCGACATCCCGCCGGCAGCCGCCGTCGGGCGCCGCATCAGGAGCACCCCCAGCACCAGGAGCATCCCCAAGGTGTGCGTGTGATAGCTGAGGAGTAACAGGGTAGTCTCCCTGCCCAGTAGGTCGCGATTCAACACGATCGACAACACGACATACGCCGCCATCGCCGCAGAGGCAGGCGTTCCAAGCCTCCTGATGCCGCGATCCTCGGACACGATCAGGTACAAGGCCGGCACCAGCAGCACGAGATGCTGCAACCACGTCACCGGCGAGAGGAGGAGCGCCAGGAGCAGGACCGCGCTGGCCTCCAGCAGCCACGCCGGATCGCTTGACCCCTGATACCGCCGCCGCGCCTGCCAGGCACAGATGGCCAGCAGGCCCAGCATCACCCCCGTCGCCAGCCTGCTGGCTGTCGCGGGCTTCAGGTTCAAGAAGGGCACGTAGCCCGGATGGGAGAGCCGCAGGGGGTGCCCCTCGGGATAGGTCATCAGGTACCGCATCAGCGCCGGCTTGAGGGCTTGATTCTGAACCCGGAGTTCGCTCTGTTCCGCGACCTCGGCGCGAGCGCCGAGGACCGACCCCAGGGCGATGCGGGTCCACTGTCGATGGTGGCTCCACCAACTCGATGGTCCCATCCAGACCACGGGCAGCGCGATCCAGCAGGCCGCGGCTATTGAGGAGCAGACAGCCAATCGCCACTGGCGCTTCCAGATGAAGAACAGCAGAAACAACCCGGGCGTCACCTTCAGGGCGGTGGCAAGACCGAACCAGATCGCCCCCAGCCTCTCACGGCCTTTCCAGACCGAATAGATCCCGGCCACCAGGATGGCCAGCAGGATGATGTGCGGGCCCCCGTCGTCCAGGTCTCGAATAATATACTGTGACGCCAGGACAAGCGTGAGGACTCCAATCGTGAGACGCTTCGACGCGACCTGCGCGCTTCGCTCCCGCACCATCATGTGCAACAGGAGCAGGGTCAGCCACAAGCAGCCAACGGCCACGCCATACCGCAGCAGAATCCCGAGGTTCGAATCGACCAGCGCGAGCGGGGCAAAGTACATGGCGGCGCTCGGCAGGTAGGGGTAGTGCAGGCCCCCCTCGTAGAGGTGTTGGCCTTCCAGAAACCTCCTGCCGAATTCGCGCGACACGTCGAAATCGCCGGGAGCGATCGCGCGGCGATGCGCGATCACCACCCACTGCACCGCGACGACCGCGACACAGGCGATAGTTACGATCGCCCGGCTCGCCCAGGGGCGCGATCGGAGCCACATCAGCATGGCAAACGGCTCTCCCTTTCCGGTGGTCCGGAAAACAAGCCACTGGCCGGCCGGCGCGGGCACGTCACAGCGAAGCCGCAGGCGATGCCGCCAGGACCTGACGGTAGACCATGGAGGTGCGTCCGGCCTCGGCCTCCATGGTAAACAGGGCCTCCACTCGCTTTCGCCCCTCCTCCCCCATCGCCCTGGCCAGCCTTGGGGACTCCAGGAGCCTGATCACCGCCTCGGCCAGCCCTTCGGGATCACGCGAATGGATCAGGATCCCGGTCTCACCGTCTCGGACGACCTCCGGGATCCCTCCCACCGACGTGGCAACCACCGGCCTGCCGGCCGCCATGGCCTCGAGGATCGTAATAGGCAGACCCTCGGTGTGAGAAGGAAGGATGAAGAGATCCATCGCGTTCAACAACGGAGCGACCTCGTCTTGGAACCCGACCAGAACCAGCCGGTCCCTCACAGAGAGGCGCTCGGCGAGATCGAGCAGCTCCTGGAGGTATCGCTTCCGTGGAGCCTCTCCCACCACCAGGCACCGGACGCGGGGGTGCTTCTTCTGAATCAGGGCAAGCGCCCGAACCAGGTCGTCAAACCCTTTGTGAGGCAGGATGTGAGCGATGATACCCACCACGGGGTCATCCTGCAGAATGCCGAGGCCGTCGCGTACCGCCGGGCCCTCTCCCTCGCGCAGCGTCCCGATCAGCGGGATTCCGGATCGGATGGTCGTGACGCGATCCGCCGGCATCCCTCCCCCGATCAAGGCATGCGCAACAGCCTCTGAGACCGCGATCAGGGCGTCCGATGCGTGGAGACGGTACCGCCGCATTTTCTTTGGCGTGATCAGCTCCCTCACGTGGCACACGAGCGGGACCTTGGTCCATCGCGACACCATGCGCCCAAAGTGGACGGACCGGTAATTGTTGACGTGGACCAGATCGATTTTCGCAGGCGCCACGAAGCGGAGCACCCGCGCCAGCATCAGCGGGAACACAAGCAGGGAGAGCCGGCGCGTGCCAACGGGGACCTTGATCCCGGCGGCGCGAATCCCTCGAGACCGGAGCCACGCGAAGGCCCGGTCGTTTTTCGGCCACAGCACAAGAGGTTCAACGCCCGTCTGGCGGAT
>CAYRZF010000180.1:0-2469 GCA_964428805.1 uncultured bacterium | reverse complement strand
TCAATGGGGCTGAGAGAAATCGCCCGCCGCGCCGCCCGGGAGGCCGAACGACGAGTCATCAAGGAGACCCTGGACCGGGTCCATTGGAATCGGACCGCAACGGCCCGCCTTCTCAAAATCAGCTACAAAACTCTGCTCACCAAAATGGCCGAATGCGGGCTCGCGGCGAAACAAGGGCAGCGTAAATCGTGAGCTCACCCCCCGGCCCGGGGAACTCTGGCGAGGGCCCGAGCGAAGTGCTTTAGCGGCGCCGGCTTCCGCAACACATCGGTCACGCCCAATTCTCTGGCGGTCTCGATCTGTCCTTCAGTCACCCGACCCGATAGAATGATGACCGGCAAATTGGCGTGTTTCTCGCGTATCCGCCGCAAAACCTCTATCCCATCGATCCCCGGCATCACGATGTCCAGGAAGACCGCGTCCAGCGGGTTTTGCTGGATAACCTGGAGACCTTCCTCCCCACTGCCGGCGACGAAAGCCTGGTGGCCTTCATTCTCAAGGGCCTCAGCGACGAGGAGCGCAACAGCCGGGTGATCATCGATGACGAGAATTCTCACGGGCTGGTCCCCCTGCGCCCAACTTACGGAGTCGAGAAAAGACTGTCAATGACACGCTTGCCCGCATGAGAGGCGGCGGCGCGCGCGCGGAGGTCACTGGATCCGCATCACATCTAGGAATATTTGACGCCTCGCCTGCTTCTCGGGCACAGGCGCGGGGTTTTGTAGCGGGCCGCCCGAGATAGCGCCTCAGACCGTCAATTTCTGCGGCTGTGGATAACTGTGGAAATGTGGATAATCGGCCGCACGCCGCAAAGGACAACGTCTATAATCGGCTCGTGCGGCTTGCTCGCAGCGTGCTTGGCATCTTCCTGGCTCTCCCGGCGCTGGCCGGGTGCGCCACGCCGTACGCCCAGGGCCTGACAGCCCTCCGTCAGGAGCGTTACGACGAGGCGGCCGGCTACTTCACTGAAATCCTCGCTCGTGACCCCGGCCGCCTCGACGCCCTTGCCGGCCTCGGTGTCGCCCGGTACAAGCTGGGGGCCTTCCAGGAGGCGGAAGACGCCCTCCGCCAGGTCATCGCCCAGGCGCCCAAGCACAGAGAGGCACGGCTCTACCTCGGCCTCGCCTATCTGCAGAAGGGCGAGAACGGCCCGGCCGCCGAGCAGCTGGCCGCGCTCCTGGATCTGAAGCCCCATCCGCGCGTCGCCGCCCAGATCGACCGTGCGCTGAGGGTGATCCGGTCGGGTCCTCTCTCGGACCAGTTGAAAAGCTTCGTCGCCGCGAGTCTGGAGGATGAGGTCGAATGGGAACGCGAGGTGCGGGAAGCGGAACGCGAGCGCCGCATCTACGTGGAGCCGGGGTTCCTCTATTGGCCTCGATATTGGTATCGCTATCGCTAACCTGGCACCGTAGCGAGTCCGATGGTCGGCCCGCACTTGCCCTTCCCCGCTCCCGTCAGTATCATGAAGCCCGCGACCTGCTCGCGGAAGAGGTGATCTCATGAGCGCGCTGAGCCAGGTCCAGGTCCGCAGGTTCAGCGCGGGCCAGACCATTTTTTGCGAAGGGGACGACGCCCACGGCGAGGCGTTCCTGGTCCAGTCCGGTCGGATAGCGATCAAGAAGCGCGTGGGCGGGGAGGAGCGAACCCTCCGCGTTCTGGGGGAGGGGGAACTCCTGGGCGAGATCTCCCTCTTTCGCGCCGGCCCCCGCTCAGCGACGGCCGTGGCGGAAGGGGATGTCGCCCTCTGCGTGATCCCTGGCGACCGCCTGGAGCATTTTGTCCGGAGCAACCCGCGGCTGGCAGTGGAGATCATCAGGCGGCTCGCCCACGTCCTCTTCGAGGCGGAGGAGCGGGCCCGCTAGGGACTCACGGATGAAGTTCTTGTGCATCGAGTGCGACGAGCCGATGCGGCTCGAGAAGAGTCAGGGTCCGGACGAGGGTTCCCTCACCGTGACCTTTGCGTGCCCCGAGTGTGGTCACCGGGTCGCCATGCTCACCAATCCCTTCGAAACCCAGCTGATCCGGAGCCTCGGCGTCAAGGTTGGCGGCCGCACAGAGCCCGCGGCGCCCTTCGAGCACCTCCGCTCGTCCCTGGCGAGCCAGCGCGCCGAGGCCTTCGAGGAGACGGGAGCGGCGCTGCCGGCCGAAGGCGCCACCGGGCCTGGCTGCCCGTTCGCGGGGATGATCGCCGACCAGGAGGCCGCGGCCCGAAGCGAAATGGCGTGGAGCGCGGAGGCGGAGGCGCGGGTGGAGCGGATTCCGGCCTTTATCCGCCCCATGGCCAGGAAAGCGATCGAGCGCTACGCCGAGGGCAAGGGACACCGCACGGTGACCGAGGCGGTGATGGACGAGGCGCGCGCGGCCCTCGGCATGTAGCAACGATCGTTCGCCGAACGAGTAGGTCGCGCGCGCCGGGGCGAGAACCGAGCAGCCCAAGGCCCGAGGGAGGAGGCGGCCGGAGGCGTACGC
>CAYRZF010000179.1:0-2476 GCA_964428805.1 uncultured bacterium | reverse complement strand
GTCCCTCGCCGTCCGGCCCCCGGTGCCGGATCACGTCACGCATCCGCTTGAGCACGAGCTCATCGGGCGTCTCGTGAGGATTCAGATTTGCGATGCCCACGATCCCACACATAGCCGCTCTGGGCCCCCGTCGGCTCAGCCGAGAATGCTCGCCACGGCCTGGTTCGACCACGCCAAGTAGAACTCCTGAGGCACGACCGCGGGCATCCTATTTCGCTTTCGTCCCGCTCATCCCGATAAAACCGGTCTGCTTCAAGTCCGAAAAGCCGCTTTCTTCGAACCAAGCCCGGACCTCGGCGGCTGCGTGCCGAGTCTGCACCCGGGGTGCGAGGTTGTCGAACATGGTAAAGGCAATGGTGCTGACCCGGTCCGCTCCCCGGGTTCGACCGCGCAGCTGCTTGGCGACCGCGATAGGCATCGCCAGCAGATAGGAGACCAGCAGTACTAGCGGGCGGGGCAGGCGGTGGGCGACACGCAGGAAATCGCGGATCCGCTGGTAGATGCTCAAGCGCTCCGAAGAGTAGACCCACACGTAGAGTCGCCCGCCCGGCTTCACGAGGTCAGCGAGGATCTGGAAGCCCTTTCGAGGGTCGCCCGTGTGCACTAACACTCCTTCGCACCACACATAGTCAAAGGATCCGGGCAGGAACGGAGGAGAAAATAGATCCGCCTGTAAAACTGCGACATTCGAGAAATCACGACACCGGTCGGCGGCCAGCCTCGCTGATGCGCTGACGTCGATCCCCACCACCTGGGCGGGATGCTGCTCCAGAACGGTGAGAAGAAAGCCATCGCCGCATCCTGCGTCGAGAACCACCCTGCCGGCCATGGCCTCTGGCTCGATGCCCAGCGCGCCGAAGAAATTAAGTCTCTCGGCTTCGGCGGAGAGCCCGTAGAGTGTGCCGCGCTCGAAAAGACCCCGTGCTCGGGCTCGCCACTGGAACCCAAAGCTCTCCGCGACGTCCGCACATGGTCCGCCGCCGAGGACCAGGCGAGGAAGACCGTCGACGACCGGGTAGGAACGTCCGCACTTTACACAAACCAAGGTCGCATCGCACGATTGCGCGGCGGCCTGCACCAACCGGCCCCGGCACTCCGGGCAGCATAGAAGTCTCAACATGGTTTCCATCATATATGTTGTCGAGAATGGCCGAGCCAATACCAGTTCTGGGTCATGAGGAACAGGAGGAGAGCCTCCGCCGCACCAGGGGGCTCTAGGGGGAGATCCGGGCGGCAGGCCGCGCCCTGGCGCCACAGGTTGCTGGAGCCACGAGCAGGGGAGCGAGAAATGACGCCCGTCATCCGCTTGTCGAGAAGGCTCGAACATCGCCGCGATCCACTTCTTGAAGGGGACCGATGGGCGCGTTTCTCCTGGGCCGAGTCGCCCATTTCCGCCAAATTCATCTCGCAGCGACCCCCGTAGCGCCAAGGACTCGGGACTTGGTAGTCCGCCGACGCCACGTACGATGTCTGAGACGCGACAGGTTCTTAGTGAGAAGGAAGACCAGGAAAATCTCCACGCGCCCCGCCATCGTCAGCCGCCGTGGATCCCAGGCATTGGCGTATTTCTGGAGTACCGGATCGGCCGTGAGCCGCGCTAATGAACCGAGGAGCGCTGCATTGAGCTTGTTGTAGTGCGGAGGGCACAGGTACCCGTGGGAACCGTACCAGCTCCACTTGCTCCGATAGTTCCAGTACTCCAGCGTGTGCTTGAGCCCGGCCATCCCGTCTGCAAACAATTTGGACACGCCTCGGTCGCCGGTCTCAGCCCAGAGGTCGTAAAGCCCAAGTAAACTGAAGAGGAAGCCGTCGAGCACTCGCGGCAAGGGATAACACGGATACTCCTCGTACAGCGCGTGTCCGTCCTCGACCGTACGCACCCCCCCATCCTCCACGTTCTTTTCGAACACCTTCGTACCAGCACGACACAGATCCAGTAGATGGGCCTGCCGCGTAACCCGATATCCGCGGACGAGCAGGCTGATGACCAGGCCCTGGACCATGGCGCTGATCCATGGGGGTGCTAAAATGCCGCGACCCTCGATAAACTCGGCGGTTAAGGGCCAGACCACCGAGCCGTCGTTCCCGCGTACCGCATGATCTACCAGCCACTCGAGTTGTCGAAAGAACGCCTGGCGACCGGTAGGATCCACGCCCCGCAACTCCCGCTCTAGACTGACGAGCCCATACCACCCGACATACGCCGGGTTGTAGGTCGCTTCGAACGTTCGGGCCCGGTGCATAGGGATCCCCTGAGGACTTAGTTCCATCGCGTCGAAGAAAAGATGCCCGCTGTACACGTAATAGCGAAGCGACTCCCTGGGCCCGGCATCAGGAACCACTTCCAAGGGGTAGTCGAAGCGAAAGCCTAGCACTTCATTCCGAAGCGCCCTCAGAGCCCACCAGAATGACTCAAGGCGACCGGACCACGGTCGGATCGGTGAGATCGGCGTCATCGCTTGGTCACCAGCCAGCT
>CAYRZF010000178.1:0-2498 GCA_964428805.1 uncultured bacterium | reverse complement strand
GAATCATCTATGGGACGGAAGGCGAGAGAAAAGCTTCAACGTCGCATGAGGGGTGCGCCGGAGCCGCGTCCGGCGATGCGGTGGCGGAAGTGGATCGTCGGCACTCTCCTGGCCCTGCTCCTCGTCGGCGGCGGCATCGGGGCCTGGCAGTGGAACGGGGCGCGGACGACGCCGCCAGAGCCTGCTCCCCGGTTCAACCTACTGAGCTCCACCGGCCGGGTGATCTCCCTCGACGAATTCCTAGGGAAGCAGGAGGTCCTCCTCCTGTTCTACATGGGCGCCACCTGAGGCATGTGCCGTGAGCAGCTCGGGAAGCTGCGACCAAAGATCGGCGAGCTGACGGCCGAAGGTGCCGCGGTGCTGGGGGTCAGCATTGACACCCCGGAGGCGGCGGCCCGGCTGGCCCGGGACCTGGGGTTGACCTTCCCGATCCTCGCCGACGTCTCCATGGACGTCATCCGCGCGTACCAGATGAAAGGTGAGGGGATGGAGATGGCCGACATGGGGTACGTGATCATCGACAGAAAAGGAAACATCCGGGCGCGTCAGATCGACCGAAGGTTCGGGGAGAACATCGGGATGATCGTCGAGGCACTCCGCCAGGCGAAGAGCCAACGCTGAAGGGAAGAAGGAACCGGTGAAAAGAGTGACCGCCGTGTGGCGGGGAGCGCGCTGGGGTCTGGTCGGGCTGGTTATCGGCGGCGGCCTCTGGCTGTTTGCTCGAAGTGTGCGTGACGTCCCGGGCGTCCACAGGGTTCCCTTCGACTCCTGGTACGGGAACTGGCGCGCAGTCCTGATCGCAACAGGACTCTTCACACTCTTCCTGCTCGGCTTCTCCCGGCCGCGGCACCGGATGGAATGGAGAAACGCCGGGCTCTACACGGCCTTCCTGATCTCGCTCTTCACCGAGATGTTCGGGATCCCGTTGACCATCTACCTCCTGGCTCCCTTGCTCGGCCTCCCGCCATGGGCCTTCGGGATGAACGAGAGCCACCTCTGGGCCTTTGCCCTTGACCGGCTAGGGCTTCTCCCTCTGCACCTTGGCGTCTACCTGGTGATGGTCGTCAGCATCGGGCTCATTGTCGTGGGCGTGAGCTTCGTTGCCATCGGGTGGGCCACCGTTTATCGTGGGCGGGGGCAGCTGGTGACCGATGGAATCTACCGTCACCTACGTCATCCTCAATACCTGGGACTGATCCTGGTCGTCCTGGGCTTCAACATCCAGTGGCCGACCCTCCCGACCCTGCTGATGGCCCCGGTACTGCTCATCATGTACGTCCGGCTGGCCCGGCGGGAGGACGACGAGCTGGCCACGTTCTTCGGCGAGGCGTTCCTGGACTACGCGGCACACACTCCAGGCTTCATCCCATGGGGTGGCGGCCGACCTACCCGGAAGATCCGGGGGACGCCCGCGGAGCTGGCGAGCGACAATGTGTAACAGGATGAGGCTGCCTTCTCCGGGAGGCAGGGTGGGTCAAGATTTGAGAGGGGGAAACAGATGAGTGACGACCGTAGAAGGGAGCGGGAGGTTAGGCTGAGCCGTCGTGACGTGCTTCTCCGTGTCTTGGGGGGCCTCGTGCTGAGTGGGGCGGTCTCGGTGCGTGAGGCTCTGGCCGGCCCGGTGACCACCGACCGCTACGGCGACAAAGTCCAGACCGTCCCCCGGGGCCAACTGCCCGAGTTCGCCAGGGAGGTGCCTGACACCGGCAGCGTGTATCGCTTCGCGACCGACCACGCCGCCGACCTGGACTACATTCCGTGTTTTTGCGGGTGCAAGAACATCGGTCATCGGTCGAACCGGGATTGCTACATCAAGAGCTTTAATCGCGACGGGACGGTCACGTACACGAGTCACGGCGCCACCTGAACCCTCTGCCTGGGCATCACGCGTGACGTGATGGCGATGACTCAGCAGGGCAAGCCGCTCAGAGAGATTCGGGCCGCGATCGACGCCCAATACGGGAGGTCCGGGCCCGCGACACCGACGCCGCAGCCAAAGTGAAATGCGGTGGCGCTACTTCCTGCCAATCGTGGCCGTGCTGGGGGTGCTGACCCTGCTGGCCTACGGGTTCACCCGCGATCCCCGGGAGATCAAGTCCCCGCTGATCGGCAGACGCGCCCCGGCCTTTGCATTGACCCTGTTCGATGGCGGGAGCTTCGACCTCGAAGCGCACAGGGACAAGGTGGTCGTGGTGAGCTTCTGGGCCTCCTGGTGCGTGCCGTGCCGGGAGGAGGCCCCGCTTCTCGAGGCGGCCTGGCGGGCCTACCGCGATCGAGGCGTCGTCTTCGTGGGGGTGAACGTCCAGGACCAGGAGGCGAGTGCGCGGCAGTTTATCAAGGAGTTTGGTCTGAGCTTTCCCAACGGACCGGACCCCGGAAGCCGCATCGCCGTGGACTACGGCGTGTACGGGATCCCCGAGGTCTTTTTCGTGGGCCGGGATGGACGGATCGCCTACAAGCATATCGGCGTGATCGGGGCACGTCTGCTCCAAGCCAAG
>CAYRZF010000177.1:0-2505 GCA_964428805.1 uncultured bacterium | reverse complement strand
GGTTAGTTCAGGGACGCCAACGCCTGGCGGACACGACGGAGCCGCGAGCGGACCGAGTCGGCGTCGGGCGACTCGGGGCTCTTACGGAGGTAGGTCTCCCAGTCCAGAGCGGCGCGTTGGAGTTCGCCGAGGTTGACGAGGACAAGGCCCCGGTCCCGGGTCTCACAGTGATTGTCCGGGTCCAGGAGAAGGAGGCGCTCGGAAATCCCGAGTGCCTTCTCCCACGCCTCCTGCTTGAAGTAGATCGCCTTGAGGTTGTTCAGCATCCGAATCAGGAACTGCCGCTTGGTGACGGGGGCGAAATGCTCTTCGCCGAGCTCGACCGGGCGGCCCAGGACCCGCGACACCACGTCCTGACATCCCTCGGGGGTGAGGATGGCCCCGCCATTGAACGGATCCAGTAACACACGGCACCTATCCGCTTGGAATCCAGCGATAAAGTGCGCCGGGAGCCCGATGCCGTGGATGGCCAGCCCGAGCCGCCGGCCCACCTCGATCAGGACCAGCGAGAGCGTAATCGGGATGCCGAGACGCCGGTCCAGGACGTCGTTGAGAAAACTGTTCCGCGGCTCGTAGTACTCCTCGGCGTTTCCCCTGAACCCCTGCTCCTCGAACAGGAACTCGCGCAGGCGGTGGAGACGACGGAGCGGATCTCGCTCGGCTCCGGCGGCTGTGGCCTCCGCCGCCAGGCGGTCGAGCCGGTCGAGGTATTTCTGGATGTCCAGATCCGGATTCTCGGCTCTGGCGATCAGGAGCGCCGCGACCGCGAGGTCCATCTCGGGCTCCGGGCGTTGAACGGCGGCGGCGAACTCGGCCAGCGATGGGTCGGGCCTAATACGAAACCCTCGCGCCTGCCCTAGCAGCCCGGGGCGTGGTGAATCCCCGCCGTCTTGAGGGCGGCAGTCTGGAGCTCCTCGGCGAGGGAGAGGGTGCGGGCCGCGGCGCGGCGCGCCTCCTCCTGGGCGTCGGCCGTCGTGGCGAAGCGGAGAAGCAGCGAGCGCCCCAGCTCGTGATGGTAGCGCTCGTCCGGCTCGATGATGTCCTTGTAGAGAGTCGCGGTGGTTTTGTCCCCCGCGCGCTCGCAGAACTCGATGAACTGACGGTTCTTGACGACCGCGATGGCCTCCCGGGTGAACTGCCCCGCCGCCACGCGCTCGACCGTGGTCTGGAGCGTCGCCAGGTACTGAAAGAGCGGCCCGTAGCCCTTGGCCAGCGGGTTGTAGCCCTTGGCGTCAAATCCCAGCTCGCGGAGGCGCTCGACCACCAGGCGATAGTGCTTCGCCTCGTCTCCCACCTGCCGGGCGAAGGCCAGCTTCACTTCGGGGTCCTCGCTGGTGACCATCCAGCGGGCGGCAATCTCGCTGGCCTCGATCTCGTTTTTCAGCGCGACCTTGAGGAGGTTCAGGACGTTCACGTCCCCCTCCACCTCGGGTCTCAGGGTGTCGTCCGGCGCCAGGCGCTTGAGGAGCTGCTGGTTCTGTTGGTCCAGCTCTCTGACGAACTCTTCGGCTGTCATGGGAAATTCCCCTTCGGTGAGACCGAACGCCGTCACGCGCGCGGGCGGGCGGCCAGCCCATGCGCCAGGATATCCGGCAACTCCTGGGTGAAGGTCTCCTTCGTCACGACGCGATCACAGCGCGGGTGCCACGGCTGCGTGGCCTTGGCCAGGACGTGGGTCGTGAAGCCCAGGATCGGGGGCCGCGCCGCTTGCGCTTCGAGAGTCCTGAACAGGGCGTCGTAGTCCCATCCCGACGTCGTCAAGTCCACGAGAACAAGCCCGTACTGCGAGTCACTCAACTTTTGCGACAACTCGGACGGCTGGCGGACGAACTCGACCGTCGTCCCGACAAGCTTTCCCGTCTCTCCAATCCGGGATGTGAAGAACAGATCCTTGCAAACCGCCAGAACGCTCAATCCGATTGCTCCGCGACGCCCAACCAGTACCGGCTCCACTCGGCGAGGTGGGTCAGCGTGGAGAAGTCCTTCATCCGGTCGAGATAGACGATACCGTTCAGGTGATCAGACTCGTGCTGGATCACCCGGGCGAAAAAGTCCTTCACGACCAGATCCATGGGCTCGCCCCCCCGGTCGTAGGCCTGGAGGCGCACCGCCGTGTAGCGTGGCACCATGCCGCGCATGTCGGGGATTGACAGGCACCCCTCCCACTCTTCCTCCATGGCGTCCGTCAACGGGGTCACCGCGGGATTGATGAGCACGATGAGCGGGATCGGGGGCGCATCGGGGTAGCGCGGGTTCGACAGGACTTCGATAACCGCAACCTGCTTGAGGATGTGCACCTGGATGGCGGCGAGGCCGGCCCCGCTGTACTCGCGCATCGTCTCGATCATGTCGTCGATCAGCCCCTGCGTCTCCGCGGAACGGATCTCGGACGGAGGAACGGGCGCGGCCACCTTGCGCAGCACCGGATGGCCGAGGCGCGCCACCTTCAGAATCGCCATGGAAGACCTCCGATAAGCGAGTGAAAAGCGGTCTTATTCTACCACG
>CAYRZF010000176.1:0-2548 GCA_964428805.1 uncultured bacterium | reverse complement strand
ATATCCCTCCCCTCCCGGTACAGTCGAGACGCCTCCAGCGCCTCATCCATGCAGATGTCTCAGGTGGGCGCGTGGCCGTCGGTGAAGCAGGAAAGGAGGCTCTTGTGGCCCTGATGCTTGTCACACTCACAGTAGCAGTAGAGAATGAGGGGGGCCTTGTCACTGTCACGATCTCAATCCAGCCAATTCTTGCAGGCGCCGCCAGTTTTGCCGCCGATCGGCTTGGGCGGCCAGAAGAGTATCGGAGGGGCGACCATTTTGATCGAACTGCTTGGCGAAGCGCCCCTCCGTCCTGGCGAAGGCGAGGAAATCGATCACCTCGCCTGTCTTTGGCACCTTGTACCAGTCGTCAGTCACCGCCGGGTTGCCGACCAGGCTGAGCCGCTCTTTGATCTTCTCCCCCCTGCGGGGATCATAGACAAAAAGCGGAAACGCTCGCGAATCGACCGCCAGCTTGGCCTGATGAGAGGACCGGTCGTCCGCCACGCCGTGCTCGGGCTGGCAGGTCGTATAGACATTCACCACGGCCGGGCCGCTGTATTCGTTGGCGGCGATGATCGCCCGGTAGAAATGGTTGATGTGAGCCGCCGTGGTCTGCGCGACAAAGGTATCCGGGTGCATCATTGCGATCAGCGCCAGCTCTTTCCGCCGCTCCTGCTTCCCCGGGACCGCCTTGCCGAAGCTGGCCATCTTCGCGTCCTGGCCGGTAAAGGTGGCCGTGGAAGCCTGGCCGCCGGTATTCGAGTAGACCTGGGTATCCAGGATCAGCACCTTGATGTCCATCCCGGAGGCCAGCATCCGCGACAGCGACTGGAAGCCGATGTCGTACATCGCGCCGTCCCCCCCGATGACCCAGAGCTTCTTCTCCTGCCATCCGCGCTGATCCCACTTGCCCCGGATGCCCATCGCCACGGCCGGCGCGTTCTCGAACAGGGAGTTGGTCCAGGGAACCAGGAACGGGTTGTACGGATAGGTCGAGCTGTAGACCGTGTTGCACCCTGTCGCCGCCACGATCCCGACCCGCTCCGCGCCGTGGACGAATCCGGTCGCGGCCAACATCATCCGGATCGCCGTCGCCTCACCGCACCCCATGCACGAGCCTGCCCCGCCGACGTACAGCAGCGCCGCCTCTTCGGCCAGCATCATGTCCGCCAGCGCTCGCTCGTTGATGTAGCCGGCAGGGGTAGGGCCGACCTGGCGAAAGAAGTTAAAGTAGCTTCGGTAGAGGGGGAGCGTCTTCTCGTCCTTCTTCACCATGGTGAGGGCATGATAGCCGAGGGCAGCGCAGACCTCGACGCACTCGGCGCAGCCCTTGCACTTGGTCGGATCGATGAAGATGCCGAAGAGCGCCCCCTCCTCCCCCTTCTTTTCGTAGACCTCGCAATATTTCCTCGTCACGGCCCACTGAGCCCGGATCCCCTCCCGCTCCCGATCCTCGGTGATGGCGTTCAGTTCGGCCTCCAGGCGCGACCTCGGGAGCGCCTTTCCCAGGATGGCGGTGTCGGGACATTCTGTTACACAGGCCATGCAGCCGACACACCTCTCTCGGTCGAACTGGGGGATCTCGGGCGCAATGTAGCTGAAGTCTCGCAGGGCACCGGTTCCGGGCGGGATCAAACTGCGGGCGACCCCGACATCAGCCGGTAGGCTTTGCTCTCCGGTCCCGGCCGCGTACGCCCCGATGATCCGCTCGTTGAAGTCGCCCACGTACTGCTCGATGTCCAGCTCTAGGAGCCCGGTCGGCAGCAAGGAGCTCTCGTGGAGCTCTTTCTCAAGCCCGCGATCCTTAGTCCCGGTGACCTGGGTGACGTGCTCCTCATCCAGGGGGTTGTATAGCGGCTCTTGGTCTGTCATGGCTGAACCTCTCTTCTGTACAGTCACAACCTCCTGACGAGATCGGTCACCGAGAGGATGCCGATCGGCTTCTCGTGAGTCCCGTGCCTCTCGGTCACCACCAGCCGGTGGATCTTCCTGTCGTGGAGACACGCCGCGGCCTCAGCAAGCGGCGTGGTATCCGAGACGCTGACGACCGGGGAGCTCATGAGGTGCCTAGCGGTCAGTCCGCGCCAGTGCTTTAGATAGGGCTCGACAAATCTGGCGTTGACGAGATCGGTGCGGGAGATCACGCCGATGGCGTCTCCTGCCTCGTCCACCACCACCAGGGCGCTGATATCGTGTGCCTTCATCGCGTCGGCCACCGCCTGGATGGTCGCATCAGGTCCACAGGTGATCACGCCCCGGTGCATCCAGTCTCTGACTAACTCCTCCGCCATTGGCATCCCTATGCGGCCAGCCCCACCCCCGCCATCATCTCCACCGGGACTTCGAAGACCTCGGTATAGCCTCGCTTCACCGCCACCAGGTTATCCTGAACCACCTGCTCACCCCGCCTGCCGAAGTACTTGCGCAGCGACCGCTCTACCGCCGAGAAGACCTGCTCCTCGGAGAGACGCTGCTCGCGGAGAAACGGCGTGCAGCGCAGGAAAATCCCCAACAGGACGATCCCCTGCATTCGTTGCTCAAGGTCGGGAGAGCTGGAGACCTCGCG
>CAYRZF010000175.1:0-2567 GCA_964428805.1 uncultured bacterium | reverse complement strand
TAGATCCCGGCCAGGAGCAACGCCCCGAACGCCCCCATCGCCGAGGCCTCCGTGGGCGCGGCCCAGCCCGCGATGATGGACCCGAGGACGAAGAAGATCAGGGCGCTGATCGGGAGCACGCCCGTGATCACCATCCAGATGATCCGCCCCACGGGAAAATCCCGCTCCTCCTTGGGAAGGGCCGGCGTGAGCATCGGGTTGAAAATCGAGCGGACGGCGACGTAGACGAAGTAAAGGCCCGAGAGGACAAGGCCGGGAATGATAGCCCCCGCGTAGAGCTGGACCGTCGAGATCCCGGAGGTCGCGCCATACAGGATCAGGAGGACGCTGGGGGGGATCAGGATCCCCAGGCATCCCCCGGCGGTGATCACTCCGGCCGAGATCCTCACGTCGTACTTGGACTTCATCATCGCCGGCATCGCCAGGAGGCCCATGATCGTCACCGACGCCCCGATGATGCCCGTCGCCGCGGCGAAGATCGTGCAGGTGGCGAGAGTCGCGAACGCTAGGGAGCCCCGGATCGGCCCCATGGCCACCTGGATGGCCCGGAAGAGTTTGTCAAGGACGCCCGACCGCTCCACGACGTAGCCCATGAAGATGAAGAGGGCCACAGGGATCAGCACGTCGTTCGACATGACGAAGAAGGCGCGGGAGACCATCAGGTCGGAGATCCGCGTCCAGCCAAACCCCCACATCCCGAAGAAGAAGCCGAGGGCCAGGAGCGTGATGCCGGTGGGAAACCCGATGAAGATGGCAACGCACAAGAGAGCCAGCATCAGCATCCCGATGGCTTCGAGGCTCATTGCCAGCTCCCCCGCTGGAGGCACCGCACGCACTTGATCGCCTGCGAGATGCCCTGGAGCAGCATCAGGAAGGCCGCAGCCGGGATCACCATCTTGAGCGGCCAGATGATCGGTCCGAAGGGGCTCTGAAGCGACCGTTCGCCGATGGAGAAGGAGTAATAGGCGTAGGACCAGCCGGCGATGAGCAGCGCGATGAAGGCTGGGAAGAAGACGAGGATATACAGGGTGAGGTCAATCCCCGCCTGTGCCCGTGGCGGCCAGAGCCGGTAGAAGATATCGCCCCGGACATGGCCGTCGATGGAGAGGGTGTAGGCGGCGCCCATCATGAAGATGGCGCCGTAGAGCATGTAGCTGGCGTCGAAAGCCCAGACCGTGGGTTTGGCGAAAACTTTCGTCGCGACGACCTCGTACACCAGCGCGTAGGTCAGCGGAATGAAGAGCCAGGCGAACGTTTTCCCGACCCAGTTGTTGATGCCGTCAATCACCTTGACAAGGGTATCCACGAGACTGTCCGCCCTCCCTTTGGGAACACAAAATCGGGGCGTCCCGTGATTACGAGACGCCCCGGCCTTGCATGGACGCGAGCGACCTGTTAGGCCTTCTTCTTGAAGTAGTGGTCGAAGGCCGTATTGTTCTCCACCATCATTCTCTGGCGCCACGGCACCGCGCGCGCCGCCCACTCGCGCTGGGACTTGATCACCTTGGCGAAGAAGGGGTTCTCCTTCGACTCCTTCTCGATGATCCGATCCCACGCCTTGAGCTGGGCCTGGAGCACCGACCTGGGGAGGATGATGAACTTGACGCCGCGCTTCTGCTCCAGCTCGATCATGTCGGCCGAGTTCCGATCGTAGAACTTCCAGGTGAAATCCGCCGACTCGGCCATCGCCGCGTACTTGATGATGTTCTGGAGGTCCTTCGGCAGCGAGTCGAACTTCGTCTTGTTGAACATCAGCTCGAGGTACTCGCACGGCTGGTGGTAGCTCTGGACCATGTAGATCTTCCTGACATCAGGGAAGCCCAGCAGCTTGTCCGACGTCGTGTTGTTGAACTCGGCCGCGTCGAGGACGCCCCGCTCCATGGCCGGGATGATCTCGCCGCCGGGCAGGATCTTGACCGCCGCCCCCATCTCCTGGAACAGGACCGCGGAGAGGCCCACCGTCCGGTACCTGAGGTCCTTGATGTCTTCGGGCTTCTTGATCTCCTTCGAGAACCACCCAAACGGCTGCGTGGGCATCGGCCCGTGGAAGAACGACACCACGTCCATTTTCAGGACGTTCTGGATTAGGTCGTTGTACATCTGCTGGCCGCCGCCATAGTGAATCCACCCAAGCATTCCCTCGGCATCCAGTCCGAACGACGGGCCGGTGCCGAAGAGACTCGCCGCCCGGTTCCGGCCGAACCAGTAGGCCGGGACGCCGTGGCCGCCGTCCAGAGTTCCCCGGCTGACGGCTTCGATCAACTCGAAGGCGGGAACGACCGCCTTGTCGGGGAGCACGTCGATCTTGAGCCGGCCCGGGGCCATCTCGTTGACCTTCTTGGCCCAGGCCTCGAAGATCTCGTGGAAGATCTCCTTGGTGGGCCAGGTGCTCTGCATCTTGAGCGTGATCGGTTGCTGGGCGGAGGCGCGCTTGACGGCGGGGAAGCTGACGGTGGAGGCCGCCGCGGCCCCGGCGGCGACCGCCGCCTTCTTCAGAAAGCTACGTCGTGATGGCTTGTCGTGAGTTGCCTTCGCGGGGGGGGTGGGGGTTTCCCTCATCTGCCTTC
>CAYRZF010000174.1:0-2570 GCA_964428805.1 uncultured bacterium | reverse complement strand
CCGGTGTCAAAGCGGGTCCAGAAGGCGTAGATGATGTTCGCGTGGACCGCCTGGAAATCCCTCTTGTCCACGGACGTGGCGCTCAGGTCGAAGATCTTCCGGTTGGCGGTGGCCACCTGCAGCTGGTATACCGCCTCGACCTTCAGGTCCTTGGTCAGCTTGTACGCGGCACCGCCGTGCATGTTGTGGGTCGAGATCGGCCTGATGTGGCGCGTGTACTGGACCGGGCCAGCACCGGCAACACATCCCGATGCATGGCCCGCCGCCGGGTTAGACGCACAGCCTCCCACTGCCAGCACCGACGCATCGTTGAAGGTTCCGCCGAGCCGGTTCAGGCCATCCGCATAGTAGTACTGGCCGTAGACCCTCAGAGGCCCGGGGGTCACTTCAGCGCCGATAGCGCCCAGCCACCCCGTCAGGGACGTGGTGTCGCCCTGCTTGTTGCCCCCCGCGCCAGTGGAGAAGATGACCCGCTGCTGCTGAGCCGCGCCCCGTGCGAACACGGCAAAGAGCGGCGTCCGGAAGCGGGCAGCCACTCCGAACATTGGAATGTCTGTCTGTGTCCCCTGGGTGATGGGAGCTTGCGTGGAAACGTTGGTCGCGGTCTGCAGAGTGGTAGACGAATTCTCGACGCCGACGCCGACCAGCAAGTCACCGCCCATCATCTTGGTGGTCCAGCCGACATTGACGCCGGCCTGGCGGGCCTGGAGCTGGTCCCACTCGCCGTTCTCATCGACGGTATCGGCGTCCGCGACACCGCCGAAGAGGTTATCGCCGTACTCCGAGACCATGGTCCGAATCTGGCCGAACCTGACAATCCAGCCTCCCGGAGTCTGCCACTGGCCCCAGCCGAGGCGCATCCTGAAGTGCCGGGAGTTCGAGGTGCTGGTGTTGCCGTCCCCCGTGTCGAAGTCGCCCTGGAACCGGCCCGACAGCTTGATGTTCCCCACCGTATCCGACATGTCCAGCTGGAGGCGGGTCCGGCGGGCATCGATCTGGGTTTCGCTGTTGTCCAACTCTCTTTGCTTACCGGGGCCGGCCGTGAACGGGACCGTCGTCGGCGCGACCTCCTCCGCACTTCCGGTCGTCCCAATAGTATCCGTATAGTGTGCATTCAGACGGATCGAGCCCGAGATCGACGTCTTGAGCTCTGCATCCGCGGGCGAGGCCATCAGGGCCAGGAAGCCCAGCCCCAATAACCCTCCAGCCAGTACTGCGACCAGTTTCCTCATATCCCCCTCCCTTTCGGATGTAGATGGGTTAGCCCTGATCACTACTGACCGCTTCCCAGCCTCTTGAGTCCGACCACCTCCCACTGTTTTGCCCAAAGAATTTAGAAGAAACAGGCCACTTCCGCATCCAGGCAAAGCAGGCCCGAGACTGTGCCTTTATAGCGAAGGCGGGGAGCCCAAGTCAAGTATAAAATTGGGGTACAATAGCCGCCTATGGCCGGGTTCGAGGAGGTCAACTACTACTTCCGGCGGGCCGCCCGCGTCATGGACCTCTCCCCGCACGTGGAGAGGATGCTCATCACGCCTTTCCGGGAAGTGAAGGTGGACGTTTCCATCTCCCTCGACTCCGGTGAGCTCGGCACCTTCATCGGCTACCGCGTCCAGCACGATCGGAGCCGGGGCCCCATGAAGGGCGGCCTCCGCTACCACCCCGCAGTGGACATGGACGAGGCCCTCGGCCTGGCCTCGCTGATGACGTGGAAGACGGCGGTGGTCAATCTCCCCTACGGCGGCGCCAAGGGCGGCATCGCGGTGGACCCGGCCAGGATCTCGGAGCGGGAGCTCGAGCGCCTCACGCGCCGCTTCGTCCAGCAGATCCACGACCTCATCGGCCCCCAGACCGACATCCCCGCTCCGGACATGGGCACCAACGCCCAGGTGATGGCCTGGATCATGGACGAGTACTCCAAGATCCACGGCTTCTCCCCCGCGGTGGTGACCGGCAAGCCCGTGGACCTCTTCGGCTCCCGGGGGCGGGAGGAGGCCACCGGTCGCGGCGTGCTCTTCGCCATGGAAGAGTTCTTGAAGGACGTGGGCGGCGGCGAGATTCGGGGAAAGCGCTGTGCCATCCAGGGCTTCGGCAACGTGGGCTCCTGGACCGCCCGCTTCCTCCACGAGGCGGGGGCCAAGGTGGTCGCCGTCAGCGACCATCGCGGAGGCATCACGAACCCCGAGGGGCTCGACGTCCCCAAGCTCGTCGAGCACGCGCGGCGCACCAGGACCGTCGCGGGCTTTCCCGGCGTGGATTCGATCTCGAACGCTGAGCTCCTGGTCTCCGACGTGGACGTGCTGATCCCTGCCGCCCTGGGCGGCGTGATCACCAAGGAAAACGCCCGGGACGTGCGCGCACGGTATCTCGTCGAAGCCGCCAATGCGCCCACCACGCCCGAGGCCGACGAGATCCTCACAGAGCGCGGCATCCCCATCCTCCCGGACATCTACGCCAACGCCGGCGGGGTCACGGTCTCCTACTTCGAGTGGACCCAGAACATCCAGCAGTTCACCTGGGAGGAGGCGAAAATCACGGCCGAGCTCAGACGCTACATGAGCGAGGCCTAC
>CAYRZF010000173.1:0-2619 GCA_964428805.1 uncultured bacterium | reverse complement strand
GCCCATGATCTCATCTCCGTTAAATCAAATGATCTTCGAGCGGACGTAGCTCGAAAGCCGGTCGGACGCCACCACCATCGCAAGAATCATGATCAGCACCACTGCGGTGTCCTGATACTGGAACAGGCGGATGCTCGAGATCAGATGGAAGCCAATGCCGCCAGCGCCGACGAGCCCGAGCACGGTCGCCGATCGGATGCTGACCTCGAAGCGATAGAGGTTGAAGCCGACAAACTCGGGCAGGACTTGCGGCAGTATGGCCAGGGCGATCGTCTGGAGGCGGTTCGCCCCGGCGGCCTCGAGCGCTTCGATCGGACCCGGATCGACCGCCTCGATCGCTTCCGCGTAGAATTTCCCCAGCATCCCCGCGTTGTGAACCGCCAGGGCCAGGACGCCCGGAAACGGACCCAGGCCGACGGCGGCGACGAAGATGAGGGCAAACACTAACTCGGAGACCCCGCGGCAGGTGTTCAAAAGGAACCGCGCCACTTGATAGAGCATGGGGTGAGGGGTCAGATTGCTGGCCGCGAGGATGCCCAAGGGCAGGGATCCCACGACGGCGAGCAGCGTTCCCCAGATCGCGATCTGGATCGTCTCGATGGTCGGCTGGACCAGTTGAAGGGCATAGGGGAAGTTGGGCGGGAACATGTGGGAGAGGTAGCGGACGATGGACGGAATTCCCGCCAGGAATTCCCCGGGTCGCAAGTCCACTCCCTCAGCGCTCCAGCCCAGGACGACGAGAGCGAAGACCGCGATAGCTGAGTTCCGGATCCAAGCGCCGGTCTTCGAGACCTCGCCGGGGGGAATGCGAGAGAGCGTCCCCTGCTCGGCCACGTCAGGCCCCTTCGTCATTGGCGGCGCCACCCTCGTAAATCTCCGCGAGCACCGCCGGGGTCAGATCCGTCACGCGCCCGTCCAGCACGATGCGCCCGCGGGAGAGCCCCACCACCCGGTCGCCGAACTCGCGCGCGTACTCTACCTGGTGCAGGTTACAGAGGACCGTGATCCCCACCTCTTGATTGATTCGCTTCAAGTAGCCGAGGACATTCCGGGCAATCTTTGGGTCCAGGCTCGCCACGGGCTCGTCGGCGAGGATCAGTTGGGGCTCCTGAACCAGGGCGCGGGCGATACCCACCCGTTGTTGCTCGCCGCCGCTGAGCGTGTCGGCTCGCTGGTGTGCCTTGTCCGCGAGATCCACGCGAGCCAGGCTTTCCATCGCCAGGGCTCGCTCCTCCCGCGTGAAGTGGTAGCAGAGGACCGACAGCGTGGACTTGTAGCCTGTTCGTCCGGCCAGAACGTTCGTGAGCACCGAAAGCCGCTTGACCAAGTTGAACTGCTGAAAGATCATCCCGATGTGGCGCCGTGCCGCTCGAAGGTCCCGGCGGGCGGCACCCAGGGATTTCCCCTGAAACACGACCTCGCCCGTTGTGGGAACCACCAACCGGTTAATGCAGCGCATGAGGGTGGACTTGCCCGCACCGCTCGGCCCCAGGATGACGACGAATTCACCCCGGTCCACAGCCAAGTGCACCCCGCGCAAGGCATCGATCCCCGGCCGGTAGCTCTTGGTAAGGCCCCGTAGCTCCAGGAGATGCCCCATTCCCTTGCAGCCCCCCCTGCGGGACTCTCCTACTTTTGCTTCTTGAGGTCGATCTTCATCTCCTTGACGATGTCGCGAAGGCCGTCGAACTGCTTGTCCGAGTACTCGATGAAGTGGGAGATCCGCCCCAGCGTGGACATGTTGACATCCTTCAACGCCAGGAAGGCAGCTCGGACCTTCCCCTTGGTTTCGGGGGACAGGTCCTCCCGCCACACCATGGGGTTCCCCGGGATCAGGTCGGACTTCGCGATGACCCGCAGCTCTTCCTGCTTGATCACGCCCTTCTTGGTGAGGGTGGACCACGCTTCGTCGCTGAAGCAGGAGCCGTCCACCTTCCCGTTGGCCACCGCCAGGGCCGAAGCGTCGTGCCCACCGGAGAACATCACGGCCTTAAAATCCTTCTCCGGCTCAAGGCCGGCCTTCTTGAACATGTACCGGGGGATCAAGTTCCCGGAGGTTGAGGCCGGGTCGGTGAAGGAAAACGTCGTCCCCCGGAAATCTCGCAGCGTCTTGATCGGGCGGTCCGCCCGGGCGATACAAACGGAACGGTACCCCGCCTCTCCCGTCTCCGCCTTCACCGGGCTGGCGAAGACCTCCACGCCGGCGTTGGCGACATCGCGCGCCAGAATGTAGCCAAACGGACCCAGGAACGCGACGTCGAGCTTCTTAAACTTCAGGGCCTCTGTGACGCCAGTATAGTCCGTCGCCACGAAGACCTTGACCTTCATCCCGAGGCGCCGTTCGAGTGCGTCGATCATGTTCTCGGAGTCTTTCACCGCTGCCCGCGCGTCCTCGGTGGGGATCAAACCCAGCCGAATGGCAGCTTCGGGCTTTTGGCTCCCCACCTCTGACGGTCCCAGGGCCAGCACGACCAGCAACATGGTAGGAAGCGCCCATCCACGACTCTTGCCTAAGCGTCTCATTGTTCCCCTCCGTAGGTTTGCGGCTTAGCGGTCGATCATCATCAGAGCTTGCGGCGGTCGGCCGGAAGCGGCCGGTCCGATGGGCCGTCGTAGAAC
>CAYRZF010000172.1:0-2638 GCA_964428805.1 uncultured bacterium | reverse complement strand
CTAAGCGGTCTCTTCGAAGACACCGATCCGGCGAAACTTCTCGTAGCGGTCGCTCACGAGCTGGTCCGCGCTTTTACTCTTCAATTCCCAGAGGGTGTCCCGGAGGGCTTGGCGCACAGCCGCTGCGGTCTGCTCCCAGTTCCGGTGTGCGCCGCCCACGGGCTCGGGCACGATGCCATCGATGACGCCCAACCGCTGGAGATCGGGCGCGGTGATGCGCAGCAGCTCCGCCGCCTCCTGGGCCTTCCCGGCGTCTCCCCACAGGATCGCGGCGCACCCCTCCGGCGAGATCACCGAGTAGATCGCGTACTCCAGCATCAGCACGCGGTTGGCGACCCCGATGGCCAGCGCGCCGCCGCTCCCCCCCTCGCCTGTCACCATGGCGATCACCGGCGTTCGGAGCGCAGCCATCTCGCGGAGGTTCCGGGCGATGGCCTCGGCCTGCCCGCGCTCCTCCGCCCCCAGGCCGGGATACGCGCCCGGCGTGTCGATGAACGTGAAGATCGGCTTGGCGAACTTCTCCGCGAGCTTCATCAGCCTGAGCGCTTTTCGGTACCCTTCTGGATGCGGCATGCCAAAGTTTCTTGCCAGGTTCTCGCGGGTGTCGCGGCCCTTCTGCTGGCCGATTACAACCACCGATTGGCCTTCGAATCGGGCAAGACCGCCGACGATGGCTTTGTCGTCGCCGAAGAGCCGATCGCCGTGGAGCTCCACGAAATCCTCGAGGAGGAGCCGGTAGAAGTCCAACGTGTGGGGACGCTTGGGGTGACGGGCGAGCTGGGTGCGTTGCCACGGCGTCAGATTCGCGTACGTTCGCTGCTGGAGGCGGCGGAGCCGCTCCTCGAGCGAGGCGATTTCGTCCCGGGCCGCCAGCGGATCCGACGAGACGCGGAGTTCCGCGATCCGGTTTTCCAGCTCGAGGATCGGCTTCTCGAAAGCAAGTTCTTCCGGCATATTCGATCCGTATCTTACCAGGTCAGGCCGCGCTCGGCGCCTTCAAATCTAGGTGCTCACGGCGTGGCGAGCGCCCGCTGGACGGCCTGTCGAAGGGCCTCCGGGGTGAACGGCTTGGCCAGCAGGGGCACACCGGTTTTTTCGAGAAAGCCGGCGTACTCGGGGGCGTAGGCGTGTCCCGTCATGAAGATCAGTCGCGGCAGGGCATCCGGTCGGCGCTGTTTCAGCTCGTGGTAGAAGACAGGGCCATCCAGGTCGGGGATTCTGAGATCGCTGACGATGACGTCGTAGGACCCTTGCTCGAGGAGGCCGAGCGCCTCCGCCCGGTTGCTGGCGGTCACAACCTCATGGTCGTCCAGGCAGAGCATCATGGCCACCGCGTCACGGACGATCTCGTCGTCCTCCACCACCAGGATGCGTGGCCGATGCATCATCCGGCTCCACTAGGGGCCGGAGGCATATTCGACCCGGATGCTCCCCTGCCCCAGGAGGGCTTCGACTTTCGCCACCAGCTCGTCCGTCGGCTCGACGGACACCCCTTTGGCGCGAACGACGACCTCGTGCTCGGGGAGCAGGAGATGGAGGAACACCGGGACTGGACCCGGATGCTGGGCGGCCAGCCGCCTGACGGACTCGAGGAGCTTCGATGCCTCGCCGTTGGCGAGGACATGGATCCGGCAGGTCTGGGCCTCGGGTCCGGCCGGTCCGGCGAACGGGTCTGCCGGCCGCGGGCGTTCGAGGGGGCCCTGGCCGCCTGTCCTTCCCGTCAGGACGTCCTCCACGGCCCGGATGTCTTCCGCCAGCACCACTCGGCCTTTCTCGGTTTCATCCACCCGGCCCCTGACCAGGATCGCCTCACCGGAGCGGAGGAGTGCCGCCGCGGCTTTGAAAGGAGCGGGGAAGATCGTGACCTCAACGCTCCCGCCCATATCCTCCAGGGTGGCGAAGGCCATTCGGTCACCGCTCTTCGTGGGAATCTCCTTGAGGGCCGTGACCTGGCCGAAGAGGGTGAGGCGCGCTGCGACCGGTCGCTGCGCCAGGTCGGCGATCGGCGTTACGCCGAGGCGCTCGACCACCTCCCGGAAGCGGGCCAGCGGGTGGCCGGAGAGATAGAAGCCGAGCACTTCCTTCTCGTAGGCGAGCCGCTGATCCGGCTGCCACTCGGGGATCGCCTCCTCTTCCGACGCGGAAGGTGGGGTCGCCGGTCCAGCCGGCGCGCCGTCGCCGGCGCCCATCAAATCGAAGAACGACCCCTGTCCCTCCTGACGGTCGCGCTGGCGGCGCTGGCCGGTTTCCATGGCCCGGTCCAGCGTCACCATGAGCTGGGAGCGGGAGAGCCCGAGCGAATCGAAGGCGCCGGCTTTGATGAGGCTTTCGATCACCCGTCGGTTGACCAGCCTGAGGTCCACCCGGCCACAGAAGTCGGTCAAGGACGCAAATCGCCCCTTTGTCTCGCGGGTCGTCACGATGGACTGGATCGCGGCCTCGCCCACGTTCTTGATGGCGGCGAGCCCGAACCGGATGGTCTCCCCCACGACGCTGAACTGAATGCCGGAGAGGTTCACGTCGGGCGGGAGGACCTGGATCCCCATCGCGCGGCATTCTTCGATGTACTTGACGATCTTGTCCGTGTCCCCCATTTCCGAGGTGAGCAGGGCGGCCATGAACTCCACGGGGTGGTTGG
>CAYRZF010000171.1:0-2658 GCA_964428805.1 uncultured bacterium | reverse complement strand
CCGTAACCCACGACGAACTGGTCCGGGATCTCCCGCCCGACGTAATCCACAGTCAGGTCGATGATGCGTTGGGCGCGCTTGTTGACGAAGGCGCAGACCCGGAGCGACGCTGGGTTCCGCGTCTTGAAGTTCCGGATCAGGTAGGAGAGGGTGAGGCCGGTGTCGATGATCCCCTCAACAACGATCACGTCTCGTCCTTCGATCGGGTCGTCCAGGTCCTTCCGGATCCTCACCACCCCCGAGGGCGTCGTGGTCCCGTAGGGGGAGATCGAGATGAAGTCGAGCGTGACAGGCACCGTGAGGGTCCGGATGAGGTCCGAGAGGAAGACGATGGAACCCTTCAAAACGCCGATGAGGTGCGGCTGGCGGTCGGCGTAGTCCTTGGAGATCTGCTCCCCCAAGCGGCGGACCTCGGCCTGGATCGCTTCCTCGTCCAGCAGGATCGCCTCGAGATCGTCGTAGAGCGTCATGTCCGAGGATTGTCCGTCGTGCTCTTGCGCCAGCCGAACCTGCGCGCCAGCGCGAGGCAGTCCTTGCGCGAGAGGAGCCGGATCTTGAGGTCCGGATGCAGCGCCTGGGCCTTCCGGATCTTCCGGTGCTTGGCGGTCATCAAGCGCTGCTCCTTCGTCGTCAGCTCGATGTAGAGGTCGTGGTCCGGGAGATAGAAGTCAGGGGTGAAGGCCTCGGTCACCCGCCCCTGGTCGTCCCATTCGAGCGGGAAGGTGGTGGGCTCGTAGTGCCACCGGACCCCGTAGAACGTGAGGAGCCGGGCGAACTCGCTCTCGCTGCTGTGGGCGAAGGGGATGGCATCAACATCTGGAAGCCGGGGTGCCTTCTTCGGCATTACCTCTTCGGCATGGTTCGACTTCCGGGTTTCACCGCGGCAGTGCCGGTCTTGCAGAGCGGGCAGTCCTCCGGCTTGTACGTGGGCACCGAGAGCGTGGCGAGGGCGGCCTTCTTCGCGGGGAAGGTCGCGGTCCCGCCACTTCGATCAATCAGGGTGCCGACACCCACCAGCGTGCCCTTGGCATCTTCCACCACCTTGATGACCTCCCGGGTGGAGCCGCCCGTGGTGACCACATCTTCCACCACGAGGCAGCGCTCCCCCGGCTGGATGGCAAAGCCCCGCCGGAGGCGCATCATGCCGTCCTCGCGCTCGGCGAAGAGACACCGCGCGTGGAGATCCCGCGCCACCTCGTGGGCCACGAGGATCCCGCCGATGGCCGGCGCCAAGACGACCTGGACGCCGTCACCTTTGAACGGTGTGGCCAACTCCCGGCAGAGCGTCTCGGCGTGGGCCGGGTGCTGGAGGACCACCGCGCTCTGGAGATAGACGTCGGAGTGAAGCCCCGAGCTGAGGAGAAAGTGACCCCTCAGGAGGCCGCCGGTCGCCTCGTAGAGGGCAAGGACTTCTTCCGGCGTCATGCCCGCGCCATCGCCTTCAAAATGGCGATCGCGGCGGCCGCGGGTTCAGGCGCGCCCGTAATCGGGCGCCCAACCACGAGGTAGTCGGCGCCGGCGCTGATCGCCTGTTCCGGGGTCGAGACTCGGGCTTGGTCCCCGGCTCCACTGCCCGTCGGTCTCACGCCCGGTGTGACGATGATCCACTCCCGCCCGAGGGCGTTTCGGACGGTCCTGATCTCCTGAGGGGAGCAGACGCTTCCGTCGAGTCCGGCGGCTTTCGCGAGTCCGGCGAGATGGAGCACGTGACCTTCTACCGAGACCGCCACGCCGAGCTCCCGCTGGAGGAGCGCGCGATCGAGGCTGGTCAGCACCGTCACTGCCAGGCAGAGCGGTTTGGCTATGTTGAACTCGCGGGCGGCTTCCCGGGCGGCCTCAGCCGCGGCCTTCAGCATGGCGGTTCCCCCCGAGGCGTGGACGTTCAGCATGCTGACGCCCAGCCGCGCGGCTTCGCGCACCGCGCCCGCCACCGTATTGGGGATGTCGTGGAACTTGAGATCCAGGAAGACCGAGCCTCCTCGCTTCTTTACCAGTTCGACCGCGGCTGGGCCCGAGGCCGTGAAGAGCTGGGAGCCGATCTTGTAGGTGCCGACGACGCCCTGGAGCCTGTCGAGCAGCGACTTGGCCTGGGCCAGGCCCTCCACGTCGAGGGCGACGATCAGGCGCTCCTTGGGGTCACGGGGCGGCATGGTACTCCTGCAAGGACTGGACGCCCAGCTCGCTCTTGAGGAGCGTCTCGATGCCCCCGATGGCCGCCTGGGCGCCATCTACGGTGGTGTAGTACGGGATGTTCTGCATGACCGCCGTCCGGCGGATCAGGTACGAATCCTTCCGGGCGCGGCCGTCTTCGGGCGTGTTGAACACGAGGGCGATCTCGCCACGCTTCATCAGGTCCACGATGTTGGGGCGCCACCCCTCCCCGACCTTGTGGATGACCTCCACGCTCATCCCGTGCCGCGTCAGGACCTTGGCGGTTCCCTGGGTGGCCACCAGGTTGAACCCCATCTCGGCCAGCCGCTTGGCGATCTGCACCACCGCACGCTTGTCCCGGTTCTTCACCGAGAGGAAGACCTTCCCCGACGTGGGGAGCGGGGACCCCGCGGAGAGCTGGGACTTCACGTAGGCCTTCCTGAAGTCCCGGTCGATCCCCATCACCTCGCCGGTGGACTTCATCTCCGGCCCCAGCACCACGTCCAC
>CAYRZF010000170.1:0-2671 GCA_964428805.1 uncultured bacterium | reverse complement strand
GGCTTGTCGTGAGTTGCCTTCGCGGGGGGGGTGGGGGTTTCCCTCATCTGCCTTCCTCCTCTAGTCGGTAGCGTTTAGGACTGGTAAGGGACAACGGCGACACGCTACCCTATTTGCAACTCAGCCCGCTTGTCAAGGGGGTCCTTTAAGGAATTCTTGGGCTTGCCGGGGCCAGGGTCAGGGCCAGCCGCTCGCCCTCGCGCTTGACGGCCAACCTGAGCGGCTGATCGAGCGTCGCGGCCGCGAGGGCTTCCTTCAAGGCCTCGCGGGAGAGGACCGGACGCCCGTTGATTTCCACGATCAGGTCCCCGATCTTCAGGCCTCCCTGCTCAGCCCGGCTTCCCTTGAGCACCATGGCCACTGTGGAAGCGGCCGCCAGCCGGGCCCCGCCGTCCGCGTCGGAGGACGACTCCTGCAGCAGGAAGCCGAACTCCGCGGCGATTCGCTCGGCCACGACCTCAGGCGGCATGCTCCCGAGTTGGACCCGGAGGCGTTGACGGCCTTCATTTCCCCGGAGAACGGTGAGAGAGACCTCTTCCCCCACCGGCGTTCCCGCCACGAGCCGCTGAAGGGAGCGCGTGTCCACCACCGGCCCATCCTTGAAAGCCACGACGAGATCGCCGCTCCTGAGGCCGGACTGGGCGGCCGGAGTGTCGCGGAGCACCTCCACGATCAGCGCCCCGTAGCCTTCCCGGATCCCGTGCCTGAGGGAGATCTCCTCCATCTCCTGCTCGGAGAGATCACGGATCCTGACCCCCATCCACCCCCATCCCGCCGCGTGCACCGCGACGGGGAGGGCCAGGACCGCAAGGAGCAGGAGCCAGCCACGGCGCATCAGCCGACTCGGCGCAGCATGTCGTCCAGCGCGGCGGCCAGCCGCTCGAGCCGGCGGCGGACGTCGAGCGTCTCCAGCAGCTCCTGCCTCATGGCGGGATCCGGGATCACCGCCGACGCAATCTGATCCGCCACCACACCCGGGCCCCTGGCCGAGCGGAGAGCCTCTTCGACCTGGGGGGAGAGGTGGCCTTGAGCCTTGAGCACGCTGAGACACGCCGCCGTCACCCGCTGGGCCTCGGCGGCGAGCGGGTCGGTTCCCTCGGGGACCTCGTCCTCGAGCACCCGAGCGCGCACCACCCGGTAGAGGGTATCTGTCGGCAGCTCAGCCTCGATCCGGATCCGGCCATCGCCGCGGAGCAGGATGTTGAAGCGTCCGGTGGCCAGCCGTTCCCACTGGACAATCTCGCCGGCGCCGGCCACCGGGTACACCGCGGGCTTCGCGTCGTACGCCGCCTCGTAGCCGGGCTTGAGCCCCACCACCGCCAGGCGCCGGTCCCGGGCCAGACAGTCCGAGACCATGGCGCGGTAGCGCGCCTCGAAGATGTGGAGCGGCAGGAGCGTGTGGGGGAAGAACGTCAGCTCCGGGAGCGGGAAGATCGGCAGGACGACCATGCGGTCAGGCGTGGCGCCGACCCTCTAACTGATCTTGGGCAACTTCAGCACCGACAGCGTCTTGACCCGTTCGGCCACGACCGCCGCCAGCTTGCGGAACGCCGCGGCCTGCACCGAATCCGGATTCCGTAGGAGAATCGGGTGCCCTTCGTCCCCGCCCTTTCGAGTTTCCGGATCAATGGGAACCTCGGCCAGGAGCGGCACCCCCATCTCGTCGGCGATCTTCTTTCCCCCGCCCTCGCCGAAGATCGGGGTCTCCGCCCCGCAGTGCGGGCAGGCGAAGACGCTCATGTTCTCCACCACCCCGAGGATCGGGACGTTGAGCTTCCTGAACATGGCGATCGCCTTCCGCACGTCGAGGAGCGCCACGTCCTGCGGGGTCGTCACCATGACGACGCCCGAGAGCGGGATGACCTGCGAGAGCGAGAGCTGAGCATCGCCGGTGCCGGGGGGCATGTCGAAGACCAGGTAGTCGAGCTCCCCCCACATGACGTCCTTGAGAAACTGCTGGACGGCCGAGTGAATCATCGGGCCCCGCCAGATGATGGCCTCCCCCGGCGCGACGAAGAAGCCGATGGAGATGAGCTTGATGCCGTAGCTCTCCACGGGGATGATACGGTTTTCGAACATCCCCGGCTTGCCGCGCGCCCCCATCATCATCGGGATGTCGGGGCCATACACATCCACGTCCACGAGCCCCACGGTGGCGCCGGCCTCGCGGAGCGCCAGCGCGAGATTGACGGCGACGGTGGACTTCCCCACCCCGCCCTTCCCGGAGGAGACCGCGATCGTGTGTTTCACCTCGGGGATGAGATCCTGCTTGGGAGGTTCGGCCGCGGCTTGCGCGGGGCGGCCCGCGGTCTGAGCCCCGGATCCCATCGCCACCTTCACGTCCGACACCCCGGGCAACTGGGAGACCAGCTTGCGCGCCTGACTGTGCATCTCGGCCTTCGCCATCGCGGGTTGCGTCGTGAAGGCAAGAGTGAACGAGACCGCCCCGCCCTGAATGGCCATGTCCTTGACCATGCCGAGGCTCACGATGTCCTTGCCGAGATCCGGGGCCTGGATACCCCGCAGGACCTCGAGGACAGCTTCCTCCGTGACGGGCGACGCGCTGGGATCCTGTTTAGTCGGGTTCATGGGGCAAAGGGATATAGACGCCTAACAAACTGCCTCAGTATAGAGGGCGGCCGGCCTCGAGTCAAGGAGCGCAACCCCTTGT
>CAYRZF010000169.1:0-2775 GCA_964428805.1 uncultured bacterium | reverse complement strand
GCCTTTGGCGATGGCGTCGGGCTTCACGATGACCAGCGTGCGCTCGATGCCCACGCCTAGCCCTTCAACACGCGCTCAACCGTAGCGCCCATCTCGGCGGGACTCTTCACCAGGGTAACCCCGGCCGCGCCCAGCGCCGCCATCTTCTCCGCCGCGGTCCCCTTGCCACCCGCGATGATCGCCCCCGCATGCCCCATCCGGCGCCCGGGCGGCGCGGTCTGGCCGCAGATAAAGCCCACCACGGGCTTGGTGACGTGGGCCTTGATATACGCGGCGGCTTCTTCTTCAGCGGTGCCTCCGATCTCGCCGATGAGAACGATCAGCCGGCTCTCCGGATCGGCCTGGAAGAGCTGGAGGGCATCAATGAAGTTGGTCCCGATGACCGGGTCGCCGCCGATCCCGACGCACGTGGACTGGCCGATGCCCCGCTGGGTGAGCTGGTGGACCACCTCGTACGTGAGCGTGCCGCTCCGGGAAATGACCCCGATGTGCCCTTCCTTGTGGATGTGACCCGGCATGATCCCGACCTTGGCCTTCCCGGGCGAGATGAGGCCCGGGCAATTGGGGCCGATGAGCCGGCTCGAGCGGTCCTTCAGGTATGCCTTGGCGCGGACCATGTCCAGCGTGGGGATGCCCTCGGTGACGCATACGATCAGCGCGACCCCGGCGTCGGCGGCCTCCATGATGGCGTCGGCGGCCGCGGCCGGGGGCACGAAGATGAGCGCGCAGTTGGCGCCCTCCCCCTTGACCGCCTCCTCCACCGTGTTGAAGACCGCGAACCCCTCGTGCGTGGTACCACCTTTCCCTGGCGTCACTCCTCCAACGACCTGAGTTCCGTACTCCTTGCACCGGAGGGCGTGGAAGGAGCCTTCCTTGCCCGTGATCCCCTGGACGACAACGCGCGTCTCGCGGTTGACGAGAATGCTCATGGCTGAGCGAGGCGCACGGCCTTCTGGGCGGCGTCGCCCATGCCGTCGGCGTTCGTGAAGTTGAGGCCGGACTCGGCCAGCATCTTCCGCCCCAGCTCCACGTTGGTCCCCTCCATGCGGATCACCACCGGGATCTTGACGTCCAGCTTCCTGACCGCGGAGATCACGCCTTCGGCCAGCCGATCACACCGAAGGATCCCGCCGAAGATGTTGATGAGGACCGCCTTCACCTTCGGATCCGAGATCAGGATACGAAAGGCATTCTCGATCTGCTCCGGCGAGGCGCCGCCGCCGACGTCCAGGAAGTTGGCGGGCTCCCCACCGGCCAGCTTGATGATGTCCATCGTGGCCATGGCGAGCCCCGCCCCGTTCACCATGCAGCCGACGTTGCCGTCGAGCTTGATGTAATTGAGGCTGTACTTGGAGGCTTCCACCTCGAGCGGGGTCTCCTCGTTGAGGTCCCTGAAGGCGACGATGTCCTTCCGGCGGTAGAGGGCGTTGTCATCGAAGTTGAGCTTGGCGTCCAGCGCCAGGAGGCGGCCGTCGGCGGTGACCACGAGGGGGTTGATCTCGGCCAGCGAGCAGTCCTTGGCGAGAAAGCACTGGTAGAGGTTCAGGATGAGGGCGACGGCGGCCTTGAAGAGGTCGCCGGAGAGCCCGAGGCCGAACGCGAGGGCCCGGGCCTGGAAGCCCTGGAGCCCGAGCGCGGGATCGGCCCACTCGCGGAGAATTTTCTCGGGAGACCCGGCCGCCACCTCCTCGATCTCCATGCCGCCGGCTTCTGAAGCCATGACGACCGGAGTGGCCCGGGCCCGATCCAGCGTGACAGAGAGATAGAGTTCCTGGCGGATGGGCGAGGCTTCCTCCACCAGAACGCGCTTCACCTCGATCCCCTCGGGAGGCGTCTGAGGCGTCTTGAGCCTCATCCCGAGGATCTGGCGCGCGGCGGCCTCGGCGCCCGCAGGATCATCAGCCAGCTTGATCCCGCCGCCCTTGCCTCGCCCCCCGGCGTGGATCTGGGCCTTCACCACGACGCGCCCGCCGAGTTTTTGGGCGATGGCCCGGGCAGCCGCCGCAGTGTCGGCCACCTCGCCGGCTGGCACGGGGACGCCGAACTCTCTCAGGATCGCCTTGGCCTGGTACTCGTGGATCTTCATGGAGTCGGGAGGTATCGAAGGCCGCTCACATTTGCACTCGCGCCAGCAGGGCGGGCCAAGTCGCCTTTGTCAATTACACGGACCCTCGTTGACCTTCTTTTAGAAAGTAAACGTCAGGCTGGTCCGAAACACCGGCCTTCTGCATCGCCTGGCGCAAATCCAGGGATTCTAGAAACCGGCGGGCATTGTCCAGATTATCCCATTCGAAGAGGAGCACGAGGTTATTGGGATCGTCGGCGGCGTGAAAGATCTGGTATGTCTTTTCGCCGCCGGCCTTGCGCATGGCCTTGTGCGCATCGAACGCAGACTTCCAGTTGGTATAGTTTTCAACTTTATGCCGGATCAGTACGTGAGGCATGGATTCACCTCCTCCTTTGCCAGGCATTCTGGCCGGTGGGCTCTCGGCCCCCATCTACGAGCGTTCGGATCTTCACAGGGTGCCAGCGAGCCCGGACACTATTTTGAGCCGGTGAGCTTGCGGACGACCCAGGCGACGGGGTCGTAGTACTCGGTCACCACCCGCTCCTTGAGCGGGATGATGGCGTTGTCGGTGATCTTGATGTGCTCGGGGCACACCTCGGTGCAGCACTTGGTGATGTTGCAGAAGCCGAGCCCCGCCTTCGCCCTGAGGAGCTCGGCGCGCGAGTGGGTGTCCAGCGGGTGCATCTCCAGCGCCGCGATCCTGACGA
>CAYRZF010000168.1:0-2795 GCA_964428805.1 uncultured bacterium | reverse complement strand
TCGGGAAGGGACGTCGGGGGATCCTTCAAAAGTGCCGACATCGTCTCGATGGCCTCGCGCAACTGTGCCGCCGTGGTCATCTGAGCGCGTGGTGGATGCCCGGCCTTCGCAACCGCATCGAGAACGAGCTGAAGAGCGTCCAGGATCCCCTCGGAGATCTCCGGGCCGAACAGGGGCCGATGCATGAGCTCACGACACGCCTGGGCCACGGCGATCAGGTGACCGGCGAGATTGCCGCTGTCCACGGTGGATATGTACATCGGTTCCAGAGGCTGGAGGTTGCGGGTGTCGTACCAGTTGACGAAGTGACCGCGGACCCGGTGCAGGCCGGTCATGGTCACCAGCGTTGTCTCGAGTCGCCCCGCCGTGTCCAGAACCCCGATCCAGCCGAACCGATGCGCGACCGTCGTGCTGAGCAGATAGAGACCCAGATTCGTCGGCGACGTGCGGTGGGCCACGACGGACTCGGGGTCCTCCTGGAAGTTGTCCGGCGGAAGGGCGTGATCCTCCTGGTCCACGAACGCCTCGAAGAAGCGCCAGGTCCGGCGGGCGATGAGCCGCAAGGTGCGTGTCTCCTCGGAGGAGAGAACCTGTGACTTCGCGATCTTCGGTGGGACGCTGATGCGCCAGGCGAGGATGGGCGACAACAACCAGAGGAGAACGAACGGCCCGGCCACGGGCCAGGCTCGCGGTTTGAGCACGACGAAGAGCGTGCCGGCTCCAGCGGCCAGGAGCACGCCCCAGCGGAGGTGCCAGTAGAAGACCCGGAGCCTCAGGTCGGCTCCGTAGCCCGCCTGCGCGGCCGTCACCCACTCGAGGAGGTTTCGTTTCGTGACATAGAGCCGGCCGAGAGTGCGGATCATGGCATCCACCATGAGCCAGGTCTGGTGGGCCAGCATGGCGATGGCCAGCAGTGTCTGCGACAGGGCCACGAAGATGTCGTGGCCCACGGCGCCCAGGTGGCTTCGCTTGGAGAACCCCCAGCGCCGGGGGATGAGGCCGTCGAGAACCGGGATCACGGCCGGCACCACGACGGATCCGACGAACAGACCGGTCCACAAGAGTGGAGAAACGGCCGGGAGGATCCATGCCGTCACCGCGACCAGAAACGCTGAGGGTGCAAGGAGGCTCCGGCGGAGATTGTCCACCATCTTCCAGCGGCCCTGAGTGGGGATGCGGGCGCTCTGTTTGTCGCCCGCGACGTCGCGCGCGTGGCCCAGGATCCAGGGCAGGAGCTGCCAGTCACCCCGCACCCATCGATGGTGGCGGCGGGCGGCCACCTCGTAGTTGGTGGGGAATTCCTCGAAGAGATCCACATCGGTCGCCAGCCCGGCGCGCGCGAACGAACTCTCGAAGAGATCGTGGCTGAGGAGCGCGTTCTCCGGCACCTTCCCTTCGAGGGCCGCCTCGAAGGCATCGATGTCGTAGATCCCCTTTCCCGTGTACGACCCCTCACCGAAGAGGTCCTGATACACATCGGAGACCGCGGCCGCGTAAGGATCCACACCTCCGGGGCCCGAGATGATCCGCTGATAGGTTGTGCTTGCCGGGCCCGTCGGCAAGGACGGCGTGAGCCGGGGCTGCAGGATCGCGTAGCCCTCGACGACACGTCCCTTTCGGGGATCGAAGCGCGGCCGGTTCAACGGGTGCGCCATCGCCCCGACCAGGCGGCGGGCGCTTCCCCTGGGAAGCCGGGTGTCGGCATCCAGGGTGATGACGTAGCGAACGCCCTGCGGCACCGTGGGCGGCTGACCGTTGATTGGAACGAACGTGGTGTCCTCGGCGCCGCGAAGAAGCCGGTTCAGCTCATGGAGCTTCCCGCGCTTCCTCTCCCAGCCGATCCACTTGCCTTCCTTCTCGTTCCAGAGACGCCGGCGATGCAACAGAAGGAACCGCTCCCCGCCGCCGGAAGGACTCCCATAGCGCACGTTGAGCTGCGCGATGCCGTCGGCCATCGCGGCAAGGAGATCCTCGTCGCCGGGCATCCTCTCATCGGTCGCATCCGCCCAGTCCGTGAGGAGGGCGAAGTGGAGATGGCCTTCGGGATTCGCGAGATGGTGCACCTCGAGCCGCTCGATCTGCCCCTCGATGTCGGTCCGGCGCGTGAGCAGCGTGGGCACGACGACCAGGGTCCGAAGCTCCGGGGGCACGCCCTGGGCGAGCTCGAGCTTGGGGAGCAGCCTGGGTGGAACGAGAAACGGAACCAGGCGGTGGACGAGCGACACCGCGATATCCGAAGCGGGCACCAGGCCGAGGATCCCGAGCAGGATGAGGATCCATGAGGCCGCCCCAGCGGTCCAGGTAAGGTACAGAAGGCCGCAGAGCAGGAGGGCGGTGAGGGCCGCGATCCCTCCCAGGTAACCGGTCATCGCATGGGCGCGATAGGCGCGGCGGAGCCGGATTCGCAAGGGGACGCGAAACCCCAGATGCCTCTCGAAAGCCCTCCGGCCCCCGGCGACGATGTAGTACCCCGGGTCCTCCTCGGCGCGCTCGGGAACACCGGGAAGCCTCAGCTCGCTCGGCCGCTTCTCGGAGGAGGCGTGTCCGCTCTCCTGGCCTGCGCTTCCGGCCAGGAGCACCGCTTCGCGCGCCACCTCGATCTCCGATCGCCCCGAACCCCGGGAGAGCAACTCGATCCGGGCTCGGTACTCGTTGCGGGTCGTGAAATCCATGGCGGCGAACCCGGCAGCGGTGCGGAGGGCCTCGTCCACCAGGCTGACGCTCTCGAAGAACTGGGGCCAGTCGATGGAGGACATCCATCGCATGCTGGTGATGATGTTCCGGACGGTGACGTT
>CAYRZF010000167.1:0-2859 GCA_964428805.1 uncultured bacterium | reverse complement strand
AGGCCTGGGTCCAGGCTTATCAGGAGTTGATCCCCATTCCGAACCGCTTCGGGACGGCTCAGGGCATTGCCGGAATGCTGATCGCCCATGCCAAAGGATGTCGTGTGTGCTTCGACACAAGCCGAAAGTTCTTGGTAAAGCTCGGGTTCGATGACGCGGCTCTCGATAACATGTGCCAAGCGCCTGCTGCGCTCCCCCTCGCTGAGCGGGAACGGCGATTCGTCGAGTTCACGCTTCGGGCGGCGCGCGACCCTCAGGGGTTGAAGCCGGGAGACTTTCGCGAGATGGAGCGTGCCGGCTTCTCCAAAGACGAAATACTAGAGATGATCGGGGTGGCGGCCTACTGGAATCTCGCCACGACGCTCGCCAGCGCCGTGGACGCGGGGCTGCGCGAGGAGTAGCCAGGACATGAACTGCCCCGCGTGCGGTCAGGACAACCGGGAGGGCGCGCGCTTCTGCAATGCCTGCGGTGGGAGGCTGGAGGCGCGATGCCCCTCCTGCGGCCGGAGCGCGCCTCCCGGCGCCCGCTTCTGCGACGGCTGCGGGGCGGCCCTATCCGCGACTCCCTCCACTGGGACGCGCGACGCGCGTGCCCCGGTTTCCTACACTCCTCACCACCTAGCGGAACGCATCCTTACCGAGGGTCGGGCCCTCCGAGGCGAGCGCAAGGAGGTCACTGTCCTCTTCGTGGACGTCCAGGGCTCGACCGAGCTGGCCGGCGCCCTTGATCCCGAGGAATTTCACGCGGTGATGGACGGGGCCTTCCAGCTGATGCTTGATGCCGTCCATCACTGGGAAGGGACCGTCAACCAGTTCACCGGAGACGGCATCATGGCGCTCTTCGGGGCGCCGATCGCCCACGAGGACCACGCCCGGCGGGCGCTGCACGCGGCGCTGGAGATTCAGCGGGGGTTCGGGGAGTATGCGGCGGCGCTTCGCCGTGACAAGGGGCTCTCGTTCCAGGTGAGGCTCGGGCTCAATAGTGGTCCCGTCATCGTGGGTGCGATCGGAGACGACCTCAGGATGGACTACACCGCCCAGGGGGTGACGACAAACCTCGCCGCGCGGATGCAGCAGGCGGCGGACCCCGGGGCGGTCCTGGTGGCGGCCCCGACCTATCGCCTCGGCGAAGGGTACTTCCGCTTCCGCTCGCTGGGTCCCATGCGTGTGCGCGGCGTGCCCGACCCGGTGGAGGCCTATGTGCTGGAAGGGGAGGGGACGGTCGTCTCTCGCCTGGAGGCCTCGTTGCGGCGCGGCGTCTCCCCCTTCCGAGGGCGAGAGGCCGAGCTCCTCGCCCTCGGTGAGTGCTGGGAGCGCGTGTGTACTGGGCACGGAGAGGCGATCTGTCTGGTGGGGGAGCCCGGCATCGGCAAGTCGCGGCTTGCCTTCGAGTTCCAGCGAAGCCTGGGAATCACGGATCGGATTGAGGGGGCGGCTCTCTCCCACACGCGGGGCGCGGCCTACTTCGTCTTCCGCCAACTCCTCCGCCGATTGGCCGGCATTGATCCGGCCGCCGATCTCTCGGCCACGCGCGACCATCTCCATCGCCGGCTGTGGGACCTCTCGCCGGACCTAGCGGGCCTCGCCCCCGAAATCTTCTCGATCCTGGGAACGTCCTACGAGACCCCCTCGCAGCAGCAGACCCGCGCGCCGGACGACCGGAGGGATCGGCTGCGCGAGGCGGTGACGGAGTGGGTGAAGGAGGAGTGCCGGCGGGCGCCCATGCTTCTCGTGATCGAGGACCTCCAGTGGCTCGATCCTTCGTCGGAGGAACTGCTTCGGCATCTGGCGCTTGAGGCCCGGAGCCTTCGCCTCATGCTCCTGCTGACTTCCCGCCTCCCTCTCGCGGGCAGCAACCTGGAGCTCGGGCGCGCCCGGGAGGTGGTCCTGAAAGCGCTCTCGGCGGAAGACATTTACGCCCTGGTGGATGCCCAGGTGGAGCCGTACCCCGCGAGCGACCGCTTGCGGCGGACCGTGTCGGCGCGTTCGGAGGGGAACCCGTTCTACGTCGAGGAGCTCGTGCGGGCGTTCAGGGAGCGGGGAGACCTGCTGCTTGATCATGGGGCGTACGACCTTCGCCAGGGGGCGGAAAGCGTCATCCCGCCGACCATCAACGCCCTGATCTCCTCCCGGATCGATCGGCTGCTAGTTTCCGCGCGCGAGCTCCTGGCCGACGCCGCCGTGCTCGGCAAGCAGTTTCCGCTGGCCCACCTGCGCGCGTTGGTCTCCGGGGATCGCTTCGAGGAGGATCTGGCACTGGTCGAGCGGAGGGGCTTTCTGGACCGCCAGGCCGAGGGCCCGGTGGCCAGCCTCGCATTCCGCCATGTGTTAAGCCAGGAGGTCGCTTATGGCGCGCTCCTCCAGTCGGAGCGCCAGACGCGCCACAGGCGAGCCGCCGAGGTGCTGGAGCAGCTCTACCGGGGGCGGACCGAAGAGGTCTGCGATCAGCTCGCGCACCACTGGGCGCACAGCGACCGGCGGGTGCAGGCGCTCCCGTATTTGTTGACCGCGGCCGATGGCGCGGTGGCCGTGGGGGCCAACCAGGAGGCCATCGGCCATCTCCAGGCAGCGCTGGGACTGGTCACCGAGCACCCGGCGGCGGCGGGAAAGGACGAGATGGACGCCATCCGCCTCAAGCTGGCAGGGCTCCACTTCGTCGTTGGTGAGCGATAAGGATGGCCGTGCCGTTCGTGAAGGTCGCTGACCTCTCTGAGGTGCCGGCCGGGACGGGGAAGCTGGTCGTGGGTCCGTTTGACAAGCCGATGGCTCTCTTCAACGTGGAGGGGCAGATCTACGCGATCAACCACGTCTGTCCCCACCGGGGCGGTCCCCTCGCCGAGGGCACATTGACGGGGACGG
>CAYRZF010000166.1:0-2893 GCA_964428805.1 uncultured bacterium | reverse complement strand
CCCCAAACGTTGAAGGCGGAGCATGAAGAGCTCCGTGCGGACCTGATCAAGGCCATGAAGATGCCGGGCACGGTGGGCGAAGCGGCGCGCACGGTCGCGACTTTCTTGCACCAGCACTTCGTGCACGAAGAGGAGTATGCGCTCCCGCCGCTCGGACTCCTCCCGGCCCTCGCCGCGGGAAAGGTCACGCCGGAAATGCGTCAGGTGCTCGCGATGACCGACAAGCTGAAGGCCGAGCTTCCGCAGATGCTCGCCGAGCACAAAGCGATCGTCGGCGCACTCCAGAAGCTGGTCGCCGTCGCGAAGAGTGAAGGCAAGCCCGAGATCGCGCGCTTTGCCGAGAAGCTGATTCTTCACGCGCGGATGGAGGAGGAGGTCATGTATCCGACGACGATATTGATCGGCGAGTACGTAAGGTCGCAGCTCAAGACGTGATTGCCCTTGCGCGTCAGCGACTGCCGTTCATGGCCCTGGCGGGACTTTCGCTCCTGGCGGCCCTGTGGGCTGGTCTGTTCCGCCTGGGCTGGCCTCTGCCGTTCCTCGCCTCCACCGTCCCTCCCAACCACGGCCCTCTCATGGTGACAGGCTTCCTGGGCACCCTCATCGGCCTGGAGCGGGCAGTCGCCTTGAAGCGCCGCTGGCCGTACGGGGCGCCGCTCCTCGCGGGCATGGGTGGCCTGGCCCTGCTCGTCGGTTTGCCCGTTCATGTGGGGCACGCCCTCACGGCGGCGGGCAGCCTTTTCCTGATCGCCATCTTTGTGCTTCTCTACCGCCGGCAACCTACGGTGTATCTGGGGACGATGGGGCTGGGGGCCGTCAGCTGGCTCGTGGGAACCTTGCTCTGGCATGCCGGCGATCCCCTTTACGGGGTGGTCCCATGGTGGATCGGCTTCCTGGTTCTCACCATCGCGGGAGAGCGATTGGAGCTGTCCCGCTTGGTGCGCCTCTCGGCATGGAGTCGCGCGGGGTTTCTCCTGGCTACCGGCGTGTTCTTGCTCGGCCTCCTCGCTGGACTCGTCGCCCCTGCCAACGGCATTCGACTGAGCGGGATCGGACTCATCGCGCTCGCGGCGTGGCTGCTCAGGTATGACATCGCGTGGCGGACGCTCCGCCGGGAGGGCCGCCCGCGTTTCATGGCGATCTGCCTCCTGTCCGGCCATCTCTGGCTCGGGGTCGGGGGCGTCCTGTGGCTTCTCTTCGGGAATGTGTTCGCCGCCGGCCCTTACTACGACGCTATGCTCCATTCCATCTTCCTTGGGTTTGTATTCTCGATGATTTTCGGTCACGCCCCGATCATCCTGCCCTCCGTTCTCGCGGTGGCGCTACCGTTTCGGCGGATGTTTTATGCCCACTGGGCGCTGCTCCATCTCTCGTTGTTGCTCCGTGTCGGAGGGGACCTGACGATGTGGCTGCCGGGGCAGCGGTGGGGCGGTCTCCTGAACGCGCTGGCGATCCTCTTGTTCCTGGCGAATACCGTCCGGGCGATCGCCGCAGGGCAGGGAGGACAGAATGAGTCCGACTAAGGAGCAGGTCCTCGAGGCATTGAAGCGAGTCTATGACCCCGAGATTCCCGTGGACATCGTCAACCTGGGGCTCATCTATGACGTGGCCGTCGGGGACGGCCTCGTCCGCCTCAAGATGACCACGACGTCACCGGGCTGCCCGGTCGGGGAGTTTCTCGCCCAAGAGGTAGAGCGGGCCGTTCGCACGCTCGACGGGGTGGACGCGGTGGGCGTGGAATTCGTGTGGGACCCGCCCTGGGGGCCCGAGATGATGAGCGCGGAGGCGAAGAAGAAGCTGGGTTGGTGAACCCCCTCACCCTAACCCTCTCCCCCAAGGGGGAGAGGATGAAAGGTGAGGGGGGAGGTCGTTACATCCTGCGTAGCCCGTTCTTGCGGCGGAGGTAGACGGTCCGGCCCGCCCAGACCACTCCCACGACGGCCAGCACCATCAGGGGACCCGTGTACAGCATGAAATTCGTGCGGGCCTCGGTCCGACGCTCGGTCCTGAGCCGCTCGGCCTCGTCCCGGATGCGGCTGGAGTGCCCCGTCACCTCGGCGTAGCCGTACCACCACGCGTAGTCCGGGCTCATGTGGAAAGCGCCCTTGTAAGACTTGAGGTTGGCGAAGAAGAACATGTCGAAGTACTCGCGCTCCACCGGTTTGACGTCATAGTAGAGTCCGGCGGGCCAGAAGGTCCCGCCGGGAACGTCCTCCACCGCGGTGTAGCGCGGGCCGGGGAGGAGCCCTGCCGAAAGCGCCCGCCGGTGGGGCTCGATGATCTTGTCCTTGTAAAGCCCGCGCAGCGTCTCGCGCGCCTCGAAGACGAGGGCATCGCCCATGAGCTTGTGGGCATCAGCCCCCTCCAGGTATTCCCGCGCCTTCACCTCCGAATGGCAGGTGAGGCAGACCTTGATCATCTCGTTGCGCTTGGCCCGGTTCTCCGGGGTCCTCGTGATGTCCTCGAGCTGGCCCAGGGCCGGCTGCACTCCCATCCCCCAGATGATCTTCTTCGTCATGTTGTGGCTGACCGACCGTTTGCCATCCTTGTCGATGTAGAGCATGTGGCAGTAGGCGCAGGTGGGGGCGTTGTAGGAGGCCTCCGCCATGGACTTCGACCAGTTCCACTTCTGGCCGTCGGTCAGGTAGATCGCGCCGTGCTTGGACGTAGAGTAGGCCTCCCAGTTCGGGTGATCGGGCCCCATGTGGCAGGTCATGCACGCCTCTGCCCGCCGCGCCTCCGCCGGGTCGAAGCGGTGGCGAGTGTGGCAGGCGATGCAGCCGTTCCGATAGGTAAGGCTCGAGAGGTCCGTGTATTTCTTCTGCGCCGCGTCCCAGAACGGCTCGTCGGTGGCGCCGGCCTGGGCGTGGCAGGGGTCGCACCCCATCTCCAT
>CAYRZF010000165.1:0-2908 GCA_964428805.1 uncultured bacterium | reverse complement strand
TGGATGATCTTCGGCGCGAGAAGCGTCCCCTTCTGGTGGAGGTACTCCCGGGCTTTGATCTGTTCAGGTCTCATCGTCGGTTCCCCCGCTCAAATCTAAAGCAAAACGGTCTGGCCGTCCGTCGCCCACTCGATCTCAGACTCTTGCACACGATTCAGCATGTCCTGGCTCATATGGGTCAGGATGAGCCGCCGGCATTCGAGCCGCTCCCGCTGGTCCCGCAGGGTGCGGTAGTCGAGGTGGTATTTGATCTTTTTCTCGAAGAAGTACGCCTCGCAGACGAAGAGATCCGCCCCCTGCGCGGCCTCCACGAGACTCTCGGCCCACTCGGTGTCGCCCGAATAGACAACGACCTTGCCGCCATACTCGACGCGAAGGACATAGGACGGGGCTCCACTTGCGTGCTGCGCGGGAAACGGGGTCACCGTGGACGGCCCGATCGCGCTGGCCGCGCGCTCCGGGAGCTCGACGAACTCGACGGCGAAGCGCCGGGTGATACGAGTGGAACCCGGGAAGAAGACCTCCATCGCCGCCTCCACCCGAGCGCGGGTCCCGGGCGGCCCGGCGATGACCAGGGGACGCGTTCTCCGGTTGAACTGACCATCCAGGATCAGGAACGGCAGTCCGCCGAAGTGATCTCCGTGCAGATGGCTCAAGAGGACCCAGCCAATCTCCGACGGGTCCACGCCGGCTCGCTTCATCGCGATCAGCGACGAGGCGCCGCAGTCGATGAGAAGCGCGTTGTCTCTATCGCGCAGGAGGAGGCACGTCTGGAAGCGCCCCCCGCTTCCGAACGCGTCGCCCGCCCCCAGGAACTGAAGCCGGACTTGGCTCAACGTTTTCCTCCCCTCAGGTGATCGTGCCTTCCGGCAGCGCGTAGCTCCCGGTGGCGTGGGCGATCAGCCGGTCCGGCCGACCCGCCATTGTCAGGTGGACTTCCCCGTAGGCGATGCGTCTCCCCATCTTGAGGACTCTGGCGGTGGCGATGACGTCGCCTCCCGTGACGGGGCGCAGGAAATTCATCTTCAGCTCGCCGGTGACGGCGTGGGTCGAGAGACCGAGCTGACCGAGAATGGCCATGTAGAGCGCCGCATCGGCGAGGGTCATGAGCCCGCCGCCGAACATCACCCCGCCCGGCCGAAGCCAGCGCCCGTCGCTCTTCCACCGGGCGACCGCATACCCCGGCCCCGCGTCGTCGCAGACGATCCCCAAGTTTTGGAGGAACGGAGCCTCGGACTCCAGGAAGCGCCGCACCGTGTCGGCCTGAACGGGTTCGTGCGCCATTGACCGCCTCACTCCGGAGGAGGCCCCTCGGCCGCCCGCCGGCGCCGCTCGGCGGCGCGTTCGGCCTCCAGACGTTCCAGCTCGACCGCCGAGTGGTCCACGTGGGCCATCGCCTCGGCGAGGGCCCGGTGACCGGCCTCGGCGGCGATGAGCCGGTGCATGGCCTGGCAGATCCGCCGGTAGGCCGGGTGGCCCTGGGGCGTCGTCCTCAACTCGATCATGTGCATGGCCTCGCGGGCGTTCAGGTGCATGTAAAAGCGGACCCGGTAGGCCATGGCCACCGCGTACGGCGCGATGAGCCCCAGGCCCTCGGCGCTGAGCGCCTCGTAAAGATCGGCGGAGTCCTCCATCGCCCGCCGCCATTCATTCGAAACCCCGGCCTCCTCGATCGCTTCCGGCATGATGTAGCCGTGACGGGGCGACAGCGGCTGCCACTCGAGCGTGAGCAGGCGGTGGCGCTGGAGGTCGCGGAACGCGCCGTAGTCGCCGAGCACGTCGAAGCGGTAGGATGTCCGCTCGAACGCGCGGCCGGGCTTGTGCCGCCGGTTCCGACGCTCCCCCACGTAGGCCTTGAGGACGGCTGCCCGCTCCTCGACGGTCATGCTGCGGGCGCGGGTGAGCAACTGATCATCGGGGAGCCCAGACACCGCGTAGAGCGCCGCGGCCACCACCTTGATTTCGCCGTCGGGATCATAGTCCGTGAGAGTGACCTCAGCGCGCGGTTCGGGCTCGACCCCGCTCAGGAGCTTCGTCGCCACGGTCTCGGTTGCCTGTCGCGTCTCAGCCAGGTACCGGCTCCAGACTCCGCCTCGATCGGGCCGGTCCACACGCCTGAGGAAGGCGGGGATGACCTTGCGAAGCTCGGCCAGCATGAGGTCGGCATAGGCCCGCACCTCTGAGAGCGGATCCGCCCGCATCCGGAGGAGCAGCGCTTCGTAGGCCTGTCCGGTCCCGTAGATCCCGACGTTCGATTGGGTCGCGGCCGGCAAAAGACCGCGGAGGGTGTCGAGAGCCTTGGCCCTGATCGTCATGCGATACACGTTGTCCGACTCACCGGGCGACTTGGGATACTTCTGGCTGAAGTACGCCCGAATCGGCTCGATCAGCCCGGCATAGGTCCCGAAGGCGCGATCCAGGACCTCCACGTAGCGCTGTCTGAGGAGCGAGCCGTCCAACTCGGCCGGAACGTGGTATCGCCACCGGCCGCCGGGGCGATCGGTGTACGGGATGTAGCGCGTGGACTGCTCGAGGTACGCCATCAGCCGCCCCCATTCGAGCACCTTGGTCAGGATATTCGAGGCTCGCTCGCACGCGAGATGCACGCCGCCCAATTGGGCGACAGAATCGTCTCCGTATTCGTTGAAGACCCGCTCGTAGAGCTCCTCAGCGCGCTTGACTCCGACCGCGCCAGCCGCGATAGCCGGCTCGACCTGATCCAGGAACTCATCGAGGAACAAGCGCCTGAGGGACTTAGCGGAACGCGAGTATCGCGCGAACAGGGCCCCCTTCACCACCTCGGGCAGGTTGATCAGGGCGAAGACCGGGCCCTCGAGGTTCGTGAAGTAGGGGGCCAGCGCCGTCAGCTCGTCGCGCGTGAACGTCTCGGCAGGGGCGACGCTCATTC
>CAYRZF010000164.1:0-2917 GCA_964428805.1 uncultured bacterium | reverse complement strand
GCGCGCCCTGGAGCGGCTCGAGTCCGGGTATCGGCGGAGCCTCGCCTGGGCCATCACGAACCGCTTCGTGGTGCTCGGGGCCGCCGTGGCGACGATCCTCGTCGGGGTGGCGCTCTACCCCCGCATCGGCAGCGAGATGATGCCCCTGGCCGACGTCTCCCAGGCCTTCGCTCAGCTCGAGGCGACGCCGGGGACGTCCGCCGCGCGCACCTCGGAGATCGCCGCCGAGGTGGAGCGGCTCCTGCTCAAACAGCCGGAGATCGTGAAGGTCTCTTCAGAGGTCGGCTTCGAGCCGGGCGGCACCTACTTCACGGGCTACAGCATGGGGTCGGTGAACTCCGCCTTCATGATGATCACCCTCGTGGACTCGTCCAGGCGGAAGCGGGACATCTGGCAGGTGATCGACGGCGTCCAGCAGGAGGCGCTGCGGACCATCCCCGGAATCCGCAGGCTGGCCATCAAGGAGATGGGGGCGGATGTCATGGCCTCCAGCGCCGCGCCCATCCAGGTCATCCTGTTCGGACCTGACCTGGAGCGGCTGTCGGAGATGGGAGAGGAGCTGCGGCGGCTTGCCGAGGAGATCCCGGGCTTCTACCAGGTGACGACCTCCTGGGCCCAGAGCCTGCCTCAGCTCCACGTGGCCGTGGATCGCGTCCGGGCCCAGGAGATCGGCCTGACGGTGAGCGAGGTGACGGACCAGGCCTACTACGCGCTCAAGGGCGGTCTCACCAACGAGTTCTACCGGCTCGACAACAGGCGGCAGTTCACCATCCTGGTGAGATACCGCGGCGATCAGCGGCGTGACCGGACGGACCTCGAACAGGTGAAGATCGTCGGCAAGAAGGGCGAGGTGGTGCCGCTGCTCTCGGTGGCCCGGGTGGAGGAGCGGCGCGGTCCCACGATCATCGAGCACGACAACATCCGGCGCGTGGTCTCGGTGCTCGGCTACTACCGCAAGGGCGGCCCGCCCAGCATGGAGCTGTCCATGGATCTGGTCATGGCCGCTCACGGGAAGCTGGACTTCCCCCCCGGCTACGGCGTGGAGCTGCGCGGGGACATGACCCAGATGGAGGAGTCCTTCCAGCGGCTCCTCCGGGGCCTCTATCTGGCCGTCATCTTCATGTTCCTGCTCCTCGTGGCGCAGTTCCGGAGCCTCATCGAGCCGTTCAACATGATCTTCTCGCTCTCGCTCATGGTCACCGGGATCCTGGGTGGGCTGCTCCTCGCGCGCCAGACCTTCTCGACGGTCTCGATCCTCGCGGTGGTCATCCTCACCGGGATGATGATGACGGTGGCCGTGCTCATGATCGACCTGGTCCTCCGGATGCGTTCCGAAGGCGTGCCACGCGATGAGGCCATCCTGGCCGCCGCGCCCATCAGGCTCCGGCCCATCGTCATGACCTCGCTGATCAGCATCGTCGTGCTGATCCCCGTTGCCTTCTTCCCCCGCACAGGCATCGACGCTTATGCGCCGCTGGCCACCGTGGTGATCGGCGGGCTCTCCATCGGGACCCTCCTGGCACTCTTCGTGGTGCCGGTGCTGCACACCTACACCGACGACCTGGCCACTCTCGTGGCTGCGCTCGCCCGGCGACTGCTGAGGCGACGCAGGGAGACGGCGGCATGAGCCCGCGGGTCCTCTACCTCTCGACGACGCTGGCCCTGCTTGCCGTGGCCGCCGGCTACACGCTGAGCCGGGGCTGGGTGGAGCACCAGAGCCCGCGCCCCGTGGTGCGGCAGGCGGGGGCGCGACCTGTGTCTCCGCCTGCGCCGGCGCCATCAGCGCGTGAGATCCTCGATCGGGGTCCGGCGGTTGGGCTCTCCAGGGAGCAGGCCGCACGGCTTCGGGCTCTCGACGCGGAGTGGGTGAGGCAATCCAGCGAGCTTCAGGCCGCCATTGACGACGAAGACCGGCAGTTCTCGGCATTCATGAAGGAGGCTCAGGGCGGGCGTGGGGCCAGCCTCCAGGAGATACAGCGGCGGTCGGCGATTCTGAGAGACCTGAGCGCGACGCTCCGGGAGGCGCGGTGGCAGCACGGCCTCGCCTCAGCCGAAGTCCTGACCGAACAACAGCGCCGGACCCAGGGAGATGTGCGATGACCTTCAACCAGGCTGACCGAGGCCCCCTTCTGACAGACGACCGCGATGAGGTCGCCCGCGAGCCGGGGGGACGGGCGCTCGGCGCCAGGCGGGTCGTGGGACTGCTCATGAAGGTGGCTGTCGTGGCCGCCGTGGTGCTCGCCGGGGTCTGGGCCTACAAGGCGACCGTGGGATCGGGGCGCCCGGCTATGGACATGAGTATGCGGGTGACGAGCGGCGGCACGCCCTTCCCGGTGACCGCGGCCAGCGTGGAGCGTGGCCCGATCGCGGGGGCGGTGACCTACACCGGGAGCGTCGCACCCTTCAACGAGGAGGACATCTATCCGCGCGTGACCGGCCGCATCGTGGAGATGACGGTGTATCCGGGGGATGCGGTGCGCGCGGGCCAGGTCGTGGCCCGTCTGGACGACGTGGAGCTGTCCTCGCGCGTCCGCGAGGCGGAGGCGATGGTGGCGACGTCTCAGGCGGGCCGGGCGCAGATGGAGGCCGATCTGTCCGCGGCCCGCCACGGCGTCACCCAGATGGAGAGGGAGCTGGCGATGGTGGAGGCCGAGGTCACCTACGCCCGCGCGCTGATCGCGCGGACGGAGCGCCTGTTCAACGCCGGCGCGGTCTCGCGCCAGGAGTACCAGAGCGACACGGCCATGGCGGCGGCGGCGGAGGCCAAGCGGGAGGCCGCCCGGGCCAAGCTCGAGCAGGCGCGCGCCATGGAAGTCTCAGCTGGACGCAAGCTCGAGGCGTCCGAGTCCATGGTTACCCAGAGCCAGGCCGGGGCCCGGACCGCCCAGGTGGTCCGCGACTACGTCACCATCCTGGC
>CAYRZF010000163.1:0-2957 GCA_964428805.1 uncultured bacterium | reverse complement strand
CCTGAGAACCGGGTGCGGCCCGGGACCCCTCGAACCTGCTCTGGATAATCCCAGCGAAGGGAACGCGGCGAGGCTGAAATTTCTGGACCGCACCCACCCGGTGCGGTTTTTTGCTATGAACATCGTCGTGAACGGGAAGGCCATGGAGGTGGCCGACGGATTGACGGTCGAGGGACTTCTCGGCCTGCTCAACGTCCGCCGGGAATACACCGCCGTGGCTCTCAACCGGGAAGTCACCCGCAGAACCGCCTACGACCAAACCGTGCTGCGGGAAGGCGATCGCGTCGAGATCGTTCACCCGATGGGAGGGGGCTGAGGGGGGAGGGAGATGATAATGCAGGACACGCCGCTGGTGCTGGGAGGGAAGGAATTTCAGTCGCGCCTGATCGTCGGGACCGGCAAGTACCCGTCCTTCGAGATCATGAAGGAGGCCATCGCGGCCTCGGGGGCTCAGCTCGTCACCGTCGCTGTCCGTCGAGTCAATCTTCCCGGCACGGGCGAGTCGCTCCTCGATCACATCGACCCGGCCCGCTACACGCTTCTGCCGAACACTGCCGGTTGTTACACGGCTGACGAGGCGGTGCGGACCGCGCACCTGGCGCGTGAGGCGGGGCTCGGCGAGCTGATTAAACTGGAGGTCATCGGTGACTCTCGCACCCTCTTTCCCGATGTTCAGGGGCTGCTCGAGGCCACGAAGATACTTGCCCGCGAAGGCTTCACGGTGCTTCCGTACACGAACGACGACCCGGTCCTCGCCCGGAAGCTGGAGGAGTCCGGAGCCGCGGCTGTGATGCCCCTGGGCGCTCCCATTGGCTCCGGCCTTGGTCTTCGCAACCCGTACAACATCAAGATCATCCTTGAGAACATCACGGTGCCGGTCATCGTGGACGCCGGGGTCGGCACCGCGTCGGACGCGGCCATCGCCATGGAGCTCGGTTGCGACGGGGTCCTCATGAACACGGCGATCGCGGGGGCGCGGGATCCGGTCGCGATGGCGACCGCGATGCGGATGGCGGTGGAGGCCGGCCGGCTCGCGTTCAAGGCCGGGCGGATTCCCAAGAAGCTTTACGCGACGGCGTCCTCGCCGATCGAAGGCCTCCCCGAGTGGACCAGCTAGCAGCCACCCCTCACCCTGCCCTCTCCCCCGTCGGGGGAGAGGATGAAGGTGAGGGGGGAGGTGCACCGTGGACTTCAGGTTGTACCTGGTGACCGATCGGACGCAGACGCGAGGTCGGCCGCTGACGGATGTTGTTGAGGAATGCCTGGCCGCGGGACTCAGGGCGGTCCAGCTCCGGGAGAAGGACCTTCCGGAACCTGAGTTCATGGGCCTGGCGCGTTCAATGCGCGATGTGACCCGGCGGCAGGGAGCGCGGCTCTTCATCAACGGCAGGCTCGACGTAGCCCGGGCCGTCGGCGCCGACGGCGTGCAGAGGGGCCACGACGCCCTGCCGGTGCCGGTGCTGAAGTCTCGAGCGCCGGGGTTGCTCGTCGGCGCGTCGGTCCACAGCGTTGAAGAAGGTCGCGCTGCCGAGCGCGATCACGCGGACTTCATCGTCTTCGGTCCGGTGTACGATACGCCGTCCAAGCGGGAATACGGCCCACCCCAGGGGATCGACGCCCTCGGGAAAGTCGTCAAGGCCGTGACCCTCCCGGTCTTCGCGATCGGTGGGATCACTGCGGAGCGGCTGGCTCCCGTGCGGGCTGCCGGGGCTCACGGCGTCGCGGTGATCTCGGCGATCCTCGCGGCTGAGCGTCCCGCCGAGGCCACCAAGGCGTTTCTTGACGTCCTGGGGACTCCCTGATGGCGCAGACGGCCGACGTGGTGGTCGTGGGCGGCGGCGTCATCGGCTGCGCGATTGCCTATGAGCTGGCCAAGTGCGGGCTGGGGGTTACGCTCGTCGAACGCGGAACGCCCGGGTGTGAGGCCTCGAGCGCCGGGGCGGGGATGCTGGCCCCGCAGGCTGAGAGCTCCGCGCCGAGTCCCATGCTCACTCTCGGTCTCGCGTCGAAGGCGCTTTATGCCGATCTAGCGGCCGAACTCCGCGAGAGGACCGGCCTGGACATCGAGTACGAGACCGGTGGGAACCTCCACTGCTTCCTCGACGAGGGGGACGAGGCTGTCGGACGGGAGGCATATGCCTGGCAACGCGAGGCGGGGCTGAAGGCTGAGCTCTTGGGGCCCGGGGAAACGCTTGCCCTCGAACCGGACCTTTCCCACGAAGTCCGCGGCGCGCTGTTGCTCCCTGAGGACCACTGGGTCAATAATCCGCGACTGGTGACGGCTCTGGCCAATGCCGCGGCCCTGAAACGGGTCGCGTTCGTCAGAGGAGAGGTGAGCGCGATCCTGAGAACCGGGGATCACATCACGGGTGTCAGAGTGGGCGACGAGGTGATCCGCGCCGGGACCGTGGTGCTCGCCGCCGGGGCCTGGAGTGGTCAGCTCGCCGCCACCGCGGGGCTGAACCTTCCGGTGAGGCCGGTGCGGGGACAGATCGTCTGCCTGGAGGGAATCCCCCGGCGGCAGCACCATCTGCTCCACGTCAAGGACCGCTATCTCGTCCCCCGGGTCAACGGGGAGATTCTGGTGGGAGCCTCGATGGAGTGGGTGGGCTTCACCAAGCAGGTGACCGCGGAGCACACCCGAGCGTCCCTCGACTTTGCGGTTCGCCTTGTGCCCGCCCTCGGCCGGGCCCCCATCAAGGCCACGTGGGCCGGCTTCCGCCCCTGGGCTCCTGATGAGCGACCGATCATTGGCCCCTGGCCGGGGCTCGAGGGGCTCGTCGTGGCGACGGGGCACTTCAGGAACGGGATCCTTTTGTCCCCCATCACCGCCCGCGTGATCCGCGAGTTAATCGTAGACCGCGCGCCGTCCCTCGACCTCACCCCGTTTCTCCCCGACCGGTTCGTCAGATAACCTCCGAAGCGCCGTTGCCAGGAGCGCAGTCCGGGCGTTGACG
>CAYRZF010000162.1:1686-2975 GCA_964428805.1 uncultured bacterium | reverse complement strand
CCCGGTAGTTCGCCTTGAGGTTGTTGCTCACCTGGTCGGCTCGCTGGGTCCAGATCAAGCGGTCCAGCGGGAACGCGATCAGGGCCTGCCCCCCATTCGTCTGGGCCACGGTCAGCCGGCCCACCACGCTGATCGCGTTGAGGCGGGCCACGGTCTCGTGATAGCCCCGCAGCATCTGGGCCATCGCCATGTAGATATTCGCCTGGACCTCGTCCTCGGCCGTCAGCGCCAGGGTGAGGAACGCGTCCCGGCCCGCCACGCCCTCCAGCAGTTCGAGGGTGGCGGCGATGGTCGTGGTTTGCCGGGGGGTGAAGGCGGGACTATCTAGGAACCGCTTCCTCAAGTCCTCAGGGATTCCCATCTTCTCCAGCTTCTCGTTGTTGATGATCCGGAGCCGGGCCGGCGGCTCCTGCTGGAGGACGTTCTTGATCGAGTTGGTGAGCCGCACGTTGGAGACCACGCTCCCCGCCGCCCCGGCCGGCAGCATCGCCACCGAGAACGCCCAGTCTCCCACGGTCCGGGCCCAGGCCACGCTGTTCAGCTGCTTCTGGAGGATCGTGTTGCCCGAGTAGGGGTCCACGCCGAGCTGGGCGGCGATCTCCCGCTTGAACGAGGACATCTTGAGAGCCTGTTCCCACTTCGCGTCCTCGCTCGGGTTCCTGGTGGTGGTGGCCGAGGTCCCGACGTCCTCCATGAGCTGGTACATGCCCTTCGGCACCCCGGTGACCGTGTCCACCGGGTGGGTGACGAGGCTCTTCATCAGGCTGAACGGGGCCGTCGCCGCCCCCGCGAGACCCTTGGCAAACTCTTTCGTCTTACTGACCTTCTTGAGCTCAGCGATCGCCCAGATCTCATGAAGGAGCTTGCGGAGCCCCCCGTCCCCCTCGACCTCGAACGTGGCGAAGTCCGACTTCACCGTCCACCGGTCCATGTAGCCGTCGGCGACCACCAGATCCTCGATCCGATAGTGCGCTCCCCTGAGCATGCCCTGCGGCAGGATTTGCGAGGCCGACCTGTTCTGGGGCACCTCGTACTCGGCTGCCCCCGCGGCGGTCACCCAGAGCATCAGTCCCAGGACGCACACAACCCCTCGGACAATCAAGCGCATGTTGGTCCCCCTATGTTCGCATTTTCATGGAATCCTGTAGGTCAGCGACGGCCCCACCGCAAGCGGAAAACTGGTTTAAAGCTCGGTTTCACCGCGCCCCCACCTGCTCTCGGAGGATGCGGCGCACCTCCTCGATCGTCTCGGGGTGCGACTGGGTCGAGTGGCCCGAGCGCACCACGAG
>CAYRZF010000162.1:0-1586 GCA_964428805.1 uncultured bacterium | reverse complement strand
AGCCCGGCACGCAGCCGGCTGGCGCGTCGCCGGCTACTCACCGCCCGTGACCTCCGGGCGCACCTGCGGCCCCCTGTCCGAGCAGATCGGCCCGGATCCGCCGGGAGAAGTCCGGGGCCTGGGCGGCGGCCTGGGCCGCCTCGTTGATGCGGGAGCGGCGCTTGAGCTCCTCGAAGGGCAGGCTCCGGTCGAGCCGGCCCGCCTCGTACACGTACTCGGGCGCGTAGCCGCTCAGCAAAATCTTCCAGGAGTATGGGAGGTGACCGGGGTTCACACGGGTGTGCAGGAGAATAACGTTGGTGCAGTTGGTCGTCAAGGTGTTGTAGAACTTCGGGCGCTCCCGGAGGGCGTTGATGGCCCGCATGTACTCGAGGAACACGCGGCGACCGTTCTCGATTGGCGCGTGGACGCGGAAGAGGTAGACGTCCTCGGGCGGGTCCTTCCGGTAGTTGGTCCGCACGCGGATCAGGTCGCGCTCGTCGCCCACGATATAGATCAGCTCATACTGCCTGAAGAACCCCCCGAGGGACGAGTAGCCCTCCGTCCGCTCCTTGCGGGCCTCGATGGAGATGGCTAGGTGGTCGTCGCCGAAGCCGAAGGTCAGGAACAGGTGGGCGACGGCGGGGCCCATCCAATAGACGGCTACCAGGTCCACCGCGTCGAGCCGGCGGAGGTCGAACGTGCGCTCGTAGTACCGGGGCGTGAAGTCGGTCTCGGTGCGGTAGTCGAAGCTCCGAATGTTGTGGACGGTGATGAGGTCGCCCTGGATCGTCGCGTAGGGGAGCACGGCCACCTCGGGCTGCCAGTCGCGGTCGTTCCGGGGCTCGATGGTGCTCCACCAGCCCACGAGCAGCGCGAGCACGGCGGCGAACGCGAGGACGGCTCGCCACCGCAAGCGGCGGTGGCAGAGCGCGCCCATGGCGGCGACGCCCACCAAAGCCAGGGCCGCCGCCAGCGCGGCGCGGACGGTCGGGCCGCCGGGCGCCGCGAAGTAGAGCGCCCCCGCGCCCCAGGCCGTCGCGCCCGCGATCGTCAGCCCCAGGGCACCAAGCGCCACGATCTTGCCCGCCCGCCCGATCACGACGTCACGCTCGATCGCCTCGGCCGAGCCCGTGTTCAATCTTCATCATCAGTCGAAACCTGCTTGGGCATCTTTGAGTGGATGTAGACAAAATAGGCGCCCACCAGAAAAATTCCCGGTATCCACCAGTAGAGGGCGGTCACCAGCCCGGCGCGAGGCTCTCACACACCCGGGCTGCACTTCCGTCGGACCCAGGCTCGACAGCAAGCACCACGACTCGGACGCCCTCGGATGGAGATGCGTCGGCGTGAGTCACAGAATGAGAAGACTACCCGCCTTCTGGGGCGAAATCAAGCCTTAAGGCTCATCCCCGGGGGCCATGGCTGGGTGCGGGTGGTGGGAAGGCCCTACTACAAAGCCGAAACCGCCCCGAAGGGCGGTTCGACTTCATTAAAATTGGTGGAGGTGGAGGGTATCGAACCCTCGTCCGGAAACCCTCAGCGTCAGGCCTCTACATCAATAGTCGGTATTTTCAGTCTCGCCACCCGAGGCTCCTGCCGACAGG
>CAYRZF010000161.1:0-3027 GCA_964428805.1 uncultured bacterium | reverse complement strand
GGAGGCGGCGTGGATGGCCCGGGCCACGAGGTCTTTGCCCACGCCACTTTCGCCTCGGATCATCACCGTGGCGTTCGTGTCGGCGACCTGGTCGATGATCTCTCTGATGGCCCGCATGGCGGAGGTCTGCTCTAGGAGGCGCGGGGACTCGGCCTCCTTCCCTTCTCGCGCCAGGAGCGAATCCACGAGATCCTTCAAACGCTGCACCTGCTGATCCCCGAGACTGTCGAAACTCAGGGCCATGCCATCAGGATCCCTTCGCGTCACGCTCGCCTTGAAGCAAAGCGGAGGGTCTTGATCGCGCAGAGGAAGCCCCAGCTGAACGCAGGTCCCCGGTTGGAGGGCTTCCGACTTTGCCAGCGATGCGAGTTTGGCCCCGGACGGGCTGAGGTTAAGCGCCTTTGCTCGCCACCGACTCCCTTCAGCTTTGACCGTTACATCTAGCCCCGCGCGGGCCCGAGGGTATCGTCGCCGATCCGGCCGCATGATGCCCTTTCTTGGCTTGAGAGGTTCTCTTCCAGCGATCAGTCGCAGTCAGGATCAGGAGCAAAGGTGGTGCCACTTGGGTTCGCTCCGGAAATCCTTGTAACGTAGGAGGTTGACCGGCGATCGAGGAAATGTGGAGAGCCGGACTTAGGTCACGATGGCATCGTGCGACGCATTTTGGCCCCGGGAGACATCTTCGGCACAAAATGCTAAAATCGACCGCGGTTCGCTCGTAAGTGCTTCGAAGGCCGGTGTAGCTCAGTGGCAGAGCAGCTGATTCGTAATCAGCAGGTCGCGGGTTCAAGTCCCGCCGCCGGCTCCAGCAATGTGGGATTCCACCACGAGGACGGATCGTAGCCACGGGGTACCAAGGAGGGCAAGGCCATGGAAGAACGCCAAGACCAGACTGATCGTTTCCCCCTGGACGAAGCGGTCGAGCTTTCCCGCCGGGGGTTCATGATCTCCCTGGGGGCGGGAGGAGCGGCGGTCGTGCTGGCCCCGCATGGGGCAGCCGTTTTCGCCCAGACCGAGAAGCCCAAACTCCACGTGAAACCACTTCCGTCGGACCTGTTTATCGACCACGGCATCAACCAGGAGACACGCCTGGAGCGGTTGATGGGCTACCTGACGCCCGCGAGCCAGTTCTACCTCCGTAACCACACAGCCAGCGCCCTCATCGACGTCAAGACGTGGCGGCTCAAAGTCGAGGGCAACGGGGTGGAGCGACCGCTCGAGCTGACCTTCGACGACCTTCTGCGGCTCCCGACTCGATCCGTCATCTGCTTCGTTGAGTGCGCCGGGAACGGCCGGTCGTTCTTCAAAGATGTCATGGGCCGCGCTGCGGTGGGCACGCAGTGGCATCTCGGAGCCATTGGGGTCGCCGAGTGGACCGGTGTCCCGCTCGGCGCCGTCCTGGAGATTGCCGGTCTCAAGAAAGGCCTTCCCAACGACACCCTCAGTGTCCTGATTGAGGGCGTGGACGCTAACAAAGTCAGCCGGCCCATGACGCTCGAGAAGGCCCTGGATGGCGAGACGCTCCTGGCCTACGCCATGAATGGGGAACCTCTGGCCGCCGATCACGGCTTCCCCGTCCGCGCCATTGTTCCCGGCTGGGTGGGCATTAACAACATCAAGTGGGTCGGGCGGATCGAGGTCCGGGACAGCAAGATCGATGTGGCGACGACCACGAAAACCTACATCCTGGAAGGGCCGGACTACCCAGGCAACCCGCCGCTTCGCCTTCAGACGTTGAAGAGCGCCGTCGCCCTTCCGTGGGGCGGCACCGTGCCAGCGGGCCACCAGCGGGTCCGCGGGTTTGCGTGGTCTCCGGTCGGCCGGATCACGAGAGTGGAATATAGCCTGGACCGCGGCGCCACGTGGCGCGGGGCGAACCTCCGCGATCCGAACATCCCGCGGGCGTGGGTCCGGTGGGACTTTGAGTGGGATGCCAAGCCCGGGGATCATACCGTGATGGCTCGGGCGACGGACGACAAGGGCAACACACAGCCTGCCAGTATCCCCTGGAACCGGCAGGGGTACGGCTACAACGTCCCCGTGGCCCACCCGATCAAGGTCAGCTAAGTTTACCGGCGCGGAGTGAAGGCTGCTGGCCGCCTTCTCGCGGTTGCACTGGGGATCGTCCTGTGCGGCCTCAGGGTTGCCGCCTATGGTGAAGCAGGCGCGGGAGGTGTTCAGTCGGCGCAGGACCAAGTCGCCCGAGGGCGGGCGCTTTTTGGACAGCACTGCGCCACCTGCCATACCCCGGGGGGCATCGGACCGGAACTGACTCCGGATGCGCTGGCTCTCATGGGCACCGCTCGCGGCCTCTTTGACTTCGTCAGAGCTGCCATGCCTCAGAACGCCCCGGGAAGCCTGAAAGAGCAGGAGTATTGGGATATCCTGGCTCACGTTCTGTCGGTGGCCGGCATCGCCTCTCCAGGTGTCCCCCTGGGGCCTGAGACCGCGGACAGCGTCCGTCTCGCCAAATGAGCGGCGGTGACGCCCGAAAAAGTACGGAGAATCTACCGGCCTCAGATATTATCTTTAAGTTAAAGGCAGGGCACCGTCGGCATGAATCGGCTAGGCGTTTTCCAGGAGATAAACCTCCGCCCGAGCCGTCCTTGGATGGACGTCATTCTCCCCTTCTATTCGGTCGTCATGATCCTTCTCTATTACCGACCGCAGGCGCTCGTGCCCGTCATGAACGTTTCCCCTCCCCCGCACGGAATTCTCTGGTGGGCGCTCTGGATGGTCATCGGCGCGTTCGGAGGGCTCCTGGCGCTCTCGGCGCTCTTCCTGGCCTTCTCCCTCCTCTACTCCCCGCTCTATCTTGTCGGAAACGCCGGGCGGATCCTGGACCCGCAGGCGTGGGTCGATCGCCGCGAGGTGCGTTTCTATCTCGGGTGCTTCGTCATCTTCTGCGGCCTCGTCACCTTGGCGTTCCTGCACCCGGAGGCCGCGCTGGTGGCCTTCGTCCTGCTCGCGGGATTCGCGCAGGTTCTCTGGCGCCTCCTCGTCTGACACCGCGCCCGGGCCGGGCTC
>CAYRZF010000160.1:0-3095 GCA_964428805.1 uncultured bacterium | reverse complement strand
GTGGTCCTGCTGATCGCCGGCCTGTTTGCGGTGCGGCGGATCACCCTCGACGTCTTCCCCGAGTTCGCCCCGCCCCAAGTGGTCATTCAGACCGAAGCGCCCGGCCTGCCGCCCCAGGACGTCGAGCTCCTCATCACCTTCCCCATCGAGACCGCTCTTAACGGAACCCCTGGCGTCGAGGCGCTCCGTTCCAAATCGACGGCCGGCCTTTCGAGCATGGTGGTCGTCTTCAGGTGGGGAACGAACATCTACACGGCGCGCCAGCTCGTCAACGAACGTCTCCAGGAGGTCAAGGATCGCTTTCCGCCCGGGACAAAGAGCCCCGTGATGCTCCCGATCACCTCGGCGGTGGCTTGGCTGGTCAAATACGCGCTGACCAGCGATGCCGTCTCGCAGATGGACCTTCGCACGATCTCGGACTGGGACATCCGCAACCGGCTGCTGGCGATCCCCGGCGTGGCCTCGGTGGTCTCCATCGGCGGCGAGGCCAAGCAGTATCAGGTCCTGCTCTCCTCAGAGAAGCTGCTTCAATATGGCGTGACGGTCAAGGAGGTCCTCGACGCGGTGAGGAAGACGAACGTCAGCGTCCCCGGAGGCTTCCTGGTGGCGCCCGGCCAGGAGTATGTCGTCACTGGCGCCGGTCGAATCAGCTCCCTGGAGGAATTGAGGCAGACGAAGGTCGCGGAGCATGGCGGGATACCGATCCGGCTCGATCAGGTGGCGACCGTCCGTTTCGGCCCGGAGTTCAAGCGGGGAGATGCCACATTCAACGGCAAGCCGGCCGTCATCGGAACCGTCTCGAAGCTCTTTGGGGCCGATACCTTGACGGTCACCTACCAGGTCGAGCGGGCGCTGGAAGAGATCCGAAAGACCCTCCCCCCTGGGATCGAGATGAACGCCAAGGTTTTCCGCCAGGCCAGCTTCATCGAGTCCTCCGTCACCAACCTCCGCCGCGCCCTCCTAGAGGGGGGCGTGGTAGTGAGTATCGTCGTCATCTTCTTCCTCTTCAACGTCCGGGCCTCCTTCATCACCTTGACGGCGCTGCCTCTCTCCCTCCTCTCCGGCGTCCTGCTCCTCAAGGCGTTCGGGATCGGCATCAACACTATGACCCTCGGGGGGTTGGCCATCGCTATCGGTGCCGTCGTGGATGACGCGATCGTGGATGTGGAGAATATTGTCCGTCGGCTTCGGCTCAACCGGGAGAAGGCCCACCCCGATTCCGGCCTGAAGGTGATCTACGAGGCGTCGGTGGAGATCCGGCACGCCGTCGTTTACGCCACCTGGATCATCCTGATCGTCTTCATGCCGATCTTCTTCCTTGGTGGGGTTGAGGGGCGGATCTTCACCCCCTTGGGACTCGCCTTCACCCTCTCGCTCTTCGCCTCCCTGTTGGTCGCCGCGACGTTAGTCCCAGCCCTCGCCGCCATGCTCCTGCTCCGCCGTGGGGCAGACCGTCCTGAACGGGAGAGCCTGACCATCCGGGGCATGAAGCGAGCCTACGAGGCGCTCTTGCGCCGGGCCCTCCGCCACCCCCGATGGGTGATGCTGATCTGCATCCTCCTGACCGCCGGGAGCCTAGCCCTTATCCCGTTCTTCGGCCGCTCCTTCCTCCCAGAGTTCCGCGAAGGGAACTTCATCCTGCAAGTGACGACGCTCCCGGGGACTTCTTTGCCAGAATCGATGCGACTAGGTGAGCGGATCGTCCGGCTTCTGAGGAAGTACCCTGAAGTCATCTCCGTCGCCCAGCGGGCCGGCCGGGCGGAGTTGGACGAGGATGCGCTGCCGCCGAATGTGAGCGAGTTCGACATAGCCCTTCGATACGGCAAGCGCGACCCGGAGAAGCTACTGGCCGCCATCCGGGAGGACCTGGAGAAAGTCCCGGGTGTGGCCACCGTCCTCGGGCAGTTCATCTCCCACCGGCTGGACGAGGTCCTCTCCGGCATCCGGGCCCAGATCGCCATCAAGATCTACGGGCCCGATCTGGCCGTGCTGCGGGCGAGGGGGCAACTGGTGGAGCAGATCATGCGGGGGACCCAAGGGGTCACAGACCTGCTCCTCGAGCCTCTCATCGATGTCCCGGGCGTTCGCATCAAGGTCAATCGGGAGGAAGCCTCTCGTCTCGGCCTGGACGTGGGCGACGTCTTGGAGACGACCGAGGTCGCGTTCGGCGGGACGGCGGTCTCCCGTGTGGTGGAAGGGCAACGGTCCTTCGACCTCTTCGTCTGGTTCGATGAAGCCTCCCGTAAAGACAGCGCCTCGATGCGCAACCTCCTCATCGATGCCCCGGAGGGACGGAAGATTCCGCTCAGGCTAGTAGCCGACGTAGAGGTCACGAACAGCCCCTTCATGATCAACCGTGAGAAAGTGCAGCGGCGGATCGTCGTTCAGGCCAATGTGGCGGGTCGCGATCTGGGCAGCGTCATCCAGGAGGTCCAAGGCAAGATCGGCAAGGAGGTTCAGCTTCCCACGGGGTACTTCATCGAGTACGGCGGGCAGTTCGAAAGCCAGCAGGAGGCGACCAGGGTCCTGATGCTCTATGGCCTGCTGGCAATCGTCGGGATTTTCGTCATGCTCTACAAAGCCTTCAATTCGTCGCGGGCTGCCCTTCTCGTCATGGTCAATCTCCCCCTGGCCCTGATCGGCGGGGTGGTGGCGATCTTTTTCACCGGGAAGGTTATGAGTGTTCCCTCGTTGATCGGGCTCATCAGCGTCTTCGGGATCGCGGCCCGCAACGGGATCATCCTCGTCAGCCACTATCGGCAGCTTCGAGCCGAAGGGGAGCCGAAAGATCGGGTCATCATCGAGGGGTCGAAAGACCGGCTCGCGCCGGTCCTGATGACGGCTGCCGCGGCAGCGCTTGGCCTGCTCCCCCTCCTCTTCGGCGATCCGACCGGGAAGGAGCTGGAGCGGCCGATGGCCCAGGTGATCCTCGGCGGGCTGTTCACCTCGACGCTCCTCAACATGATCGTGGTCCCGACGCTGTTCCTGAAGTTCGGCTGGGAGGGTGAAGAGGTCTTCCAACAACAGTTGGCCCTGGAGCGGGGCGACCTGTTTGGCCCAGGTATCCCCTCCTCAGTTGCCCCAGGGTCCAATCC
>CAYRZF010000159.1:0-3116 GCA_964428805.1 uncultured bacterium | reverse complement strand
CTGCGGCTCGCCCGTCAGGACGCCGAGATCGTTTCCCAAGGTCAGCACACGCTCGGCGACCCGCCGGGAGTTGTCCGCGGACAGCTGGACTTGGATGCCCGGGTAGCGCTGCTTGAAGGCCGCCACGAGCGGCGGGAGATAGTACGCGGCTGCGGTGAGGCTCGCGGTCAGCCTTAGTCGGCCGGCTTTGACCCCTCGCGTCAGCTCGAGGGTTTGCTCCGCTTCCTCGGCGAGGGCAAAAATCCGCTGGGCGTACTCGTGCAGGCTCTGGCCGGCCTGAGTCAGCTTTCCCCGCCGTCGAACGCGATCAAAGAGCGGCACCCCGCAGTGCCGCTCGAGCTGGCGGATCTGGATCGTGACGGCCGGCTGGGTCACAGCCAACTCCTGAGCGGCCTTGCTGAAACTGCCGGTTCGCGCCACCGCTTCGAAGACGCGGAGCTGGTTCAAGTTGATCGGCATCGTCCCAATTATAAAGTGACTTTATGAAAAATATAAAAATTATTACCTTGTCTTAGCTTCTGCTCCGCGTAAAGTGCAGGATATGCCCGGCTCGCCTAGCAAAGTCATGACGCTCAAGGAAGCCGTGGCCCGGTTTGTGCGGAGCGGCTGCTCGGTCGGGCTGGGGGGCCAGAATATCGGCCGGTGCGCCATGGCCGCCATGCACGAGATCGTCCGCCAAGGCCACCGGGATCTGACGATCTACGGCTGTAACCTCTCGATCTCCATGGACCTCCTGGTCGGCGCGGGGCTGGTCCGTCGCTGCGAGTCGGGGACGGGCAACCTGGAGCGATTCGGGAGCACCTTCTCCTGGCGCCGGGGGATCGAGCAGGGAACTCTCGAGGTGGAGGATTACAGCCACCTGTCGATGGTCTCGAGATTTCTGGCCGGCGAGATGGGGCTTCCCTTCATGCCGGTGAAGAGCCTCCTCGGGTCCGACATCCTCACCTACAGCTCGGGCTCCGGGTTCAAAAAGTTCGACGTGATCGACAACCCCTGGAACCGGGGGGAGCCGGTCGTCCTGGTTCCCGCGGCGACCCCGGATGTCTCCATCATTCATGTCCAAAAGGCCGACCCGCTGGGCAACTTGATCATCGAAGGGTTCGCCACCCACGAGCCGGAGATGGTGCGCGCCTCGCACCACACCATCGTCACGTGCGAGGACTTGGTGGAAACAGAGGATGTCCGCCGGGACCCCGAGCGCACCACCATCGCCTACCCGCACGTCAGCGCCGTGGTCCACCAACCCTGGGGTGCCTATCCGACCTCCACCTACCGGTACTACGACTACGACGGCGACGAGATCGCCCGCTACCAGGCCGTCGCCCGCGAGGGGGGCGAGGCGTACCGGCGGTATCTGGACGAGTATGTGTATGGATGCGCGACTTTCGAGGAGTACCTCGCCAAGGTCTGCTCCCCGGCTCGGCGTGAGGAGCTGGAAGCGGCTATGCGGGCCATGATATGAGGACCCGTCTATCGTGAGTGACTACACCCTCGAAGAGCTCATGGTGATCGAGGCCGCCCGGCAGATCCGGGATGGCGACGTGGTGTTCGTCGGGACCGGACTGCCGCTCCTCGCGACGACCTTCGCCCAGCGACGGCATGCCCCCAACCTCTGCTTTGTCGTGGAGAGCGGGGCGATCGCGCCGCTCGTGCTGCCCACGCCCATCTCCGTCTCGGATCCCAAGCTCATGCACAAGGCGGTCCGCCTCGGCACGCTTCGCGAGGTGCTGGGCTGTCTCCTCCAGCGGGGATTGGTGGATGTGGGGTTTCTGGGGGGCGCCCAGATCGACCGCTTCGGCAATATCAACTCCACGGTGATCGGCGACTACGCCAAGCCCGCGGTGCGCCTGCCCGGATCCGGCGGGGGAAACGACATCGCCTCTCACGCAAAGCGCCTGCTGATTCTTACCCGGCACGAGAAACGCCGGTTCCCCCCCCACTGCGATTACGTCACCAGTCCGGGGTATCTCCATGGTCCCGACGCTCGCAAAAAGGCGGGACTCAAGGTGACCCATCCGAGCCTTACCGTGGTGACCGACTTGGCGGTGTTGGACATCGATCCGGCCACGGCTCAGCTCCGCATCGCCGCGCTCATGCCGGGCGTCTCGGTGGAACAGGTCAAGGAGAACACGGGGTTCGAGCCGCTCGTGGCCAATCCCCTCGGCGCCGTGGAGCCCCCCAGCCGAGAGGACGCGCGGATGTTGCGCGAGGAAATCGATCCGGGCGGTCTCTATCTTAAAAAGGGTCGCTGACAGGTTCGGAGGCATCCCATGTCCGAAGCCAAGAAGAAAGAGCCGTTTCACTGGCGCACGAGCATCGCCTACAAGACCCAGCCGAAGATCGTGGTGCGCGGCTATGACCTGAACGATCTGACGGGCAACCTGGACTTGGGGGGGATGGCGTACCTCGTCTGGCGTGGTGAGCTTCCCTCGGAGGCCCACGGCAAGATGCTGAACGCGATCATGGTCTGCCTGGCCGAGCACGCCTTTTCCCCTTCGTCGGCGGCGGCGCGCATGGTGGCCTCGGGCGGTGTCCCGATCCACGTGGGGGTCGCGGGCGGCCTCCTGACGATCGGCGATATCCACGGGACCTTTGACCGTCCGGCGGCTCTGTTCCAGAAGGGCATGGCCCGCGCCAAAGCGGAGGGGAAGAGCATCGAGGAGATGGCCGACATCCTCGTGAGGGAGGCGCGCGAGAAGAAGCAGCGCCTGCCGGGGTTCCACCACCCTCAGCACATCCGGGATCCACGCTCCGCGCGCCTCATCGAGGTCGGCCGGAAGCTGGGGGTTGCCGGCGCCCACCTGGCACTGGCGCTAGCCATGGAGGATGCCACCGAGCGCCACATGGGCAAGCGCGTCTGGTTGAATGCTGTGGGTGTTTCGGGGGCGCTTCTGTCCGACATGGGGTTCGAGCCCGAGCTGGCCAAGGGGGTCATGCTGGTTTCCCGATGTGTGAGCCTGGTCGCTCACGTCTATGAGGAGATGACGCGGGAGCGCGGCTGGCGAGCCTCCCGGGACCAGGAGATTACCCAGCCGCTGGACCTGGAGCTTCAGCGGCCCGAGTTCTACGACGGCCCATCGGACCGGCCGCTTCCGGCCGACCGCCGCAAGCTCTGA
>CAYRZF010000158.1:0-3123 GCA_964428805.1 uncultured bacterium | reverse complement strand
CGCTGTGTAATAGTCGCCGCGGTGTTTCGAGCCCTCATCCCTGACCAGGAGGTGTCGGTGGCCCAGGTCCTGAGAAACATAGCGCGCAAGATCGACGCTTTCCAGGACCGGTTCGGCCGCGCCGTGTCCTGGCTCATGCTCCTGATGGTGCTCGTGGTGTTCACCGACGTGATCCTCCGCTACGTCTTCAACATCAGCTTCGTCTTCACGCAGGAGCTGGAGTGGCACCTGTTCGGTATGGTCTACCTGCTCGCGGCGGGCTACACGATGCTCTACGACGAGCACGTGCGGGTCGACATCCTCTACTCGCGCTGGCCGCCCCGCAAGAAGGCCTGGTTCGATTTTGCCCTGTACCTGATCTTCTTCTATCCGGCGGCCATCATGATCCTCATCACCACCTGGCCCTTCGTGAAAAGCTCCATCCTGGTGCTGGAGGGCTCCCCGGATCCCGGCGGCATCCCGCTCCGCTTCCTGCTCAAGTCGGTGATCATCATCGGTTTCCTGCTCTTGATGCTCCAGGCCCTCTCGCAGACCATTAAGAGCTACTTCGTGGCGAGAGGCTGGGAAGAGCCCGAGCGGCGCGTGAAAGATATCCTCTGACATGCTGCCGCTCGACCAGATTCTCGCGGGGCTGATGTTCGCCGGGATGATCGGCTTCCTCTTCTTCGGCTTCCCGGTGGCCTTCAGCCTGATCTTCACCGGCCTCTTCTTCGGGATGACCGGGGCCGCGCTGGGCGTCCTCCACCTCAACTTCTTCGAGATCCTGCCCCTCCGGATCTGGGGCACCATGACGAACTTCACCCTCCTGGCCGTTCCTCTCTTCGTGTTCATGGGAGTGGCGCTGGAGAAATCGGGGCTCGCGGAGGAGCTCCTCGAGACCATGGCGCTCCTCTTCGGCTCGCTGCGGGGTGGCATCGCCATATCGGTCGTGATCGTGGGCGCGATCCTGGCGGCCTCGACCGGCATCGTGGGCGCCAGCGTCATCACCATGGGGTTGATCTCGCTCCCGACGATGCTGCGGCGGGGCTACAGCAAGGAATTGACCTGCGGGACCATCTGCGCCTCGGGAACGCTGGGGCAGATCATCCCGCCGAGCGTCATCCTGATCCTGCTCGGCGACATCATGGGCGTCCCGGTGGGCGACCTCTACATCGGGGCGGTGGTGCCCGGCCTGGTCCTCGTCGGGCTCTACCTCGTGTACATCTTCGTTCTCTCGTGGTGGAAGCCGGAGCTGGCGCCGCCCATTCCCGCCCAGGAGCTGTCGGCCTTCCGCAGCGAGGCGCTCAAGCGCGTGACCATCGCCCTCATCCCGGCGTTCACCCTCATCGTCGGGGTTCTCGGCTCGATCTTCGTGGGGATCGCCTCTCCCACCGAGGCGGCGTCGGTCGGCGCCGCGGGCGGCCTCATCCTCACCATGCTCAAGGGCCGGTTCTCCCTCTCCATACTCAGAGCCGTGATGCAGTCCACCACCCGCATCACCAGCCTGGCCTTCCTCATCCTGGTGGGCGCCAACTGCTTCGGGCTGGTGTTCCGGGGGCTCAACGGCGACCACCTGATCCAGGAGTTTCTGAAGGGGCTCCCCCTCGGCCCCTACGGCGTGCTCGCCATCGTGATGCTCGTGATCTTCATCCTGGGCTTCTTCATCGACTTCTTCGAGATCTGCTTCATCCACGTGCCGATCCTGACGCCGGTGCTGGTCACGCACTTCGGCTTCGATCCCGTCTGGCTCGGGATCGTGATCGGCGTCAATTTGCAGACCTCCTTCCTGACGCCGCCGTTCGGGTTCGCGCTCTTCTACTTGCGCGGGGTGGCGTCGCCGGACGTGATCAGCACCCCAACCATCTACCGCGGGGTCGTCCCCTTCGTCGCGCTGCAGGTGATCGGTCTGGTCATCGTGATCGCGTATCCGCAGCTGGTCCATGGGCCGATCATCTGGTTCCGCAGCCTCTTCTGATTCTGACAGCCGGCACGGGAGGGGGAGAAAAACGTGCGGGGCGGAGCCCAACGGCTCCGCCCCGCTTTGCTTCAGCAGCCGCGGCGAGGCTAGCCGGCGATGAAGTTCTGGTAGGGACCTTCGGAAAGCTTGTTCCAGTCGTAGACATAGGACTGGAACTTGGTATAGGAAGCGTAGACCTTCTTCGCAATCGGGGTCTTCTCGGACTCCTCCTTGTTGACCTCCGCCGCCAGCTTCTTGAGCTCCTGCAGGGCCGGGGCGGGAAGCTGCAGGATCTCCACCTTGCTCTTGAACTCGGTCTGAAGTTTCTGGAGCGCGATGCCGTTTTTGGACTCGTACTCCATGAACATGAAGGTGTGCATCGCGGTCGCCGCGTAGTCGAGGATGTGGCGGAGGTCCGCCGGGAGGGCGTCGTAGTGCTTCTTGCTGAAAGTGAACTCGCCGGTCGTGCCCGGCTCGTGCCAGCCCGGGTAGTAGTAGTACTTGGCGGTCTGGTGGAGGCCGAGCTTCATGTCGTCATGGGGCCCAACCCACTCGGAGGCGTCGATGACGCCGCGCTCCAGCGCCGAGTAGATCTCACCGCCCGGCGTGAGGATGACGGTGCCGCCGGCCTTGGCGACCACCTTGCCGCCGAGCCCGGGGATCCGCATCTTGAGGCCCTTGTAGTCGGCGATCGTGTTGATCTTCTTCCTGAACCACCCGGCCATCTGCACGCCGGTGGACGCCGAGGGGCGCGGCACCAAATTGAAGGGGGCGTAGGTCTCCTCCCAGAGCTTGAGGCCGTCGCCGTAGTAGTACCAGGTGTAGGTACCCTGGGCGTTCAGTCCGTAGGGCACGGCGGTGAACCACTGCGTGGCCGGCTCCTTGCCCGCCCAGTAGTACGCGGCAGAGTTGAACATCTCGAGCGTGCCCTGGGAGGCCGCGTCGAATACCCCGAAGGCCGGCATCAGCTCCCCGGCGGCGAAGACCTGGATCTTGAGCCGGCCGCCGCTCATCTCGTCCACGATCTTGGCGAAGCGCTGGGCATTGCCCTGCAGCACATCGAGCGCCGGCGTCCAGCTCGTGGCCATCCTCCACTGGAACTTGGGCTGAGCGATCACGTTGGGGGCATTGACGACCTGGGTCGCCGCGCCTGCCGCGACCAGAGCCGCCCCCTTGAGGATGAAGCG
>CAYRZF010000157.1:0-3170 GCA_964428805.1 uncultured bacterium | reverse complement strand
CCAGCCCACGCTAAATCGCCGCCCGACCAAAACACGGAGGGCGCCCCAGCTGCATGCCCTATCCCGCCTAGCAGCCGGCGGGAAGCTTGATCTATGGTCTCTTATACCATATATTAGAGACGAATGCCGCGGGCGACCCCGGTCCTGCGCGAGAAGATCATCGACGGGACCGGCTCCTCGAAGACTTTCTGGCCGACGTAAGACAAGTCGTGGGAGACATACGATGGCCAAGACTCTGACAATCAAGATCAAGCCGGTTGGAGAGGCGCTGGAAGGCTTCCGGGAAACCTTCAAGGCCCTCGAGGCAGGTCGCCGAGTTACCCGCCGAGCGGGGGTCTACTTCACCAGCATCGAGGCTGCCCGCAACCTCCTCACCACGAACCGTCTAGCACTACTGAGTACAGTCCGCCGCCAGCGCCCCCACTCCATCTATGAGCTGGCCAAACTCCTCAACCGCGATCTGAAAAACGTTCAAGAGGACCTGCGCATACTCGAGGAGTACGGACTTGTTCGAATGACGAAGGGTCGCGGAGTCGGGAGGCGCAAGGTCAAGGTCCCGGAAGCCCTATTTGATGAAATCGCCCTGAAAGTTGCGATCTAGCCCAGACGTCGCAGGGCGCGGTCGGCGGCCCGGCGCTTCTTCGGCAGGCGGCGCGGGTTGCCTTTCTTTTTCGCGGGTGGCTGATCGTCGCTCTCGTCCTTGTCAGGCACACGCGGCCCGCCCAGCCGCCTGACTCGGGTCAAGAACTCGTCGGCCCCTATCGCGGTCGCGCCAGCGCGCGTGGCGGCATCGCGCACCTCGCGGTCGTTGGAGACCACGGCCGTCCCCGTCGTCGCGAGGCGCCCCAGGACGCGGTCGGCACTCTCCACCGCACTCGAAAAAATCACGCGGACCCCCAAGCCTCCCCCCATGCTGCCGCCTCCTCGATCGCCGTCGAAGACCACGGTGAAGCGCTCGCCCGACGAACGCGCGGCGGTGCTGAGAAGACGGCACAGGGCCTGCCGGCCGGCCTCGAGGCTCTCGCGCTCGCGGGCGGCCAGCTCCGGCGCGCGGCGGATCACGTTGTAGCCGTCCACGAGCCATTGCATGGCTCAAATCCTCCCGGGGTCCTTCCACCGACCAACCCGGACGGTCACCGTCTCCTCCCGCCTCTCGAATGGCCGGACGGCCTCCACCAGGTCGGCGGGCCACTCACCGCTCCGGACACGGTCAGGCAGCTGCCTGGCGTTCAGCATTGAGACCTCCTCCCAGCGCCCCGACCGGCGCAGCAGACTCTCAAGCTCCTGGCGCCGCGGGTCCTTCGTCCTCGGGTAGGCGAAGCGTTCCGTCCGTCTGACCGACGCGCGGTGGGCCGTGCCGAACACCGCCTCAACCCCTTCGAGGGCTGCGTACTCGGCGATCCGCACCCTGAGGTCCTCGAGCTCATCCTCGATCGTCTTCTGCTGCTCCTTCAGCTCGCCCAGCCGGTCCACCCACCGGACAGCCGCCTCCCCGGACGCCTCCTCCCGCTTGAAGCGGTGAGCCCACGCCGGGCAGATGGACTGGTACGTGCACCTCTCGCAATGGTCCCCCACCCGCGTGGGATACGTGTCGTCGCGCCCGACGCGCCGGATCAGGTCCAGCGTCTCGCCACGGACGTCCTCGAGGGCCTCGGGCGTCGGGCGGCTCCGGAGCTCGAGGTCGTGGGCGAGGAAGTGCCAGACCAGCTCCACCTCCTGCGCTTGGGGCCACTGGTGCCGCACGCCGAGCTGGTAGAGGCCGAGCTGCCGGTCCCGGTCGAGCGCCCCCTGGGCCGGCAGGTACTGGCCGGTCTTGTAGTCGCGGATCTGCCAGGCCCCGTCCGGGGTACGCGAGAGCCGGTCCATGTAGCCCTGGAACCAGACTGTCCTCTCGTGGTCCAGGGGAAAGTGGAGCCGGCGCTCGACCGCCAGCGTGTGGTCGTGGTCGAAGGGGGCATAGCGCTGGTAGTACGCCTCGATCTGCCGCTCCCCCTCCCGCCGGTAGTCCTCGGCCGTCAGGTCAGCCTGCTGGATGCGGACGTCCTCGTGCCACGCTTCGCGCCAGCCGTCTCGGTAGTGCCCGAGCAGGCCCTCGAGGGGCGGCACCCGGCCGAAGCGGACGTTCAGGTAGAGCGCCTCCAGCGTCTCGTGGACCCGGTTGCCCAGGAACCACTCGATGGGCTCCACCTCCGGCAGGTCCGGCTTCCGAATGTACTGGAACTCGTACTGCTTGGGGCAGGTCTCGTAGACCTTCAGGCGGCTGTGCGAGTAGACCGGCATAGGTGTCACCTCTTGGAGACATCGCCCGTTTCGTTTGACCGCGCTATAGTGACTCCGGACACAGGGGCTTTCAAGCATAGACGATTCCGGTCAGGGAGCTCCAGACGCCTTCGACTGCGTATTGACAACGTACATGCTTTTCATTGACACTAGCGAGCGAGCAGCTTGATGTCGTGGATCCGGGGCTTCGCCTGGGACGAGGACAATCTGGAACACATCGCTCGGCACCAAGCCACGGCCGAGGAGGTTGAGGAAGTGCTCACCGGGGACCCGCTCGTCCTCCGGGGGGCTGAGGGCCGATACCTGGCCTACGGGAAGACCGCCAGTGGGCGTCATCTCTTTGCGGTGTACGTGCCGCGGGGGAGGGGAAGGGTCCGGGTTCTGACCGCGCGCGAGATGACCGAAAAGGAAACGCGACTGTATCGGACAAAGCGGAAAGGGAAGAGATGAAGCGAAAGCCCAAGATCCCGAAGTTCAAGACCGACCGCGAGGCGGCGGACTTCTGGGCCACTCACGACTCTACCCCTTACCTATCGGAACTCCGCGAAGTTTCCGTGAGGGTCTCCCCTGCGCTCAGGCGAGCTGTGGCTGAGCGGGCTGCGGCCAAGAAGCCTGTGACCCTTCGCCTCGAGCCACACCAGATCGCCGCCGCCAAGGAAGTGGCGCGCCGGAAGAGCATCCCATATCAGACCTTGCTCCGCATGTGGATCGCGCAGGCCCTGGACAGAGAACGCGCGGGATAACTCTACACCGGAAACGCCATAAGGAGGCGTGAAGGATCCGTCCCACTTTCACCAATCCAGATTGAACCTCCGAGTACAAGATAACCCTTGACTTATATCACCTTGCGGTTATAATACCATAGTGGCCGAGCCGCACGGTTGGGCTAT
>CAYRZF010000156.1:0-3234 GCA_964428805.1 uncultured bacterium | reverse complement strand
CCGGCACTAGAAACTCCAGCGGAGCTCGGCATACGCGGTCGAGTTGTCTCGAAGACGTCCGAGGAACGACTGGGGGTCGCCGCGGAAGATGTCCGCGCCCACAGTGACCTTCCAGCGATCCGTCAAAGCGTAGATCAACTTGGGACGGACGACGAAGTCGAGTCGCGTGAAAAAGAGGACCGTCGCAACCTCCGCCTCGAGGGTTTCGTTCAGCCACTTGTTGTTCACCCGCAGCGAGACGCCGTTCTGGACGCGATCGGTCTGATTGGAGATCGCGGCCTCTTGGATCGCCACGCTGCGCTCGATCGGGTCGAAGATCTGGCGCGCCGGACGGTAGCCGACGACATAGCGGAAGAGGTACTGGAGATTCACGTTCAGGTATTCGAGGAAGGTCCGGTCGCCGCCGACAACCAGGAAAAAGAACGGGTTTTTCAAGCATCACCGCATCCGGGTGGTCGGCGCGGACGCCGCCACCACCGTCGGGCGCTACGGGGTCCGGGGCGGTTTGCTCCACTCGGAGTGCCCAGGGGCTGATTGACACCTTTCGGCGGCTCCGCCTAGAATACGCCGTCCGGCTGACCTCGTAGGCCGGGCCAAAGGAGTGGCGTGGGGTGAAGCAGGTTCGTCTCGGGGGGGCAGTAGGGCTGCTCGTCGCGCTGCTGCTCGGCGGCGCGCCTCCCTCAAGCCACGCTCAGCTCTTTTTCGCGTCCCGTCCGAACCCGGAGTTCACGATCGGCCCGTTGCTCGTGCGCGCCAGCGTCACCCCAGCGCTCAGCCCCGTGACGGTGGACGTCCTGTGGAGTCTCGTCATCCCACCCACTCGAAGTGCCAGGGAGTTCGAGCAGGATCTCTATCTTCTGTGGCCCGGGCCGGTGACGGGTGACGCCGGTACCGGCCCCCCCGACCCCGCCCTGGCCCGATACGTCGAGGCGCGCGGATTTGTCGTGATCGACGAGGGGCGGTTGGCCCTGTTCGCTGAAAGCCTCTACCAGATGGAGAGCGATGTGCCGCCGGAACCCGTGGAGGGCGGCGCTCCGTTCGTCACGTTCGTCCGGAGCGGCGGGCCCTCCGGCCTCACTCCTCCCGCGACGTATATCCGGATCCCGTGGACGCCGAAGCTAGCCAATCCGGCCTGGCGCATGGATCTCAGGATGACGATCAATGGGCTCATCAAGCCCAAGAAGGCGCGGTGGATCGAAAACGTGTTCTGGGGTCAGCGGCACGTGGTCTCAATCAGCTTCAACGAGGTCCGCCACGGCGGACTGTTTCCGATGTACTTCGAACATCGGGATCGCGTCGTGCGGCTCGCGGACGACCCGGCGCACCTGTTGATAAACTTCGCTGACGCCGATCATCTCAAGATTGACGAGGTGGTCCCGCCAGCGAGCACCCGGCGGATGAGCGAGATGCTGGAGAGCACCGAGGTCGTCTCGCTGTTCCTGGACAGATCCGGAGGGCTCGCGCCCCAGGAACTGAAGGTTCAATTCGGCTACTTCAGGGGGTTCCAGGCGTGGACGCCGATCGTGATCCCCATGCTCTTTTTCATTCTCGGCAACCTCGCCGGTCCCCTGGTGACCCGCCTATTGAAGCGGATCGCCAAAGGCGTCGCGGCGCGCGTCCGGGTCGGGCGGCCGGGTGACCACTGGGGTGGGCGGGAAACCGGCGTCGTGCTGTCGCGTGACGCGCTCGCGCGTATCACGCCCGGGGAGACGACGTACGATGAGGTTGTCCGGCTGTGCGGACCGGACGCTGAAGAGCGCCACCTATTCGGGTCGGCGGAGCGACGGACCCTGGTGTATCGTGGGCGCCGCGTTGTGCCTCACCGGCAGCGAACGTTCGGGTGGCTCGCCACGGTGAGCCACTGGAACGTGGAGCACCATGAGGTCGAGATCGAGTTCGAACAGGACCGCGTGCGGGACGTCCAGGCGCGGGTGCGGAACTCCCGATTCGCTCAACCGGAGACCGGCTGAAAAGGTGTCAGGCGCAGCCGGATCGGGGTGTGCCCGGGGCCCGGCGGGGCACGAGGGTGCAGGCGAACGTCGCGGGCTGCTTTTTGTACTCCTCGAGCGTCGCTTGGAGCCGCCCGAGGGTTCGGTCACGCTTGGCCAGGCCCAGGCCATAGATTGCCAGGTCGTTGACGAGCCGCATGTAGAACACGTGCTGGGCGTCGCCGCCATCGCGCATGCACGGGGAGGGCTTTTGGGCGGTGCGCAGGAGGTAACCGAGCGCGCTCACGTATTCCGCCAGGAGGGGCTCGTCGCGAAGGTCGCGGGGCACCTCGGGGAAGCGGGCAAGGAATTCGTCCATGGTCATCGGCGCCCGAACCGACCGGGCGTGATCTTCAAGAGGTCGCGAGAGACGTACCTGCATGATCAGTAAAGAATTATAGCACGGGGACGCGCGTGAACACCACCCCGGTTGAGATCCGTCGCGTCGAGAATCGGGAGGTCCACATCCTCTGGGCCGACGGGCATCAGACCGTGTTTACGAACAAGTACCTCCGGGAAAACTGCCCCTGCGCCGGCTGCGTCCATGAGTTCACGGGCGAGCGGATCCTCCGGCCGGAGTCCGTTCGCCCGGACGTCAGGGCCGAGGATATTTCGCTCGTGGGTCGTTATGCCGTTCAGTTTCGCTGGAGCGACGGGCACTCGACGGGAATCTACAGTTTCGACAAGCTGCGGGCCGAGTGCCCATGTGAATCCTGCCGGGCGGGCGGCGCCCCCACCCATGCTCCTGGGCATTGACCACCTCGTCGTCGTCGTTCCCGACCTCGAGACAGCGATCCGGAACTATGGAGAGCTCGGGTTCACGGTCGTGCCGGGCGGCCGGCACCCCGTCGGGACCCACAACGCGCTCATCTCGTTCGAGGACGAATCGTACATCGAGTTGATCGCCTTCTACGAGCCGAACCCGCAGCATCGCTGGTGGGCGCCGCTTCAGAAGGGAGGCGGACTGGTGGACTTCTGCATGCGGACGGACAATCTTCGGAGCGACACGGCGGCGTTCAGGCAGGCAGGGGTGAACATCGACGACCCGAAGCCGCAAACGCGCGTGCGGCCGGATGGCTACCAGATCAGGTGGGTGCTCTCGACCCCCCGCGACCCGCATCGCGGCGTGGCGCCGTTCCTGATCCAGGATGAGACGCCGCGCGAGGAGCGCGTTCCAAGGCAGATGGCGCACCGGAACCAGGTCAAGGGGATCGGCACCGTCACGGTCGCCGTGCACGACATCGCG
>CAYRZF010000155.1:0-3251 GCA_964428805.1 uncultured bacterium | reverse complement strand
TCCACCTCATGCCGCTCTGGTGGCGGACGGATCGCCCTGAGGAGCTGACGGTGCGCGCGCTTCACGACGGCAGGGAACTTGCCCTGCTCCTCGTCTGGTCCGACACCTCGCACGACCACACGGCCATGCGTCCCCAGGATTTCCGCGACGCCGTGGCGGTGCAGTTCGCCCTGGCGCCGGATCCGCCCTTCTTCGCCATGGGCGCCAAGGGGCAGTTCGTCAACATCTGGATGTGGAAGTCCGAGCGCCAGGCGGACCTGGAGCCGGTGTTCCAGGACCTGGAGAAGGTATACCCGAACATCGGGATCGACTCTTACCCGAACCTGCTCCGCTCCCCCATGGAGCAGCCGACGCGGCACGCGCTCACCATCCAGTCGGACCGGGCGTTCATCACCGGCTGGGGCGCGGGCAACATTGTCTCCGACCCGCTGCGCGGGAGCGCGGCGGAGGACCTCGCCGCCCAGGGCTTCGGGACGCTGAGGGCGCGCCCCCCCGATGACCAGGCGATCCGCGCCCAGGGGGTGTACCGGACCGGGTCGTACCGGGTGGTGCTGCACCGTGCGCTCCGAGGGAGTGGAGCGAACGCGGTGTCGCTGCGGCCGGGGAGCATGGTGCCGGTGGGCTTCGCGGTGTGGAACGGCAGCGCGGGGGACCGGGACGGGAAGAAGTCCGTGACCATCTGGCAGGAGCTCTGGCTGGAGCCGTAGGGGAGAAAGGGAGAGGGAGAGCATGGACCGACGAGAATTCCTCCGCTGGATCGGCGTCGGGGCGGGGACGGCCGCGGCCGAGCTGGGGCTCCCGCTTAGGCTGCTCGCCGCCGCGGACCCTGATCAGAACCCGTTGGCCGGATCAGTGGCCCGTGACTGGGAGCGCATCTACCGCGACCAGTACCGGTACGACGGCACGTTCGACTGGGTCTGTTCCCCCAACGATACCCACGCGTGCCGGATCCGGGCCTTCGTCCGAAACGGCATCGTCACCCGGCTCGGAAACACCTACGACTACCAGACCTACGCCGACCTCTACGGCAACCGGGCCACCGCCAACTGGAATCCCCGCCAGTGCGCCAAGGGGTACACCTTCCACCGCGTCCTCTACGGTCCCTACCGGCTGAAGCACCCGATCGTCCGCAAGGGGTGGAAGGCCTGGGCCGACGCCGGGTTCCCCGAGCTGACGCCGGAGCTCAAGTCGAAGTACATGTTCGACAGCCGGGGGCAGGACGAGTTCATCCAGATCTCCTGGGAGGACGCCTTCCACGACATCGCCAAAGCCCTGGTCGCCATCGCCGAGCGGTACAGCGGCGACAAGGGGAAGGAACGGCTCCTGGCCCAGGGTTACCAGCCCGAGATGGTCGAGGCGACTGGCGGCGCGGGGACCCGCACGATCAAGATGCGCGGCGGGATGGGGCTCCTGGGGGTCATCGGCAAGTACGGGATGTACCGCCTCAACAACTCTCTGGCGCTGCTCGACACGCTGATCCGGCGAGTCCGCCCCGACGAGGCGAAGGCGGGGCGGAACTGGTCGAACTACACCTGGCACGGCGACCAGGCGCCGGGGCAGCCCTGGGTGCACGGACTCCAGGCCTCCGACTGTGACTTCAACGACCTGCGCTTCTCCAAGCTCATCATCATGGACGGCAAGAACCTGGTGGAGAACAAGCTGACCGACTCCCACTGGTTCATCGAGTGCATGGAGCGGGGCGCCAAGATCGTGGTCATCGCCCCGGAGTACGGCCCGCCCTCCACCAAGGCCGACTACTGGATCCCGATCCGGCCCCAGACGGATGCCGCGCTCTGGCTCGGTGTCACCCGCCTGATGATCGAGAACAAGTGGTACGACGAGGCGTTCGTCAAGGCCTTCACCGACTTCCCGCTGCTGGTCCGGACCGATACCCTCAAGCGACTCCGCGCCCACGAGGTCGTTCCCGGCTACCGGACGACGCTCGCCGCCGACGGCCCCTCCATGAAGATCCAGGGTCTCACCGCCGCCCAGCACGCCAAGCTCGGCGACTACGTCGTCTGGGATGAGAAAGCCAAGGCGATGCGGGCGGTGACCCGCGACGACATGGGTGCGTCCATGGCCGCCAAGGGGATCGCTGCGGCGCTCGCGGGAACCTGGAAGGTCAAGCTCGTGGACGGCAAGGAGGTGGAGGTCGCCACCCTCTGGACGCTCTACCAGACCCACCTCAAGGACTACGACCTCGACACGGTCGCCGAGATCACCCATGCCCCCAAGGACCTGATCCGCCAGCTCGCCCAGGACATCGGGACGCTCCGGCCGGTGGGGATCCACCAGGGCGAGGGGATCAACCACTGGTTTCACGCCACCGAGATGAACCGCGCCGCGTACCTGCCGCTCATGCTGACGGGCAACATCGGCAAGCCCGGCGCCGGCTGCCATACCTGGGCCGGCAACTACAAGGCGGCGCTCTTTCAGGGCTCGCCGTGGACCGGGCCCGGCTTCAAGGGGTGGGTGGCCGAGGACCCGTTCCAGCCGGCGCTCGACCCGGCGGTCCCGGGCAAGGACGTGAAGACCCACGCCTACACCAAGGACGAGGAGCCGGCCTACTGGAATCACGGCGACCTTGCCCTCATCCTCAACACGCCCAAATTCGGCCGGCGGAACTTCACCGGCGAGACCCACATGCCCACGCCGACGAAGGCGATCATCTTCAGCAACGTCAACCTCATCAACAACGCCAAGTGGGCGTACGGGGTCATCAAGAACGTGAACCCCAACGTCGAGATGATCGTCGCCATCGACATCCAGATGACGGCCTCCATCGAGTACGCGGACTTGGCACTCCCCGCCAACAGCTGGCTCGAGTTCGAGGGGCTGGAAATCACCGCGTCCTGCTCGAACCCGTTCCTCCAGATCTGGAAGGGGGGGATCCCGCCCGTCTTCGACAGCCGGGACGACCTGATGATCCTGGCCGGGATGGCGAAGGCTCTGAGCGACGTCACGGGGGACCGTCGCTTTGTCGATTACTTCAAGTTCGCGCTGGAGGGGAAGCGCGAGGTGTACATCCAGCGGCTCCTCGACACCAGCACCACCACCCAGGGCTACAAGCTCGACGACATCATGGCCGGCAAGTACGGCCCGCCGGGCGGCGCCCTGATGCTCTTCCGGACCTACCCCCGGATCCCGTTCTACGAGCAGATCCACGACTCGGAGCCGTTCCACACCGACACCGGGCGGCTCCACGCCTACGCCGACGTCCCCGAGGCGATCGAGTACGGCGAGAACTTCAT
>CAYRZF010000154.1:0-3265 GCA_964428805.1 uncultured bacterium | reverse complement strand
CGCTAGGTCCTGCGGGTGATTGGGCTTTAGTTCGGCCTCTGCTTCGACCAGAATGGTCTTGTGTTCGACTATTCGTTCTAGGAAGGAGCAGCGTAGTCGTCTCGCCACCGGCGTCGAGGTCGTAGCCGGTTGTGGGTCAAGCATCGCCTTGACAGCCGCCCGGCGGGGGTCTAGAGTCCTGCCACGACCTGACTTGCCCTAAGTCCCCTTAGCTGATTGAATGCCCTGCTCTCCGGGGAGGCAGCCAAGCTCCTGGTTCGGGTCCCTGGACAGCCCTTCGATGCCCTTAGGAGCTCGCCTACGCCTGGAGGAGACTGGCCATGGCATAGACAGTGAGCAAGGGGAGATAGCCTCGGAAGGACAGCCGGTCACCCACGGGAGGGTTCCCTTGAGCTTGCTTCACGGTATCTACTCGCCACAAGTCCCCGAAGAACCCCCATCAGCGACCGTCTTCGGCGAAGTGGCAGAGCATGGATACGGCCCGGGAAGTCGCGTTAGGAGGTAACCCATGAACATCGAGCAAAGGAAATGGACGGCTGCCGATGGCTGGGTGCCGAGCACCCCCGGAGGTTTACGCGAGTTGGCCCAGTGGGTTTTGGTCTTCGGAGCCACCCAGATTTTGCAGGAACCCAAACATTTTCAGGAGATCCGGGAGGATTATCCGAACGCGCATATTTTGGGCTGTTCCACCTCCGGGGAAATCTGTAGTACCCAGGTATTCGATGACTCATTAGTCATAACGGCGGTCCACTTCGAACACACGCAGCTCCAGGGAGCGCAGGTCACAGTGCGTGATACGGAGGAAAGCTTTCAAGCGGGCGAGCGCCTCGCTGTGTCCCTCCCCCACGATGGACTGGTGCACGTCTTCGTGCTTTCCGATGGGCTGAAAGTCAACGGGAGCGAACTCGTCAAGGGCCTGACCACACGCCTGCCATCTCGCGTCGCGATTACGGGCGGACTGGCTGGAGACGGTTCGCGCTTCAAGCAGACGCTGGTCTGCTTAGACAGTGTGCCCGCGTCTGGGACGATTGCGGTTCTGGGCTTTTATGGGGACCGTTTGAAGGTCGGCTGTGCCTCGAGGGGCGGCTGGGATTCGTTTGGGGTCGAATGGGTCATCACCCGGTCGAAGGAGAACGTCCTGTATGAATTGGACGGCAAGTCCGCGTTGAAACTTTACAAACAGTACCTGGGGGAGCATGCGGCGCAGTTGCCCGCCAGCGGATTGCTGTTTCCCCTGAGTGTCCGGATGCCAGACAGTAACCAGCCGGTGGTGCGCACGATCCTAGCCATCGATGAGGAGGAGCAGAGCCTGACGTTCGCCGGGGATGTGCCCCAGGGTGCGTATGCGCGCTTTATGAAGGCCAATTTCGATCGCCTGGTGGATGGCGCCAGCGGGGCTGCAAAGACCAGTTACGAAGCCATGGGCTCCGCCTCACCCGATTTGGCCATCCTCGTCAGTTGTGTTGGTCGGAAGTTAGTTCTGAAGCAACGGATCGAGGAAGAAGTCGAGGGGGTACGTGAGGTGTTGGGTGATCGCACGGTGCTGACAGGCTTTTATTCCTACGGAGAAATCGCTCCGTTTACTCGGCCGGGGAAGTCTGCCTTGCACAACCAGACGATGACGATCACGACGTTCTCAGAAAGATAGGACAGGGCGATGCACAAACTGCTGCTGCGGCAGCTGAAACGGTACGCGGGCTCGCTTGACACCATTCCCACGGAATGGAACCGCTTCATCCAGGCGGTCAACGACGCGTACGAGCAGGCAGATGCCGACCGCGCGCAGATGGAGCGCTCCTTGGAATTGTCCGGCGAAACGCTTCTCGAGAAGAACCGAGAGCTGAAAGCCTTGGCGGAGGTGAGCTTGGCGGTCAGCTCGACGCTCGATCTCCACACGGTACTCGCGACGATTGTCGACCGCGCGGTTCCCCTTTCGAGATCAGACGGCGGGGTCATCTACGAGTACGATGAGGCGACGCAAGAGTTTCACCTCAAGGCGAGCTACCAGGTGGAAGAGGAGCTCCTCGAGGTGCTCCGCACGGCCCCGATCCGCCTAGGAGAAGCCACGACCGGGCAAGCGGCGGCCACGCGGGCACCGGTCCAAGTTCCCGACATTCTGGATGAGCGGCAATACGGCGTCACGCGGGTCCGGACCATCCTGGCGCGGCTTGGCTATCGATCTGTCCTTGCCGTTCCGCTCCTCCTCGAGCAACGGATCATGGGTGCCTTGACCGTCTGGCGGCGGGAGGCGGGCAGCTTTTCGAGCGAGCTCGTGAGCCTGCTCGAGGTGTTCGCGAACCAGTGCGTTCTGGCGATCGCGAATGCGCGGCTCTATGCCACCGCACAAGCCCTGGCGGCGCAACTCGCCGAGTGGAACAAGACCCTCGAGCAGCGCGTCCAGGACCAGGTGAGTCAGCTCGAGCGCCTCGGGCGGCTCAAGCGGTTCTTCTCCCCACAGCTCGCCGAGCTGATCGTGGCCGGCGATGCGGAGGACCCGCTCAAGAGCCATCGGCGGGAGGTGACGGTGGTCTTCCTGGATCTGCGGGGCTTCACCGCCTTCGCCGAGACCTCCGAGCCGGAGGAGGTGATGGGCCTCCTCAGAGAGTATCACGCCGAAATGGGCAAGCTGATTCTCGACCACGAGGGGACCCTCGAGCGTTTCACCGGCGACGGCATGATGATCTTCTTTAACGACCCGGTGCCCGTGCCGAACCCGGCGGAGCGGGCGATCCGGATGGCCGTGGCCATGCGGGACTGCGTGGCAGAGCTGATCCAGAAGTGGCGGAAACTGGGGTATGATCTACACTTCGGGGTGGGCATTGCCAAGGGCTACGCCACCATCGGCGCCATCGGCTTCGAGGGCCGCTTGGACTACGGGGCGATCGGCACCGTCACCAACCTCGCCTCCCGCCTCTGCGGCGAGGCCAAGCCCGGCCAGATCCTGATCCCCCAGCGCTTTCTGGGCACGGTGGAGGAGCTGGTGGAAGGCGAGTCCGTGGGCGAGCTCACCCTCAAGGGCTTCTCTCGACCCGTCACCACCCACAACGTCCTACGCCTGAAGGGTATGAAGTAGCCGAACCGAAGCGGCCCAAAGGCGTGCGGAGTAGCAGCCCCGTAAGTCTCCTTCATCCTTGGCTGGGTTCGGATCCTCTTGGTTGGTCTGGCGGCTGGATTTCCCCTCATAACCCAAAGGTCGTCGGTTCAAATCCGACCCCCGCAACCAATTGTAGGCGCACGGCCTCCTCACCTCCGAGGAGGCCGTTGA
>CAYRZF010000153.1:0-3277 GCA_964428805.1 uncultured bacterium | reverse complement strand
AGGGGACGATCGTGTAGAACTTCCCCGAGAAGTTGACCGGGCTCCCCATGGTGAGATGGCCGCCGTGCGCCAGGTTCGGCCCCAGCACGGTGTCGCCCGGCTGAAGGAGCGCGAAGTACACGGCCATGTTGGCCTGGGAGCCCGAGTGGGGCTGAACGTTGGCGTGCTCGCAGCCGAACAGTTCCTTGGCGCGGGCGATGGCCAGCTCCTCGGCGATGTCCACCACCTCGCAGCCGCCGTAGTAGCGCCGGCCCGGGTACCCCTCCGCGTACTTGTTGGTCATCACCGAGCCCATCGCTTCGAGCACCGCCTCGGAGACGAAGTTCTCCGAGGCGATGAGCTCGAGGTTCCGGGCCTGGCGCTCGGTCTCGGCTCGGAGGGCCTTGGCGATGTCCGGGTCTATCTGGTCAAGACGTCCCATGGGGGTCTTCTTCCCGTCCCTCGAGGTGGCGGCGCTCGATCTGGGCGATCTTCGCGACCCGCCGCTCGTGGCGGCCGCCGGCGAAGGGGGTGCTGAGCCACATCCGGAGGATCTCCAGACCCAGGTCTTGATCCATCAGGCGCCCGCCGAGGGTGAGGACGTTGGCGTCGTTGTGCTCGCGGCTCATCCGGGCCGTGAACGGGTCCGAGCAAAGGGCCGCCCGCACGCCGGGGACCTTGTTGGCCGTCATGGCCATGCCGATGCCGGTTCCGCACACGAGCACGCCGCGCTCGGCCTTGCCCGACGCCACGGATTCCGCCACCTGAAGCGCGTAGTCGGGGTAGTCCACGGACTCAGGGGAGTGAGTGCCGCAGTCCAGGATCTGGTAGCCGTTCTCGATGAGCCAGAATTTGAGGGCGTCTTTCAACTCCCACCCGGCGTGGTCGGCCCCCAGGGCGATCACCGACATGACGCCCTCACCTTAAGGCCGCCGTGACCACCAAGTCAAGGGGAAAGCCCGGAGATTCCCCCAACCGATAGAGGTTCTACTGGAGGGGAACCGTCGCCCCGGCCTCGGCAACTCTCGCCGGCCAGCCCAGGTCTTCCGAGATCTTGTCGCGGAGGGCCAGGGCAGCGTCGGCCTCGCCGTGGACGATGTACGTCATCCGCGGGGCCCGTCTGAACCCCCGGAGCCAGCGCAGGATCTCGCCCTGATCGGCGTGGGCCGAGTAGGCGTCGCTGACTGTCACCCGCGCCCGCACCGGGATCTCCTCGCCAAAGATCCTGACCTCCTTGGCGCCGTCCTTGAGGAGCCGCCCCCGGGTGCCGGCCGCCTGATAGCCCACGAAGAGAACGGTGGTCCGGGGATCCGGGAGACGATGGCGCAGGTGATGGAGAACCCGGCCGCCCGTGGCCATCCCGCTCCCCGAAATGACAATGAGGGGCCCATCCACCTCGTTCAGCGCTTTCGAATCCTGGACGCTCCTGGCCAGGTGGAAGCGGCGCGGGAGGAAGGGGCCAGTCCCGGGGTCCTTTTCCTCGGGGTGCTGGGAGTAAATCGCCGTCGCCTCGATGGCCATGGGGCTGTCCAGGTACACGGCCAGTGAGGGGATCCTCTCGGCCTTCTCGAGCTCGCGAAGCGTGTACAAGATCTCCTGGCTCCGTCCCACGGCGAAGGCGGGGATCAGCAGCCACCCTTTCTGCTCCACCGCCCGTCGGACCGCCGTGACGAGCATGGCGGCCGGGTCCTCCTTGGGATGGAGCCGGTTGCCGTACGTGGATTCCACGAGGAGGATGTCGGCCTCAGCCACGGGCTCGGGATCGGGCATGATCGGGACATCGTACCGGCCGAGGTCGCCTGAGTGCACAACCCTGAGCTCCCCCAGCCGGACCTCCATGATCGCCGCCCCCAGGATGTGGCCCGACCTGATGAAGCGCGCGCTCAGCCCCCGCCCCACTGCCACCGACGTATTGACCTTCACAGGCTTCACCAGCCCCAAGGCCTTCACCGCATCGTCCACGCCGAAGAGCGGCAGCGCCGGCTGGTGCTTGGAGGTGCCGTGGCGATTGGCGTAGTCAGCCTCCTCTTCCTGGAGGTGGGCCGCGTCGGGGAGCATGATCCGGAGCAGGTCCGCCGTCCCGCTGGTGCAGTAGATCGGCCCGGTGAAGCCGATGCGCGCCAGGCGGGGGAGATAGCCCGAGTGGTCAATGTGGGCGTGGCTCAGGAGCACCGCGGCCAGGCGCGCGGGCTCGAAGGGGGGCGGCGCCCAGTTCTGGAGCCGGAGTGCCTTCAGACCCTGGAAGAGCCCGCATTCGAGCAGAACGCGAGCCTCGCCCGTATCGAGGAGGAATTTCGAGCCCGTGACGGTGCCCGCCGCGCCAAGGAAAGTGAGGGACGGCGTCACTGGGAGAGCGACCCCTCCGCGGCAGCGCGCGCCCGGCGTGCAGCAGGGAACGCCGCCGCCTTAAAGGCCCTTACCGGGCGTGGCGGATGCGGCCGCGGTATGCGTCCCCGCCCAAATCGGGCCGGACTGATCGTCTCCATCCGAGTCTCCCTATACAGCGCACGTCCACGATGGCCACGCCCTCCTCGGCGCACGCGATGTAGATCGCCTTCAGATGGTCGCCGCAGAGGCTGAAGACCCGGCCTGATCCAAAGTCGCCCGTATGGAACAGGCTCTACCACTTCTTCGCGCTGAACCGGGAGGAGTTCTTGGCCCACTACCACAAGCGGAGCAACGTCGAGTCTACCTTCTCGTCGGTCAAGCGAGTGTTCGGTGATTCCGTGAGGAGCAGGACCCCAGTCGCGCAGATCAACGAAGTGCTGCTCAAGGTGATCTGCCACAACATCCGCTGCCTGATTCATGAGACGCACGAGTTGGGTATCACAACCGCCTTCGCTCAGCCGGGCTGCCCAACAACTCGGGCTGTTGCCCAAGAACTGGCGTCGGCATGAGGCTTTGTGGGCAAAGCCGGGCTACCCGTTCCGCCACGAACGTCATCAGATCGTCGGCATCGCCCGGGGCCGCGGGACGCAGCACCACGTACGCCTTGGGCACCTCGAAGCCGTCCGCGTCGGGGGCGCCCACCACGGCGCAATCCGCCACGGCCGGGTGCTTCAGCAGGATCTCCTCCAGCTCGAAGGGGGCATTGCACTTTATCATATCCTTTCTTGCGGTCCACCACTGTCAGGTAGCCGTCTGCGTCCACGAGGCCGATGTCCCCGGTGTGGAGCCACTCATCCCGCAGCACCTCGGCGGTGGCCCCCGGGTGGCGCCAGAAGCCCTTCATCGCCTGCGGACCCTTGATCACGATCTCGCCGGTGCCACCCAATCGCAGGTCCACGGTACACGCGGA
>CAYRZF010000152.1:0-3416 GCA_964428805.1 uncultured bacterium | reverse complement strand
TGGCGCGGCAGCAGCTCGAGCAGCGGGGCTTCAGGGCGGTCGAGCGCGTCAACACCCGCATCGAGATCCTGGACTGAGATGGCCTTCGAGGGGTTCGAAGGCTGGGAGCGGGGGGCGGGCTGGAGCGACGTGTCGTTCCCCCCCTTGACTTGACGAGCCCCACGTGCAGTAATTTGCGCTCCTAGCCAGGATCCGACCCGCCCCGCAGAACGCGAAGCAGCGGGTTAGCCTTTAGGAAAGGAGGGGCCGCCCGGCGTGACCAGCGGTGGCATGGTGTTCGTGGTCGACGACGAGTCCGTACGTCGGGCCCGCTCGCGGTTCATCCGGTCCGCGCTGCTCGGCGCCCTCCTGGGGCTGCTCGGGCTGACGCCTTCCGCGCTTGCGGCAGAGCCGGAAGCACGGAGCAGCGTGCTGCTGCTCTACGCCGAGGCGAGACTCCTACCCGCGATCGTCGCGACGGATCTGAGTATCCGATCGACCCTTCAATCGGGTTCCGAGAGCCCCGTGCATTTCTACACCGAGTACCTGGATCTGTCGTGGTTCCCCGGGGAAGGTCACGAGCGTCAGCTGCGCAACCTTCTGCGCCAAAAATACGCGGACCGGAAGCTCGATCTCGTCATTCCCGCGGGGGCGCACGCGCTCCGCTTCGCGCTCAAGCACCGCGCCAGCCTCTTCCCCGGCGTCCCGATCGTCTTCTGCGCTGTGGACAAACCCTCCGTCGCGGGTCTCGAGCTGGGACCCGACGTCACAGGTGTCTGGATGTTTGTCGACTGGAGCGCTACTCTGGACGTCGCTCTTCGGCTTCAGCCGGACACGCGGCGAGTGATCGTCGTTCAGGGGACATCCGACCTCGACCGACGCTTGGCGGCCCAGGCCAGAGAAGCATTCTCCACATATCAGGGCCGGGTCGAGTTCACCTACCTGATCGGTCTCCCGATGGAGCAGCTGCTGAAGGAAGTGGCAGCCCTTCCCGACAGGACCATCGTTCTCTTCGGCAGTCTGCTTCGTGAGGGAGCGGGACGCACCTTCGTTCCCATGGAAGCCTTGTCGCTGATCGCCCGGACGTCGAGGGCTCCTATCTACGGTCTCTTCGACTCCTTGGTCGGGGGCGGGATCGTCGGGGGGCGCGTGGTCAGCTTCCAGGCCCAGGGCGTCAAAGCCGCGGAGCTGGGGCTGCGCGCTCTCCGTGGGCAACGTGTCGAGCCCGCGGATCAAATCGACCAGAACCCGAATGTCTACATGTTCGACTGGCGTCAGCTCAGGCGGTGGGGGATCAGCGAGGACCGCCTGCCGCGCGGCAGCGTCGTGCGGTACAGGGAGCCCTCGACGTGGGATCTCTACAAGTGGCACATCGTCGGCGCCGTGACGCTGGTTGTCGCCCAAGCCCTGCTCATCGCCGGCCTGCTGGTCCAGCGGACGAAGCGCAGAAGGCTCCAACTTTCGCTCCGGGAGACCCAGGACCGGTTCCGGCTGATGGCGGACAGCGCACCCGTCATGATGTGGATGTCCGGGCCCGACGCGCGCTGCACGCACTTCAACAGGCGATGGCTCGAGTTCACCGGCAGGCCCCTGGAGCGCGAGCTGGGCGACGGGTGGAGCAAGGGCGTCCATCCCGTCGATCTCGCCTCGTGTTTGGCGGCGTACCGGAGAGCATTCGAGGCCAGGCAGGAGTTCACTCTGGAGTACCGGCTGCGTCGGTTCGATGGGGAGTATCGCTGGGTTCTCGACCACGGAGCGGCGCGGTTCGGGCCCGACGGAAGCTTCAGCGGGTACATCGGCTCCTGCATCGACGTCACGGAGCAGCGGCAAGTCGAGGAAGCGGCCCGGGAGCACCGGGAGGAGCTGGCCCACGCCCTGCGCGTGACGACCATGGGCGAGCTGGCGGCCTCCCTGGCCCACGAGATCAACCAGCCGCTGGCCGCCATCATGAGCAATGCCCAGGCGGCCCGCCGCCTGCTCGACGGGGGGAGACTCAAGCCCGACGAGCTGGGGGAGGTGCTGGGCGACATCAGCGGGGAAGCCGGGCGTGCGGCGCAGGTGATCAGGCGGCTCCGGGCGCTGTTCAGGAAGGACCAGGCCGAACATAAGCCTCTGGACATCAACGGGCTGATCACGGAGGTGGCGACGCTCCTGCGCCACGACATCGAGCGGCGGCGCATCACGATGCAGCTCTTCCTCGCGAAGGGACTCCCCCCCCTGTCCGGTGACTCGATCCTTCTCCAGCAAGTCATCCTGAACCTGCTGGTCAACGCGCGCGAGGCCATGGCCGACACCGACGACGGGCCACGGGAGCTGACCATCCAGACCGCGCAGCGCGAGCCAGGGAACTTGAACATATCCGTCAGGGACACCGGAGCCGGAGTGAAGGAGTCCGAGCTGGAGCGGATCTTCGATCCCTTCGTCAGCGCCAAGGCGGACGGCCTGGGCATGGGCCTGTCGATCAGCCGGTCGATCATCGAGGCGCACGGCGGACGCATCTGGGCGACCTGCAACCCTGACCGAGGGATCACCGTGCACGTTGAGCTGCCGTGCGAGGAGGACGGGACCCCGCCATGACCGCCCCCGTGGTGTACGTGGTCGACGACGACCAATCGGTCCGCAAGGCCCTCTCCCGGCTCATCCGCTCGGCGGACCTGGAGGTGGAGACCTTCGCGGCGGCCCAGGCGTTCCTCGATCACCCCCTCCCGGACCGGCCCGCGTGCCTGGTTCTCGACGTGCGGCTGCCAGGACCGAGCGGGCTCGACCTCCAGTCGGCGCTGAGCAAGGCGCGGCGGGAAATCCCCATCGTCTTCCTCACCGGCTACGGAGATGTGTCGGTGAGCGTCCGCGCCATGAAGGGCGGCGCGGTCGATTTTCTCGAGAAGCCCTTCAACGATCAGGAGCTCCTCGACGCCATCCAGCGCGCCCTCGCGCGGAGCCGCAAGGCTCGGGCCGAGAGCGCGGAGCGCTCAGCCATCCAGCGACGCCTCGACACCCTGACGCCGCGCGAACGCGAGGTGCTCGCGCTCGTGGTGACAGGCATGTTGAACAAGCAAGTCGCCGAGCGGCTGGGCGCCTCCGAGAAGACCATCAAGGTCCACCGCGGCCGGGTCATGCGGAAGATGCAGGCGAACTCCGTGGCCGATCTGGTCCGGACGGCCGAAAAGGGCCGCCTCCGGTCTCCCGCGACCGAGGTGCCAGGGCGGACCGACGTAGTACTAAGGTCCCATATACCGTCGGTCACGGGTTGATCTATACTCCGCGCTGCCAGCTGCAGTTCACTGGGGGTTTCGATTCAGGGGGCGCGTCGCTCGCGCTCCGACAAAAGGAGGAGAAGGCGATGAACCACAAGTTGACCGGTTTCGCGTTGGGAGGGATCTCCCTCCTGGTGTTAACGGCCTGCGCGGTGACGCAGCAGGCGGCGGTAAAGGAAGGCA
>CAYRZF010000151.1:0-3422 GCA_964428805.1 uncultured bacterium | reverse complement strand
GCAATCGCGAGGTGACCGAGGCCCTGGAGCAGCAGACGGCCACTAGCGAAGTGCTCAAGGTCATCAGCCGCTCGACCTTCGATCTGGAGCCCGTCCTGGAAACCCTCATCGAGAATGCGACGAAACTGTGCGGGGCCGGGCAGGGATTCATCTGGAGGTTCGACGGCGAGGTTTTTCGGGCAGGCGCGGACTTCAATGTTCCTCCCGCATACAGAGAGTTCCTCCAGCGAAACCCGGTCCCCCTTGGGCGAGGGACCGGCATCGGCAGGGCCGGACTCGAACGTCAAACGGTTCACATTCCAGACGTCCTGACCGACCCCGAATACCAATTCACTGAGGGTCAGAAGCTGGGCGACTTCCGGACTGTTCTCGCGGTCCCCATGCTGAGGGAGGGGCTGCTCATCGGAGTTTTCGCGGTTCAAAGGACTCAGGTGCAGCCGTTCACCGACAAGCAGATCGAGCTGGTCACGACGTTCGCCGATCAGGCGGTCATCGCCATCGAGAATGTCCGCCTCTTCCAGGAGCTGCAGGCCCGCAATCGCGAGGTGACCGAGGCCCTGGAGCAGCAGACCGCCACCAGCGAGATCCTGCGAGTCATCAGCAGTTCACCGACCGACATTCAGCCCGTGCTGGACGCTGTGGCCGAGAATGCGGCGCGAGTGTGCGGCGCCTACGATGCCCAGATCCTTCGCCTCGATGGCGAGCTCCTTCGCCTTGTCTCGTCCTACGGATCGCTACCGACACTGGAACGATTCGAGGAGGGCGTACGCGTCAACCGCAACTGGGTATCTGGGAGAGCCGTGGTCGACCGGCAAACGGTCCACGTCCCCGATCTGGCGGCAGACCCTGAAAACGAATTCCCAGAAGGCAGGACCTACGCGAAACGCTTTGGCCATCGGACCACGCTTGCGACACCGCTGTTGCGCGAGGGTGTTCCTATAGGAGCAATTTTGATTCGCCGAAAGGAGGCACGTCCCTTCTCGGATACGCAGATCAAGCTCCTGGAGACATTCGCCGACCAGGCGGTGATCGCCATCGAGAATGTCCGCCTCTTCCAAGAGCTCCAGACCCGCAACCGCGAGGTGACCGAGGCCCTCGAGCAGCAAACGGCCACCAGCGAAGTGCTCAAGGTGATCAGCCGCTCGACCTTTGATCTTCAGCCCGTACTCGAAACGCTTATCGAGAACGCGGCGAGGCTGTGTGGGGCCGATCAGGGGATCATCTACAGGCTGGATGGTGAGTTGTACCGGCTAGCGGCCTGCCAGAACGTCTCCCCTGAGTTCAAGGCTTTCGTTGAGCAACATCCGCTCCACCCCGGGCGAGCGACCGTCATAGGGCGGATTGGGCTCGAGCGCAGAGCGGTTCATATCCCCGACATCTCGGCTGACCCCGAGTACACATACCCCGGGGCCCACTTGGGGAGGATCCGAACGATATTGGGCGTCCCCATGCTCAGGGAGGGTGTTCCCATTGGAGCGTTTTCGATCTGGCGGGAGGAAGTCCGGCCGTTCACCGAAAAGCAAATCGAACTGGTCACCACATTCGCCGACCAGGCCGTCATCGCTATCGAGAACGTCCGCCTGTTCCAGGAACTCCAGGCGCGGACGCAAGAGCTGACCCGATCGGTAGAAGAACTCAAGGCCCTAGGCGAGGTCAGCCAGGCGGTCAGTTCCACGCTGGACCTGGAGACGGTGCTCACTACGATCGTCTCCCGGGCCGTGCAGCTCTCCGGGACCGATGGGGGAGCGATCTACGAATACGACGAGCCGACCGGAGAGTTCCATCTGCGCGCGACTCAAAGGATCGAAGAGGAGCTGGTTGAAGCGCTGCGGGCGAATCCGATTCGAATGGGTGAAGGGGCGACAGGACGCGCCGCGGCGGCCCGCAAGCCGATCCAGATCCCTGACATTCTCCAAGAGGGCGCCTACGAGGGACGCCTGCGCGCGGCCATGGAACAGGCTGGATTCAGGGCGTTGCTTGCTGTACCGCTCCTGCGCGAAGACAGGGTCATCGGTGCGCTGGTCGTCCGGCGCCAAGTGCCCGGCCGGTTCCCAAAAGAGACGGAGGATCTTCTCCAGACGTTCGCCACTCAGTCGGTATTGGCGATTCAGAATGCCCGGCTCTTCCGCGAGATCGAGGATAAGAGCCAGCAGCTCGCGGTCGCCAACCGTCACAAGTCGGAGTTCCTCGCTAACATGTCCCACGAGCTCAGGACGCCGCTCAACGCGATCATCGGGTTCTCCGAGGTCCTCATCGAACGCATGTTCGGCGAGCTGAATGAGAAGCAGGCCGAGTATCTTCAAGATATTTTCTCCTCCGGCCGCCACCTCCTCTCCTTGATCAACGACATCCTGGACCTCTCCAAGATCGAGGCCGGGCGCATGGAGCTCGAGCTTACGGCGTTCGACCTGCCCACGGCCCTGGCCAACGCCCTCACCCTCATCCAGGAGCGGGCCAGCCGCCACGGGATCGCCCTCGACCTCTCCGTGGACAAGGGTCTCGGCGACTTCGTCGCCGATGAGCGGAAGGTCAAGCAGATCCTCCTGAACCTCCTGTCCAACGCCGTAAAGTTCACCCCGGAAGGCGGCCGGGTCAGCGTCAAAGCGATGCCCGCCGACGGCGCCGTCGAGATCTCCGTCAGCGACACTGGCATTGGGATCGCTTCGGAGGATCAGGAGGTCATCTTCGAGGAGTTCCGCCAGGTGGGGAGCGACTATTCGCAAAAGCGCGAGGGCACGGGGCTCGGACTGACGCTCACCAAGAAGTTCATCGAAATGCACGGCGGCAAGATCTGGGTGAAGAGCGAGGTGGGCAAGGGCTCCACCTTCACCTTCACCCTCCCGGTGAAACCATGGCCAACGAATTGATCCTGATCGTCGAGGACAACGAGAAGAACCGGAAGCTGGTGCGCGACGTGCTCCAGTTCAGGGGCTACCAGACCGTGGAGGCCGAGACCGCCGAAGAGGGGATCCGCCTGGCTCAGGAGTCCCGCCCCGCCCTCATCCTCATGGACATCCAGCTTCCCGGGATGAACGGCATCGAGGCCCTGGGCCGTCTCCGAGCCGATCCGAGGACGAAGAAAATCCCGGTCATCGCGGTCACCGCCTCCGCCATGACGCATGATCGGCAGAAGATCATGGCGGCCGGCTTTGATGGCTACCAGTCGAAGCCGATTAACGTGAAGGAATTCATCGCCGCTGTGCGCGAGATGTTGGACCGCAAATGACGACCCCGGCCAAGATCCTCGTCGTGGACGACACGCCTCACAACGTGAAGCTCCTGGCTGATCTTCTGACCGTGAAGGGGTACGCCGTGGTGACCGCGGCCTCCGGGCGCGAGGCGCTGGAGCTCGTGGACAAGGAGCGACCGGACCTGGTCCTGCTGGACGTCGTCATGCCGGGGATGAGCGGCTACGAGGTTTG
>CAYRZF010000150.1:0-3430 GCA_964428805.1 uncultured bacterium | reverse complement strand
GGCTGCGCCACACCCCGAAAAAATCACGCCAGAGTATATCTTACGCCACCCAGCGCATCAACACCTCCCGGGCCGCCTCGATGGCTCGCGCGCGGTGGCTGACCCGGTTCTTTAGAGCGGGGTCCAGCTCGGCAAAGGTCCGATCTAGCGGCGGGTAGAAAAAGACCGGGTCGTAGCCGAACCCGCCCGTCCCCCGCGGGACGCTCGTGATCATCCCCTCCACGACGCCCTCCACCATCTCTTCCTGGCCATTGGGAGAGGCGACGGCGACCACGCACCGAAACCGGGCGGTCCGCCGCTCGGGCGGGACGCCTCGAAGCTCGGCCAGGAGCGCGGCGCACCGGTCGGCGTCCGAGAGCCCGGGGCCACCGTAGCGAGCCGAGCGCACGCCGGGCTGGGCCCCCAACGCATTCACCTCGATCCCGGAGTCGTCGCCCAAGGCGAAGGCGCCCGCGGTGCGAGCGGCGGCCCGTGCCTTGGCCAGGGCATTCGCTCTGTAGGATTCTTCACCCTCGGGCGGCAATGCGGCGCCCGGGACCGCCGAGAGACTCACAACCTCGAACGGGAGCTCGCCCAGAAGAGAAGCCAGCTCGCGCGCCTTGTCGGGATTCAGACTGGCAATGACCAGGCGCGGCCTAGAGGGTGAAGACCGGGGTCCCACGCGCTTCCAGGGCTCGACGCTGGAGGCCCACCAGCTGACGGATCCCGATGTGGGCCACCCGGAGCATTTCCTGGAGGCGATCGGGACCGAACGGGACCTGCTCGGCGGTCCCCTGAATCTCGACGAACTCCCCGGCCCCGGTCATCACCACGTTCATGTCCACCTCCGCGGCGGAGTCCTCCAGATAATCCAGGTCGAGCAGCGCCGTCCCCGCGACGACCCCGACGCTCACGGCCGCCACGGTGTCCCGGAGCGGCACGCTCGGAAGGAGCTGGGCCTCGACGAGCCGCGTGAAGGCGTCCGCCAGCGCCACGAAGCCCCCCGTGATCGCCGCCGTCCGCGTCCCGCCGTCGGCCTGGATCACGTCGCAGTCCACCCAGAACGTCCGCTCGCCCAGCTTGGCCATCTCCACGACGGCGCGCAGCGAGCGCCCGACGAGCCGCTGGATCTCCTGCGACCGGCCGCCCGTGCGCGTGGTCTCGCGCGGCGTGCGGCTCGCGGTGGAGCGGGGCAGCATCCCGTACTCGGCGGTCACCCAGCCCTTTCCCTGCCCCCGGAGAAACGGCGGGACCTTGTCCTCCACGGACGCCGTGCAGATCACCCGCGTGGCGCCGAACTCGACGAGCACGGAGCCCTCGGCGTGCTGGATGAAGTCGCGCGTCAGCGTGACGGGACGCAGCTGATCCGGGCGACGCCCGTCGCGGCGGCTCACTTGGGAACCTCGGCGGTCCGGGGGATGCCCATCTTCTGGTCGTAGCGACGCTTGTAGTCGGCCAGCCCGGCGTAGATCGCCCGCGCGACCTGCTCCCGGTACTGCGCATCCATCAGCCGCCGCTCTTCCTTCTTGTTGGTGACGAAGCCGATCTCGACGAGAATCGCGGGCATGGCGGCGCCGCCCAGGACGTAGAAGCCGGCCTGCTTCACTCCCCGGTTGAGGAGATGCAGGGAGCGGGTGACGGAATCCTGGACGGTCTCCGCCAGCTGGCTCGACTCCTCCTGGAACTCGGACTGGGCGAGGTCCCAGAGGATCGTCTTCAGGACATCCATCTTGGCCCGGGAGTTGCCCGCCTCGAGCTGGATCACTCCGTTTTCCAGCGCCGCCACCTGACGCGCGTCGTTGTCCGACGCTTCCGAGGAGAGGAAGTAGGTCTCCACCCCTTCGGAGCCCAGGTCCCGGTGGGCGTTGGCGTGGATGGAGACGAAGAGCTGGGCGCGCTCCTTGTTCGCGAACTGGGTGCGGTCGCGCAGCGGCACGAAATAATCGCCGCCCCGGGTGAGGGAGACCTGGATGCCGAGCCCCTCCTCCGCGAGGCGTGCCACCCGCTTGGTGACATCCAGCACCAAGTCCTTCTCCTGGAGGCCGCCGGGCCCCACCGCGCCGCGGTCGTGGCCGCCGTGACCGGCATCGAGCACGATGCGCCGGAGCGGCACCGCCTGCCTCTCGGGCGTGCTCCGCACCCCACGGTCGCGCGGGCGGTAGATATCCAGCACGAGGCGATACGGGTCCCTGAGGGTCGTGGCCTTGATTTCTCCCCGGGCGCTTTCCAGGATCACGCGGAGGAGCGCCTCCCGGCCGGCGGGCTCAAGGCGGACGTCGCGCACCATCCCATCGCCCACCTCCTCGACCTGGGGCGCGGGGAGCACGAGCCCGCTGAGCCGCGCCCGGACTTCGCCCGATCCCTCCTCGAGCTGATAGCCGAAGGCGCCGCTGGCTTCCAGCACGACGCGGGTGAAGGACGGGTACGAGCGGAAGCGAAGGTCCTCCAGGGCGACCGACGCCCGCACGGGCTTCACCGAGGGCTTGGCCTCGGCTTCGGCGACCTTCACCGAAGCGTAGAGCCTGGGGAGCACGAGGGTGAGAAACTCCTCCGGCACGACCCAGCCTCCCGACAGGATGCGCGGCGGGGTGGCGAGAGTCAGCGGTTTCCCCTGGACCAGCACCTGGACCCGGTCCCGCGCGAGGCGAACCGTCTTGCCCTGGACGCTGAAGCTGGCGGTCGAAGTTTTGGCGGTCCAGGTCGGTTGGACCTTCAGGAGGCGGGCGAGCTGATCCAGCGAAACGTAGCCGGCGCCATCCTCGCCGACCAGCACGGGCAGCTGACCCCGCAGCGACCCCTGCCGCCCCTCGGCGACGACGAGCAGGCTCCGCCCGTGCGCGGCGCTCGATAGCAATCCCACGCACAGGAGGGTGAGGGACCAGACGAGGAGATGTCGCCGCATGCCGCACCCGTTTCTCTGGGTGAGGGGTATTCTAGCAACTCCCGCGATGGGGAAGAAACTTTTCCCGAAGAAGAAAACAGGGGTTCACTCCGGGCGGAGGGTCACGCGAAGGCGCCTGGGGAAGCTGCCGCGGGCCACGCCGAACCGGGCACCGTAGGGGCGAAATCCCGGGGCGAGGATCTCAATCTCGTGCTTCCCCGGAGCCAGCGGGAACGCCCGGGCGACGAGCTCCCCCGCGGTGCCCAGCAGACGGCCGTCCAGCAGGACCTGAGCGCCCGCCGGGTAGGCGTCGACGATGAGGTACGTCGGGCCGTCGGACATCGCTGAGCCGAAAGCCCGCCCGCCGCCTGCGCTGCCCAGGACGAGGGCGCCAGCAGCCATCGGGCCGACCGCGGCTCCGCTGGCGCCAGCGTGCAGGGCACCTCCCTTCACAACGATGAACCACCCCCCGCCCCAAGACGCGGCAGGCACGAGGGCCAGCCCCACGATCACGAGCAGGACCAGCGTCATCCGTCTCATCGATGCCCTCCCCCGGTGAGAACGGTTCAA
>CAYRZF010000149.1:0-3512 GCA_964428805.1 uncultured bacterium | reverse complement strand
CACTAGGGCCTCGTAGTCGCCGCCCGCCGGCTCCCTCAGGCTCGACTTCCCCGTGATGAGCAGCGCCTTGTTCTCTCCACCAAAGATGCTCCAGCGGGCGACCAGCGAGCACTCACCACCGAGCCGCCCTTCGAACTGTGTCACCTCCACGGTCACCTCGTAGTCCACCTGGGCGCTCCGGGGCCACGGGAACACGGCCACGCGATCCGTCGGGATCATGATGGCCAGGTTCTCGGCGAGAATTCGGGGGAACGCGTCCCCGAGGGGCGCCGCCCAGCGGTCGAACTCCGCGAGGTCCAGCTTGTTCGGGCTGGAGCGGGTCACGATCTGCGGCCGGTCGAGATAATCCGGTAGCGCCACGCGACGGAGCCCCACGGCGATGCCGGCCTTGGACGGCACAGCGGGGTTGGATTTCTCCACTCCCGCCACCGGAGTCAGGACGTAGAACCTCGTGGGTGCGGAGCCGGCGCAGCCCGCGGCCGCCACCACCCAACCACCCAGAGTGAGCATCACCAGCCGTTCGACGAAGGTGCGCATCACTTCCCTCCCGCTGCACCCTTGCCGAACAGCAGCGCGTCAGGGTGTCTGTCGAGGTAATCGCTCAGCGTCCGGATGGACCGCGCCGCAGCCGAGAGCTCCCGGAGGGTGCCCGCGAGCTCGTACTGCAGGGGGGATCCCTCGCTCACCGTTTCGTTAACCGCCCCCAGGGCTTGCTGCGCCCCCTCCAGTGCGGCCCGTGCCGTAGTCAGCGTCTTCTCCACACTCGCGGCCATCGGCCCCACCTGCCCGTCCACGTTCCGCACGAGCTTCCGGACGTCCTCCAAGGCCTCTCCCGCCTTCGTGACGGTGTCGCGTGTGACCTCGAGCGTCTTGACGACCTCCGTGACGAGCGGCTTCAGCTCGGCGTCTACGCGCTGCACCAGTCGCTGGAGGCTGCTCGCCGCCGCGCTCAGGGAGCGGATGGTCTCCTTCACCTCGGGCGCGTTGACCAAGTGGTCCACCCCTTGGATCGCCTTGAGCGCCGACTGGGCAATCTCGTCGATGGGGAGGTTTTCGATTGTCCTGGAAATCTTTTCGGCGCTCGAGGGAATGGTCGGCATCTCCGGGAGGTCGCGGCTGAGCCCGGCCAGCCTGACCGGCGTGCCGGGGTGAAGGTCGAGCGCGACGCCCAGTTGGCCCGTCACGAAGCTCTGTGTTTCCAGTTGAGCGCGCAGGCCCCGCTCGATCAGGATCTTCGCCATCGGGGCGCCCTTCCGGAACGTGATCTCGCCACCCGAGGCGAGCGTGAACCGGTGGGCCTCGATCTCGAAGAGGACCGGTGTCCGGACCTTCATCTCCTTTTGATCCACGACCACCGTGATGTCGGTGACGGCTCCGACCTTCACCCCGTTGAACGTGACGGGCGAGCCGATCGACAGGCCCTTGACCGACTCGTCGAAGTACGCCACCCACACCTGCGTTTGCCGGAAAAACTTCCCGCCGCCGAACACCACCAGGCCGGCTACGGCGAGGATGATCGCTCCCAGGACGAAGACCCCGATCAAAGCCGGATTCGCTTTCTTAGCCATGCCTCATCTCCCTTCCGACTCGCCGCGGGTGAGAAACCGCCGCACCTTGGGGTCCGGCGAGTGCTCGAGTAACTCCTTCGGATTGCCGGCGGCGATCATCGTCTTGGTCTCCGCATCCAGGAAGACCGAGTTGGTCGCGACGGCGAAGATGCTGGGAAGCTCGTGCGTCACGATCACCACGGTGGCGCCCAGGCTGTCCCGGAGCTCGAGGATCAGATCGTCCAGGAGGCGCGAGCTGATCGGGTCCAGGCCCGCCGAGGGCTCGTCGAAAAAGAGGATGTCCGGGTCGAGCGCCATGGCGCGGGCCAGGCCCGCCCGCTTGCGCATGCCCCCGCTGATCTCCGAGGGGTAGAAGTCCTCGAAGCCGGCGAGCCCCACCAGCGCGAGCTTCAGCGAGACGATCTCCTGGATCTGGGCGGGGCTCAGGTCGGTGTACTCCCCGAGCGGCAGGGCGACGTTGTCGGCCAGCGTCATGGAGCTCCAGAGGGCGCCGCTCTGGTAGAGCACGCCGAAGCCTCGCATCATCTGGTCCCGCTCGGCCGGCTCGGCGGCCCAGAAGCTCCGGCCGTCGTAGAGCACGTCCCCCCGCGCCGGCTGGATCAGCCCGATCATGTGCCGGAGCAGCGTGCTCTTGCCACAGCCGCTCCCCCCCATGACGACGAAGATGTCGGCCCGGCGCACCGTGAAGCTGAGATTGCGCTGGATCACCCGGTCCCCGTAGGCCATATCCAGGTCGCGCACCTCGATGCGGGCCTCCGATGAGGGCATCGCGCGGCTGGCCTTCCTAGAACCCGATCAGGTCGAAGATGACGGTCATGAGCGAGTCCGAGACGATGATCAAGACGATCCCCGTCACCACAGCCGAGGTGGCCGCCGCCCCCACCGCTGCGGAGCTCCGCCCGCACTGAATCCCCCGGAGGCACCCGGCGATCGCCACCAGCACACCGAAGACCGAGGCCTTGATGAGCCCCGCCAGGACGTCGTCGAGCCCCACGGCCTGGCTCGTCCTGACGTAGTACTCCACGCCGCCCAGGTCGAGCATGCCGAGCCCCACGGCTGCCCCGCCCAAGATCCCCAGGAGGTCGGCGTACACGCAGAGGAGCGGCATCATCAGGGCCAGCGCGAGCATCCGGGGCAGGACCAGGAACTCCATCGCCGAGATGCCAAGGGTCGTCAGGGCGTCGATCTCCTCGTTGACCTGCATCGTCCCGAGCTGGGCGGCGAAGGCCGCGCCGGTCCGGCCGGCCATGATGATGGCGGCCATCATCGCCCCCATCTCCCGGGTCATGGCGATCCCCACGAGGTCCGCCACGTAGGCCTGGGCGCCGAACTGGCGGAGCTGGATCGCCCCGACGTAGGCCAGGATCACCCCCACCAGAAAGCTGATCAGCGTCACGATGGGCAGCGCCTGGGCTCCCACCTCCTGGATGACCAGAAAGAGATCCGAGCGCCGGTACCGCGCCCGTCCCCGGAGCAGCTTGAGGAAGGTGACGAACGCCTCGCCCAGGAAGGCGAGCATCGCCGTCGCTTCCCGCGACGCGGCGAGCGCGCCCGTCCCCACCTGGGCGAGCAGGGAGACCCGCCGGCCGGCCTGACCCGTGTCTTTGCGCTCAGGCACCGCGGTGGCCAGGGCGAGCAGCCGTCCGACGCCCTCCGGCAGTCCCGCCCGATCGGTCTCGATCCCGCGGCGCTTGGTCTCGGCGATCAGCTTGGTCAGGAAGGTCAGGAGCCCGCTGTCCCAGCCCGTCAGGCCCCGGGTGTCGAAGGTGATCCGCCGGATCGAGGGGCCCGATTCAACCTGCCGCTGCACCTCCGCGACAGACGGAAGCTTCGCCTCGATCGTCCAGCTCCCCGAGAGCCGGACCAGGAGTGTGTCGCTCGCCGGGCGGTCGAAGCCGAGCGCCCCGGCCTTCTGCGATGGGTCCGTCATGACCTTCATCTGTC
>CAYRZF010000148.1:0-3566 GCA_964428805.1 uncultured bacterium | reverse complement strand
GAGGCCTCCTCCTCGTGCCAGAAGCGCGTGATCGCCGCGCGGCCGGCGGCCTTCCGCGCCTCTTCGTGCTCCCACGTCAGGAACCCCTCGTTCCGCCACTCGCGCTCGAACACGCTCAGCAGGTCCTCGAGCGGCGTGAAGAGCCCGGCCACGCGGCGGCGGAGGTAGTGCTCCACCACCTTGTGGAGGGTGCTCCCATACGCCACCGAGTGATGGCGCATGATCGGCACGCGCAGCACATGGATGTACCGGTACTTGAGCGGGCAGGTTTCATAGTCGTCCACCTGGCGATGGCTGATCAGGAGCGGCTCATCGGGAGCGAGCGGGGCGAGCGCCTCGGGCGCGATCTCGGGAGGTGGGGCGTGGCGGTGGATCTCCTCGATGGCTTTCGACTTGAAGGGGCGGACCGCGTCCAGGGGGAGGTCGAGCGCCTCGAGGACGAACCGGCTGACCTTTCGCTCGCGGGCGCCGCCGTAGTCCCGGGCGGAGGTGAGGTACAGTTCCTTCTTCGCCCGGGTCATCCCGACGTAGAAGAGCCGCCGCTCTTCCTGCAGGTGGAAGTCACCGGTGGGCAGCGTCTCCTTGATCAGTTCCTCGGGGAGCTCGAGGGCGTCGCGCCGGTGCGGCCACGGAAACTTCTGGCTCACCAGGCTGACGAGGAAGACGACGGGGAACTCGAGCCCCTTGGCCTTGTGCACGGTGAGGACGTGGACCGCCGGGGTGTCGAGATCGGCCTCGGCCACCGGCGGGTCGTCGCCGGCGTCGATCAAGGCGTCCAGGTGGTTGACGAACTCCCGGAGGTTATCGTAGCGGAGGACCCGGGAGGCGTCGCGGATGATCCGGAAGAACTTGCCGACGTTCTGGACCTCGCTCTCCTGCTCCGGGGGCGCCTTGGAATAGCGCGCGACCTCGCCCGAATCCTGGAGGAACTGGTAGAGGAGCTCCCCCGTCGGCATCTCCCGGGCCAGCTCCATGTAGCGCTCCAGGTCCTTGAGCAGCTTCCGGATGGCGAGCATCCCTTCCCCGCTGATGCCCTCGGCCACCTCGGCAATTTCGTCGAGCCGGCGCATGACGTCGAAGAGCCAGCGGTCCCGGCGGTCGGCGTAGGTGGCGCACCGGGTGAGGTCCACGATGGGGACCTGGTAGAGGTCCGACGAGGCGAGGTAGTGGAGGCTCACCGAGTCGTCGGGGTGGGCCACCGAGCGGAGGAAGGCGGTCAGAAGGCGGATCTCGGGGCGGCCGTAGAGCCCGGCGTTGCCCGAGAAGGTCCAGGGGATCCCCTTGAGATTGAGGGCGCGGAGGAACGGGTCGGCGTCGTTGTTGGCGCGGACCAGGATGGCGAAGTCGCCGTACCGGTACGCCTTGGCCGCCACCTTCTCCTCGATGAGCGCGGCGACGCCGTCGGCCTCGGCGGTCAGCCTGTCCCAGTGGAGGTGGACCGGTGCCGGGCCCGGGCCGCGCTCGGCCTCCAGGTTTTTGGCGATGCCGTATCGCACCTCGAGCCGGTCGGGGTTGTTGTACCTGATGAGGCGGTAGGCCGAGTCCAGGACCTCCTGGTGGGAGCGGTAATTCCGCGTGAGGACGATCTCGCGCGCGTCGGGGTACACCTCCTTGAAGTCGAGCACGTTCGAGATCGCCGCGCCCCTGAACTTGTAGATGGAGTTGTGGACGACCACGCCGTCGGCGACGAAATTGTGGGTCCGATCCACCTCAAGGTCGTACACCACGCTTGGTCGTATCTCTTCGGACACACTCACGACGCGCTCATATACGACGCGGCTATCCCGCACGACTGGCAAGTAGTGCCCCGGCAGGACGTTTCCGGCGGGCATCACCAGCGCCGCCTTGTGTTGGACGTTCGTTGTCCCGACATCGAACTGGGCCTCGAGAATTCCTTCTGACAGGTCGCGGAGAGTCTCGGCTCTCGCACCTGTTTCCCTGAGGGATGGACTTGTCATTCGAACCAACCACCCCTTCCTTGCCTTGCGCAGCGGGAAACCAGCGGTCCGCAATCTTTCGACCACATTCCGGTCCGACGTCTCAAGCGAAACCGCGTGCCGTATCTGTGGACTTTTGACGAGGAAACCGCGCCTCTCAGGGACATTCCTGAGTTGGCAGATTTTGAGAATGACTTTCACTCTTGACTGGCCTCCCCGTCGCACGCCGCCCAGCGCAAAATGATGTGCATCCAGATCCACGCCGAGATCGGAGGCCAGTCTTTCAGCGTTCTTTCGCGTCTCCAACTGACGGAATAGCCGCTCCAAGTATTCGCCGACGACCATCATGCTGTTCCTGGGCTTAAAGGGAAGCGTAGGGATCGAGTACTTGAGCGACCAGAGTGCTTCAAGGTATCTGGCCTCCTGCTCAGACCGGCAGGCGCGGAGGCCAACAATGCGGTCCGCGGAGCGCTCAAGGCAGAGGCGGACAGATAGATCGTTCGTGACGCCGATCCGCCACCCCATGTCGCGCCGTTCCATCAGATAGACGTAAGTGAACTCCTTCGAGGCAGCAACCCTGGGCACGCGACAGAACATCTTGTGGTTATCGGTAACGGTGATTCGACGGCCGGACTCAGTTTCAAAGGTCAAGAAGCGTGCCTGCTTCTCTCTCTGGAAGACGCGGGTCACGACACTCACCCCGAGGAAGCCCTTCCCGACCGCCGTCACGACCGGATCGCCAGATTGGATCACCTCAATACGGCGAGGACCCCCTGGGGTTTCTACCTGTGTCCCGGGGGGAAGGCACTGATCATCGTCGGCAACGACCGCGAGATTCCGGTGACGGGCGGCCAAGAGCTTCACCAGCTCGAACTGCGCGTAGTTGGTGTCCTGGAACTCGTCCACCAGGATGTATTTGAACCGCCGCTGGTAGCCCTGGAGGATGTACGGCCGCGTGCGGAAGAGGCGGAGCGCGTACACGATCTGGTCGCCGAAATCGGCGCACCCTTCGCGCGCCAGGAGCTCCTGATACTTCACGTAGGTCCGCGCCAGCTCGCCCTGCCGCGCGGCGCGGTCGCGGAGCTCCAGGTCCCCAGGTTCGACGGCAGCCTGCGCTCTGAGGCGTTCGGCGAAGGCCAGGTACTCCTCCGGCGAGACGTCCTCGTCCTTGGCGCGGCTCAGGAGGGAGATGATCGCCTGGATGTGTTTGGTCGGATCGCCCAACGGCCGGTAGTAGTCCAGCGGCAGCTCGAAGAGGTGGTCGCGGAAGAAGATGACCTGCTCGGCGCGGTTCAGGACACGGAAGTCCGGCGTGAGCCCCAGCTCCAGCGCGTTCTCCTTCAGCAAGCGGTCGCCGAAGGCGTGGAAGGTCGAGATCCACACATCCGCGTAGCCGTAGGGGACCAGGGTGTCCACCCGCTCCTCCATCTCGGCGGCGGCCTTGTCGGTGAACGTGAGGGCGAGGATCTCCTCGGGGCGGCAGTGCTTCGTGGCGATCAGGTAGGCGATCCGCCGGGTGATGCCGGTGGTCTTGCCCGTACCCGCGCCGGCGACGATCAGGAGGGGGCCGGTGTCGTGGGCGACGGCTTCGGCCTGGCGGGGGTTCAATCCCTCAAGGATCCGCTCAGT
>CAYRZF010000147.1:0-3597 GCA_964428805.1 uncultured bacterium | reverse complement strand
ATCGCGATCTCATTGAGGGAGTACTCCCGGTCAAGCTCGGGCAGGTGCGTCGAGGCGATGGCTTTCGCATTGACCCCCCGGATCGCCTCCCGGCGGAACTCCCGGTCCATCAAGAGCCGGATGATGTACGGGTAGGCGGTAAAGGAGCCGCCGTTGGGGTGGTCGGTAGAAAGTGCGATCCGCCACGGGTCGTTCATCAACAGGAGCCACTCCAGCCCGATCGCCCACTGCGTCGTGTGCACATGGCTCCGCTCCCGGTACCGGATCGGGACGATCCCGCAGCCCGCCTCCATCTCCACGTCGGCATTGAACCACTTCCGGCCGGTCACCCCGTGGAGGTAGTATCCCAGCGGGCCATCGCCGGTCATCGAGGTCGTCTCACCGAACACCACCTGTCCCACGTCCACGCTGAGGCTGTCGTGCCCGTTGACGTACTCGACAAGATCCGCGACCCGGGAGGACAGGCGCCCACCCGGCTCGCCCCCATACGAGTGAAACTGCACGTGAGCCAGGTGGGCCCGCCGCCCTTCCAGCGCCTTCATGGTTGCCAGCGTCGTCTCCCAGTTGCCCGCCAGCCCCAGGTTGTTGGCGTGGATGTGGGCCGGATGGGGCAGGCCCAGGTCCATGGCGGCCTGCGCCAACCCCACGATGATCTGTCGCGGGGTCACCTCGAAGCTCGGCACCATATCGTCAATGGAGGAGACGTTCCGGCCCCCCGCCTTCCAGGCCTCGACTCCACCCGGGTTCACCAGCTTCACGGCGTACCCTTTGGCGGCGCCCAGGAGCCACGCCACGAAGTGGCGCATCTTTTCCGTCTCGCCGGACCTCAAACAGCGCATGATGAACTCGTTGTTGCCCATCAGGACGAAAAAGCCCTTGTCGATCACCGGGGTGTCGTGAAGCTCCTCGTGGGCGTGGCGGGCACCCAGCGGGGGCACGGCCGCATCGAAGGCAGTGGTGTAGCCGAGGCGGGCGTAGGTATAGCCCGTCGCGAAGGTGGACGGGTTGCTGCCCATGACGCCCGACCGGGTGATCTCGGTTCGCTTGACCGGCTCGGCCCGCCGGTGGTCTTCGGGTCGCATCTTCCGCGCCGAGTTGACCTTGGGGCCGGCAATGTGCGAGTGGATGTCCACGCCACCCGGCAACACGATCATCCCGCGCGCGTCGATGGTCCTGGCCGTCGCGTCAAGCTCGGCCTCGGGGACGATCCGGCCCTCCTTGACGGCGATCACCCGGATCTCCCCGTCCACCCCATTGGTCGGATCGTAGACTTTCCCGTTGACGATCCTGAGCATCGGGCAAACCGGGTGAAGGCGATCTAAGCGCTGAGGGCTTCCCGGCGGAGTTCCCGGACCCGCTTCGCGATCCCCTTCAGTACCTCCTCGTCCGACGGGTACCTCGACGGGAGGGCCGGCCGCAGGCGGATCGGCACGTCATCCATCCGATAGACGGTCCCCGGGACGTTGATCCCGTAAATCGCCGTGGTGAACGCGACCCGGGCGACCTTTGCCGTCTCGCTTGCCTGCGGATCCAGGACGATAGTCGGAATGCGCTTGAGGTGCTCGATGGCCGGCTGGGGAAAGTTGGCGACAGGATCCGCGGAGACGATCAGCGCCGCATCGGCCTCGCCCCGCGCCAAGAGATCCACCGTGGTGAACTCACCGGGGTTGAATCGCGGGTACCCGCGGCCGAAGTTCACCCCGAACGGGTAGCCGGTGGCCCAGGCCACCACATTGTCCGCGCCGGTCACGTTCCCGTGACCGCGCATCGGCTTGGCCACAAAGCGGGTGTGCTGATTCAGGTCGCGGGCGAGGGTCAGAATCGCCGCCGCGTTATAGTGCTTGCCGCGCGTCATCGACAGGCCCATGCCGAACAGGAACACGCCGAACTTCGCGCGCTTCATCCGCTCGACCAGTTCCTTGAGCGTCGCCAGCGACACGCCTGTCTCGGCCTCGATGCGCTCGTCCACCTCGACGCCTTTCACCAGCGCGCGCAGGGCCCACAGGAGCTCAAAGTCCTTGCTCGGCTTAACTTGAATGAACAGGTTGGCCGCCCGCGCGCTGAGAGTTTTACGCACATCCACCAGCACCACATACCGGTCCTTCCGGCCGTTGGGGACAAACATCCCCTTGGGCATGACCGAGTACTTGGTAAAGTGCCGGGGATGCGATTCGGCGGGGTTGCCTCCCCAGAAAATCACCATGTCGGCCCGATTCTTGATCTCCCCCAGCGAGCAGGTCGCCTCGCCCACCCCCTGGAACGCGATGCCCGACGGCCCGTGACACACGGAGGTCGTCGTATCGAGACATCCTCCGATGAGATCAGCGATCTCGACGGCAACGCGCTGAGCTTCCACCGTCGTGTCGGAGAGGCCGTACACGACCGGGTACCGCGCGCGGGTCAGGATGCGTGCGGCCTCCTCAATCCCCTCGGCCGTCGTCGCCGGGACGCCTCCGATCATGGCTTCCGGGCGAGACTCCTCGGTGGGATACTCGAAGAACCATGCCTTGCCCAGCACGCAGGCGTTTTTGGCTTTGGTGATCCGGTTGCCCTCCACCGTGAGGTCAATGTCGTCGCACACGCACCCGCAGAAGGTGCATGTGGCATGCTCAATAACCCGGACCTCACCCTCCACCGTCCCTCACTCCCTTCCCGGCGACCCCCCGGCGACAGTGAGCTCCACCTCGATCCCCTTCGAATCGGGCATCCCCGTCCCGTGGGTCTCTCCGCCCATCAGCTTCGAAGACTCTGGACCGTAGGCGATAAAGAGGACCCCCGGCGGCAGCTCGTCCTTCGCAGACACGCACGGCACGACGATCTCCCCCTGCGCGTTGCGGAGCCGGACCTGCGCCCCGTCCGTCAGGCCGAGTCGCGCCATGTCATCCGGGTTCATCCTGAGGAGGCGTGTCACGCGGCGGTACTCCGGCGACGCTTTATCGCCGACACTCGTCCCCTGCGCGGTCGTGCGACCGGGGATCAAGATGAACACCTCAGCTGCCACGGACCGGGACTTCCCGCTGGCACCTTCGCCGGCCCACCGCGGCGAAGGAGACAGCCCTCACGCGAACGGATGCTTGGTATCTTTCTGGCTCAGCACCGTATCGATCGTCGGGAGCCCTTTCATCGCGCGGGCGATGGACTCCTTGGTCGCCCGATAGTTAAAGTCATAGATCTTTTTCTTATCGCTTGCCTCCCAGTGGATGAAGACCCCGACGACCACTGCGAGGTTGTCCACCTCTGACTTCGGGATCGTACCGTCGGCCACGCTGTCCACCACGGCCTTGGCCACGGACGATTGCGCCGGACCGAACATCTGCACCGCCTGGTTCGCGCCCTTGATCGTAACCTTGTTGAAGATGACCGTGTCGGGCTTTGCGGGCACGTTCGGCGCTATCAGTGCGAGCAGCCCGTTGTGCCCCGACGTCTGCGCGGCCAGCCGCTGGGCAAAGGCGGCTCCGACCGGTCCGTCCTTGGAGCCGATCATGAGATCGATGTGGGCCACCTCATTGCCGTCTCCGACCAACGATTCGCCCACCAGCAACATATACTTGCCCATTGTTCCACCTCCTGTGTGTGGATGACAAGTTCCCCTTCCCC
>CAYRZF010000146.1:0-3699 GCA_964428805.1 uncultured bacterium | reverse complement strand
CAGTTCGGTGGACGCCTCGGTGAACTCGATGGTCCCCGATCCGTCGGGTGAATAGTGGCTGATCATCGGCGTCAGGCGGACCTGCACCTGATTGCCGGGCAGGACCGTGGCGCTGACCTTGAGTGAGGTCCCGACATCCTTGAAGGCGACCCCCGTCGCCAGGTAGCCCGCGCCGGTGGCGTAATCTCGATAGAAGGCCACCTGTGGGTACGGGACCTGGGTCGCCACGGTGAGTGCCGCCTCGCCCCCATCCCGGACAATGGTGAAGAGCCCCGTGGAGTGCTGCACCCGGGTTTCCCGGCTGTCCGCCCGGAGCTGTCCGGAGGAGCGCGTGCTGCCCTTCTCGGTGATGACAACCCGGCCGCTCCCCTGGACGGCCTCGCGGCTCTGGGTCCCCGACTGGCGGAATTCGACGACCACCTTGACGAGCCTCTGGCTCTGGGCGTGGAGGGTCCCGGTCCAGGCCAGGACGAAGGCCGCGACCGTGAGGAACCTAAAGAAGTGTCTCAAGGTCACCCGGGGATGTGGGCGTCCTCGGGAAGCTCGGCCCAGGCCGGTTTCCACTCGGGAAGCGTGAGCCCAAGCGCGCCTGCGAGCCCCCTCACCTCGTTCTCGAAGGCCCGCCGAACCTCGTCGTTGTCACGGATCTTGAGGCGGAGTTTCCGGTAGAGGGCATTCCGGGGCGAGGCGGGCCGGCCGAAGATGTTCATGGTCCGGATGAACCACTTACTCAGCGTCTGCTGGGCCTCGTCCCGCGTTGCCGGGTCCTCAGCCAGCCGCTTGACCCAGTATTCTCCATGGCGGATGTGGAACTTCTCCTCTTTGAAAATCCCCTCGATGGCCCGCGCCCAGGGGCCGTAGGAGCAGGCGCGAACGTCCTCGAGCTGGTGGCCGGCGCCCCGGTCCATGCAGAAATTGAAGAACACGAAGTCCGCCCAGGTGTCGATCGGGTAGTAAAAGATGTTGACGCGCTTGTCGGAGGTGATCCGGCTGGTCCCGAGATCGGCCTCGGGGGTCACCCGCAGCGTAAAGACCTGGTCGTGGGTCCTCACATGGCCCTCGACGTCAACCCCGAGGTCGGCCAGGAGGCCGTACATGACCACGGCGTGCCGGATCTCGTCCCTGACGATCTGGGCCACCACGTGCTTTTCCTCCATGGTGGGCGCCTTCGTGATCCAGGGAACGTAGCCGTAGGCGCCGGCCAGCTCGGAGTCCGCCTGCATGGTCATCAGGTGGATCAGGTTCTGCCGGTACTCCTCCGTCATCTCCTCAGGAGATTCGACGCGCCCCCCTGCCCGGATCTTCGCCTGGAGCCGTTCTTCTCGCTCCTGGTCGGTCATCCGCCGACCTCCACCCCGTACTCGCGGCGGAGTCGGGCGATCTCATCGGCGATCAATCGCTCAGCGACCTCTGGGACGACCTCGCGGGCCACCTCGGCGACCCCCTGCTCCACGAGCTTCCTGACCTGGTCCTGAATCTCCTGGCGGATCGCCTCCGCGCCCTCCGCGGCGAGAAACTCCTGGGCCGAGGTAGAGACCCGCCGCGACATCTCCTGGCGGAAGCGTCCCTCCTGCTCTTCGAGCAGCTGGGAGAGCCGGGATTCCAGGCGCGCCGTGAGCCGCTCGATCAGGTCGGTGAGCGGTCGTAGGAGGGACTCCGAGGTCGGGATGGCCGGTCCCGCCGGACCGGCGGCGGGCGGCGGGGCGGGCTCCGCGAGCCCGAGGGCCTGCTTGATGGTGTGGAAGATGCGCTCGGGCCCCCAGTGATCGATTTCAATGCTGCCGTCCACCGGGACGTCCCTGGGTACCGCGCGGTCGCCGTGCAGCAGGAAGAGAACCGGCAGGTGACGGAACTGCGTGGCGCCCTTCAGGGTCTTGGCCACGTCGGCGCCCGTCACCCCCGAGCCTGGCAGGTCGGGGTTGATCAGGACGATATCCACGTTGGCGTCGCGGACGGTCCTCAGCACTTGAAAGCTGGACTCCACGGCCAGCAGCTCCCACCCCGCGTCGCGGATGAGCGGTTCGAGGAGGGTCCGGCTGGCGGGAGTGGTGTCCGCCAGGAGCAGACGTCGCGGTGACTCAACCGGATCCATCACTGTCGCCTCGCGCCGTCAAGCAGCGCCTCGTAGAGCGTCGCGACCCGCCTGACCTGGCGCGTGGCGCAGAACTCGCGTTCCGCCCGCTTGCGGGCGCTCGCTCCCATCGTTCGCCGCCGCTCGGGATCCAGCAGAAGCGCGATGGCCGCGTCGGCCAGCTCTCGGGGGTCCGGCTTGGTCAGAATTCCGGTTTCCCCGTTGACAATCGCTTCGTCCACTCCTGAGGCGGTGACGGCAACGGCTGGAAGACCCGCCGCGGCGGCTTCGGCCAGCACGAGCCCCTGGGTTTCAGTCTCCGACGCGAAGAAGAAGAGGTCAGCGGCTCGATAGTACGGCGGGAGCTCCTCGCGGGGCAACACGCCTCTGAACTCGATCCGACCTCCCGCGGGGGATCGCCTCGCCTGGTCACGAAGGCTGCCCGCCTGGGTTCCGTGCCCGACCAGGAGAAAGCGCGCGGTCGGGATCACGGCCGCCACCTCCTCGAAGGCCGTCAACAGGCGCTCCACGCTCTTTTCCTGATCCAATCGGCCGACGTAGAGGAGGATGAGGTCATCGGGCGGGAGTCCCAGGGCGGCGCGCGCGGCGCCGCGGTCGCCGGGGGTGAAGTGGTCCAGCTCGATCCCCGTCGGCACGACCTCGATCGGCGCCCGGACCCCGCGCTCCTGGAGCATGTCGCGGATCCGCGCCGAGGGCGCGATGACCAGGTCCGACAGGGCCGCGAAGCGACAGCTCCACCAGACCGCCGCGGCCTCCACCAGGTTGCGGCGGAAGGGAACGTAGTGGGCGTATTTGTCGTAGCGCGTGTGGTAGGTGAAGACCAGAGGACGGCCGAGCCGGCGCGCCAGCCGCCGGGCGGTCCATCCGAGGAGGAACGGGTGCTGGGCGTGGAAGATCTCGATGTCGAGCCTCCTGACCGCGCCCGCGAGGCGGGGTGAGAACGGGACGGCCAGCGGGAAATCCGGGTACGTGGGCGCCGGGATCGAGGGGTAGCGGAAGACGAAGGGAGGATCGGCGGGTCGGGACGAGAACTCGGGGGCGAAAACCCAGGCGCGGTGGTTCTGGGCCTCAAGGCCCCGGCGGAGCGTCTCCACTGCGGTGGTGACCCCCCCGCGCATGGGGAGGTAGTTGTTCGTGAAGATGCCGACCCGCATTCACGACTCTTCCTGTTTCCCCGGATCCTTCCGCTCGATCTTGCCGAAGTCCGCCGGCTTGATCGAGTCGAGCCACTCCCTGATCTTCTCCGGGTCCTCGGGCTTGCCCCCCACCTCCGTCTCTTTGACCATCTCCAGGCTCTTGGCCTTCCGCACCACCTCTTCGGCGACGAAGATCGGGGCCGCCACCCGGAGCGCGAGCGCGATCGCGTCGGACGGCCGGGAGTCCACGGTGACCTCGGAGTCGCCGACCTGAAGGTGGATCGTGGCGAAGAAGGTATTCTCCTTGAGGTCGTTCACGACGACCTTGGCGACCTTGGCGTCCACCGAGTCGAGGATGTTCTTGATGAGGTCATGGGTCATGGGGCGCGGCGTCGCGATCTTCTCCAGCTCCAGCGCGATGGCGTTGGCCTCGAAGATGCCCACCCAGATCGGCAGGGAGCGCTTGTCCTC
>CAYRZF010000145.1:0-3741 GCA_964428805.1 uncultured bacterium | reverse complement strand
CCGTCGGTCTCCACGACGACGGCCCCGTCACGGTCAGTCCGGTAAATCCTCGCCCCGACCCTGCCGAGGCGCTCCAGGACCTCTGGGGTTGGGTGACGGAACGGGTTCCCGGCTCCAACCGAGATGACGGCTAGCGCCGGCCGGCCGGCTTTCAGGAACTCCTCCGTCGTCGAGTAGCGGCTGCCGTGGTGCCCCACCTTGAGGACGAGGTGGGCGAGCGGCTGTCGCTGCGCCAGGAGGACGGCCTCGCCCTCCTGCTCGAGATCCCCCGTGAAGAGAAGCGAAGCGAGTTCCCAGTCCAGGCGCAGCACCAGCGAATTGTTGTTTTCGTCCGAGGCGCCGCCGCGGGGTGATCCACCTAACGGGACGGCTGGCGGGTTCAGGACGGTGATCAGCGCGGGTCCGAGCCAGATCCGCTCTCCTGCCGCGAGTGTCCGTCGAACCGTCCCCTGCTTGGACGCCAGGCGCAAGACCTCCCCTGCCGGAGCATCCTCGATCCCGTTGTCCCAGAACTCGCGCACGCGAAAGTGTCGAAGGATCGCCGCCAAACCTCCCGCGTGGTCCGGGTCCGCGTGGGTCATCACCACGGCGTCGAGCGTGGCGACCGCGCGGTTCCAGAGGAATGGGGCCACTACCCGTTCGCCCACGTCAAAGCGCCGCTCTCCTCCGGGGCCGCCGTCCACGAGAAGTCGGCGGCCGTCGGGTAACTCGAGGAAGGCGGCGTCGCCCTGGCCCACGTCGAGGAACGTGACGCGGAGCCTGCCGTCGGCGGGCCGCACCCACGGCCAGAGCGTCGCGACCAGCACCACGGCGGAGAGGATTATGGCCCCGAATTTGAGTCGAGGGTCGCGCCGCCAGTGAGGCAGCAGGGCCAGGATCGCGTAGAAGGAAAACGCGGTAGCGGGATGAGGGGCCGGCAGGTGGATCATGGCGGCCGGGACGACGGCGAAGAGCCAGACGGCTCCCCGGAGGGCCACGAGAATCAGCCAGAGGCTCTGAAAGAGGAGGTCGCCCACCCCCTCGTGGGGGAGCGTGAGGAGCAGAGTCGCCAGGCCCCCCGTCGTGGCCACGGCGGCCAGCGGGACCACCACCAGATTCGCCGCGATTCCGATCAACGAGAGTTGGTTGAAGTGGGCCAGCATGATCGGCGAGACCGCCAGCTGGGCGCTCCCGCTGACCGCGACCGCCGCCGCCAGCCACTGGGGCCAGCCGCGCTCTTTAAGTAACGCCGTCCACGGGCCGGCAAGATAAACGATGCCGAGTGTGGCGGCGAAGGAGAGCTGGAAGCCCGGTTCCCAGAGATCTCCCGGACGCCAAAGGAGGATCAGGAGCGCGGCCAGGGCGACAGCGTTGAACAGGTTGCTCTCTCGTTCCAAGAGGAACCCGAGGAGGAAGAGGACACCCATCACCGTGGCACGTATGACAGACGGCTGACCGCCGACGACCGAGGCAAACCCGAGCAGCAGGAATATGGCGACAGCCGCCACCAGCCGTCGTGGCATCCCGACAAGCGAGAGACCCAGAAAGACGGCCGAGGCAAGCAGCGCCACGTTAAACCCGGAGACGGCCAGGATGTGGTAGACGCCGGCGCGCCGGAAGGCCTCATCGGCCGAGGGGGGGAGCTGTGTTCGCTCCCCCAGCAGAAGTCCCGCGAGGAGGGCGGCGGAGACCGGCGGCAGATGCCGCTGGATCGTCTCGACTGCCCAGCGCTTGACCCGCACCGGCCAGAGTGGCGCCTCCGGGCTCAGCAGCTCAACGCGGTCCGCCCGGCCGTTGCCGACCAGGAAGATTCCTTCCCGAGCCAGGTGGCCCGGATAGTCGAAGCCGCCGGGGTTTCTAAACCCCACCGGGCGGTGGAGACGAAACTCCGCGGCGATCCGCTGTCCCTCGGTAAGCGGCGGCGGCTCGCCGTAGAGCGTGACCTGGACGACCCCTTGAGTGGAGCGGTGACCGTCCTCGACGCGGATCCCCTCCGCCTCGACGAGGAGCCGGGTCCGGTCCGGCGCCCAGCGAATCGGCTCGGCGCTGAGCCGGCCTTCGAGTGTGACCGGGGAGGGGAGCGCCAAGCGGGCGAGGTGATCAGCGGGAAGGATCGGGGTGGCCGCCCTCAGCAGGCCAAGCAGAGCGATGGTCAGGACCAGGGTCCCTGATGCCGCCCCGTGTCGGCGCAGGATAAGCAGACACGCCACGGCCAGAGTCGAGAGACCCACGCTCAGCCAGAGCGCGATTCGAGGCGGGTGCACCCATGCCGCCGCAGCCAGCCCCAGGGCGAAGGCCACGGCGGGAGGCCCGAGCGGTATCCCCTCCAGCACACGACGAAAGCCCCCCTCACCTTTGTCCTCTCCCCCGGTGGTCACGCCTACTCCTGCACGGTCACCAGGTTGCGGATCCGCTCGAGCTTTTTCGACGCCATCCCCGGGACGAGCAGGAGATCGTCGATTGTGCCAAAGGGCCCCTGGCGCTCCCGCGCCCGGATGATTTGGCCGGCAAGCGTGGGTCCGATTCCGGGCAGGCGCCGGAAGTCTTCGGCCGTGGCCCGGTTGAGGTCGAGGCGCCCGTCGAGCTTAGTCTGAGCTTCTGTGATCTTCTGGAGGCGAACGGGGAAGGCGGCGGAGGCAGCGGGAGCACCCTGATCGGGGAGCGCCTCGGCATCCAGCTTCTCCAGCCGGTCGGCGAGGTCGGGGAACCCGCTCTTGAACTCCCGAATTGCCAGCCCGACGCCGAGAGAGGCTGCCAGAGCGAGCAGGAGCCAGAGCTCCCGCCGTCGGTAGAGCATGGGTCGTTCTTAAGGCAGCAGGGCGGCGCGGGTGATCGTGGTCGTGTCGCGGTTCAGCCACTCGGAGGCGGCGAAGGCTTCGTTGATCAGGTCGAGTGGATACTTGTGCGAGAGGAGCCGGTCGAACGGGAGACGGCGGCGGGTCCGGAGCAGGAAGTCCAGCGCCCGCGGGATGACCCACGGGTCGTACATGATCACCCCCACAATTTTCTTGGATCCCCAGACGAGTGTCGAGGGTTCGAGCTCCACCGTGACACCCCGGCTAATCGTCCCGACCTCCAGGTAGGTTCCCCCCGCGCGCAGCATGTCGAGGCCCTCGGGGATGACCTGGGGGAAGCCGACGAAATCGCAGGCCACATCCGCCCCGCGGCCGCCGGTGAGATTCCGGACCAGGTTGACGCGCTCTTTCCGGTCGGGCACCTCCTTGAGATTGATGGTGTGGTCGGCGCCGAAGGCCTTGGCGAGCTCGAGCCGCCCTGCCAGCTGGTCCACGACGATGATGCATGCGGCCCCCATGTCTCTCGCCACTGCTGCGGCCTGAACGCCGAGTCCTCCCGCGCCCTGGATCACCACGCTGTCGCCGAAGGAGAGGCCCGCGACGTGGAGACCGTAGATCACCTGGGAGAGCGCGCAGTTCACCGGTGCCACGATCTCGTCGGAGAGATCGTCCGGCACCTTGAAGAGGAAGCCGCCAGGCCGGAGGTAGTAATACTGGGCGAAGGCGCCGTGGAAGTGGGGGAAGGTGCGCGGTCCGAGTGGCCGCCCCACCTTGTTGGGGCACGCGGCGGGCTCGTTTCCGAGGCAGGCGTAGCAGCGGCCGCACGGATAGAAGTAGCAGTAGGCGACCCGATCTCCTTCTTTGAGCGGCTGACCGAGAGAGTCTGTCTTAATCTCCCGGCCGAGCCGCGCCACCCGGCCGCACATCTCGTGGCCGAAAATCCAGCCGTCGTCGGGGAGCTTGAGCG
>CAYRZF010000144.1:0-3852 GCA_964428805.1 uncultured bacterium | reverse complement strand
ATACCTGAAGTTCCAGCGCGGCCTCCAGCGGCGCGAACTCTTCGACGGCGCCGCGGGGGAGAGGGGTGGGTGAGGGGGTATGTACGGCAAGGGCCTGGTGGAGTTTCCGAAGCGGATTGTCTGCCTGACGGCCGAGACGGCGGAGATCGTCTACGCGCTCGGGGCAGGGGACCGGGTGGTCGGCGTCCCGGGCACGGCGGTGCGCCCTGCCGAGGCCCGAGACAAACCAAAGGTCGGGGGATTTACAACTTTCCGGCTCGACAAAATCCTCGCCCTCACCCCCGATCTGGTCCTTGCCTTCTCTGACCTCCAGAAAGATATCGTCAGGGACCTCGTGGGAGCGGGGGTCACGGTCTTCGCCACGAACCAGCGCTCGTTTGAAGACATCCTCAGGACGATTCTGATGATCGGCGGGATCATCGGCCGGGAGACGGAGGCCCGGGCGCTGATCCAGGACATACGGGACGAGGTGAGGCAGGTCCGGGAGTTCTCCAGCGTGTGGCCGGACCGGCCTCGCGTGTTCTTCGAGGAGTGGGACGACCCTCTGATCGCCGGCATCCGCTGGGTCTCCGAGCTGATCGAGATCGCGGGGGGGAACGATATTTTCCCCGAATTGCGGGAAAAGGCCGCCGCTCCCGAGCGCGTGGTGGACCCCGCCGAGGCCGCGCGGCGGAACCCCCAGATCATTGTCGCCTCCTGGTGCGGGAAGAAGGTCGATCCCGAGCGGATCCGATCGCGCCCCGGCTGGGACCGGATCTCCGCCGTCATGGAGAACCGGATCTACGAGCTTGACGGCGCCGACATCCTTGCGCCCGGCCCCTCGGTGATGGTGGGACTTCGCCAGCTCCACGAGATCATCCAGGGGTACATGGAGGCCCGCTAAGCCGCTTCAAGTTCTGTCTTCTTCGACGTAGTGTAACCTCCTATCCTACCGTATAAAACCAATTACCATTGTGATGCGTCATTTGCAGTTATTCGCAGGCTAAAAAATGAGGGACCTGGGGAGCGGCAATGATAAGATGAGATTCCTTTCGACGACCCCCATGGAGCGGAGTTCAGTGACCGAGGAAATTGCGCGCCCGGAGCGATTTTTTGCAGACCGATTTGGCCTGACCTCGTCCCTCTTGGAGCGGCTCTTGGGCTCGGCTCTCGTCGGCCGGGTCGAGGACGCCGATCTCTACCTCGAGTACCGCATCAACGAGGAACTGGTGCTCGAGGAGGGCGCCGTCAAGAAGGCCTCCCGCCACGTGAGCCAGGGCGCGGGGGTGCGGGCCCAGTCCGGTGAGCGGACCGGCTACGCCCACACCGACGACGTCACGCTCTCGAGCCTGGAGGAGGCGGCGCGGCAGGCTCGCGCCATTGCCGACCGTGCGACGACCTCCCCGATTGTCGCGGTCAAGCCCGACCGGCGCCCGCACGACCTCTACTCGCTGGCCGTCCCGCCTGTGGCGGCTGACCTCTCCCAGAAAGTGGACCTGCTCCGGCGGATTGACGAGACGGCGCGCCACGCCGATTCCCGGGTCCGTCAGGTCATCGCCTCGATCTGGAGCGAGGAGCAGATCATCCTGATCGCCACCGCCTCGGGCTGGAGCGTGGGGGACGTGCGGCCGCTGACCCGCCTCAACATCACCGTGATCGCCGAACAGGATGGTCGGCGCGAAATCGGGAGCTACGGCGGCGGCGGCAGGGTGCCCTTCGACTTCTTCCTCGATGAGGAACGGTGGAAGCGATTCACCGCCATCGCCACCAACCAGGCGCTCCTGAAGCTCCGCGCGATTGATGCGCCGGCTGGTTTCCTGACGGTAGTTCTGGGGTCCGGCTGGCCGGGGATCCTGCTCCACGAGGCGGTGGGACATGGCCTCGAGGGCGACTTCAACCGGAAGGAGTTGTCGGCGTTCTCGGGACGGATGGGGGAGCGCGTCGCCTCGCCGTTGGTGACGGTCGTGGACGACGGGACCTTGCCCAACCGCCGCGGCTCGCTCAACGTGGATGACGAGGGCACTCCCACTGGCCGCAACGTCCTCATCGAGAACGGGGTGCTCCGAGGATACATGCAGGATCGCCTGAACGCCCGCCTCATGGGCATGGCGCCCACGGGAAACGGCCGGCGGGAATCCTTCGCCTATCCCCCGATGCCTCGGATGACGAACACCTTCATGCTGGCCGGTCAGGACGATCCGGAGGAGATCATCCGGTCCGTCCCGTACGGCCTCTACGCCGTCGCCTTCGGCGGCGGGCAGGTGGACATCACCAGCGGAAAGTTCGTCTTCTCGGCGAGCGAGGCCTACCTGATCGAGGACGGGAAACTCACGGCGCCCGTCAAGGGGGCCACGCTGATCGGCAACGGTCCCGACGTGCTGACGCGCGTCTCGCGGGTTGGCCACGACCTGAAGCTGGATGAGGGAGTGGGGACCTGCGGCAAGGACGGCCAGTCGGTTCCCGTCGGCGTCGGACTGCCCACGATCCGGGTGGACGGCATCACCGTCGGCGGCACCCAGGTGTGATCGCCCATGCATGAGCTGCTGAACGGGCTTCTCGGGCAGGCGAGGGCACGCGGCTGCTCGGAGGCCGACGCGTACCTCGTGGACGAGCAGCACTCGTCGGTCCAGGTTCGGCTCGGGAAGGTGGAGGGCGTCACCCATGCTCGGGGGCAGCGACTCGCGCTGCGCGTGTTTGTGGGAAAGGCGTCGGCCTCTGCCTCGACCTCGGACCTCTCCCGCCAGTCGGTCGAACGGCTGGTGGATGAAGCGGTTGCCCTCGCGCGCCTGACGGCTCCCGACCCCATGGCGGGGCTGCCTGATCCGGGAGAATATCCCTCAACCATCTCTGACCTGGATCTGGAGGATCCCGACGGCCATCGCCTCTCACCCGAGGAGAAGATCGCGCTGGCTCAGCGCGCCGAGGCCGCCGCCCTCGCCGCCGACCCACGCATCACCAATTCAGAGGGAGCGGAGTTCTTCGAACGTCAGGCTCGCTACGCCTACGCCGCCTCTCAGGGCTTCTCCGGGTCCTACCGGACCTCCAGCTTCAGTCTCACGGTCTCGCCGGTGGCGGCCTCCAACGGGGAAATGCAGCGCGACTCCTGGTACAGCATCGCCCGGAAGCGTTCGCGGCTTGACCCTCCTGAGGAGGTGGGGCGGACCGCCGCCCGGCGCGCCCTTCGTCGCCTCGGCGCGCGGAAGGTGAAGACCGCGGAGGTTCCGGTCGTCTTCGATCCGGAGACCGCGGCCAGCCTGGTGGGAGCCCTCGCCGGCGCCGCGTCGGGACCCGGGCTCTACCGGGGCACCTCCTTTCTTCTGAAGCGGCTCGGCACAAGGGTCGCCGCCCCCGGCGTGACGGTCGTGGATGACGGGACCATCGCCGGGGGCCTCGGATCCCGTCCGTTCGACGGGGAGGGGCTTCCGATCAAGAAGACGGTGCTGGTCAACGCCGGGATGCTGGACTCGTATCTCCTCGACACGTACAGTGGCCGGAAGCTCGGCCTCCCCTCCACTCACCATGCCGCGCGGAACGGCGGCGGCGTGGGCGTCTCGACGACGAACCTGTATCTGGCTGCCGGGGAGACGTCGCCCGAGGAACTCATCGGCTCGGTGAAGAGCGGGCTCTACGTGACCGAGCTGATCGGGTTCGGCGTCAACATGGTCAACGGCGACTACTCGCGCGGGGCCGTGGGACTTTGGATCGAAAACGGCGAACTGGCTTACCCGGTGGAAGAGGTTACCGTGGCGGGGAACCTCCTCACCATGTTCCAGGCCATTGACGGCATCGGCAACGACCTGGTTCTGCGCGACCGCACTTCGGCGCCGACTGTGCGGATAGCCCGCATGGTGGTCGCCGGCGAGTAAGGCCGTG
>CAYRZF010000143.1:0-3908 GCA_964428805.1 uncultured bacterium | reverse complement strand
CTAGACGCCGAGGCAGCCGGCGATGATCAGCCGCTGGATCTCGGAGGTCCCGGAGTAGATGGTCCCGGCGATCGAGTCGCGCAGTTCGCGCTCCAGCTCGAACTCCACCATGTATCCATAGCCGCCGTGGATCTGAATGGCGTCCAGGTTGGACTGGACGCAGCACTCGCTCACGTACAGCTTGGCCATGGCGGCCTCCAGGGCCGCCTGCTTGCCGTGCCGCTTCAGCCAGCCGACCTTATAGATCAGCAGCCGCGCCGTCTCCAGACGGACCTTCATGTCGGCGAGCTTGTTGGCGATCGACTCGAACTTCCCGATCGGCTGGCCGAACTGCCGCCGCTCCCGCGCGTATCGCACGCACCGTTCCAGTTGGCGCTCCATCGCCCCGACCTGGCCGGCCAGGATGCAGCTTCGCTCCCACTCCATTGACGTGTTGAAAATGGCTGCGCCGGCTCCCTCCTTACCAAGGAGCTGCGCCGCCGGGACCTCGCAGTCCTCCAGGACCAGCTCCCCCATCGGCGATGTCCTGAGCCCCATCTTCTCCAGCTCCCGACTGACCAGGAGTCCTGGCGTCCCCTTCTCGACCAAGAAGGCGGCGATCCCGTTCGCCCCCTTGGCCCGGTCCACGCTGGCGAAGATGAGCAGGAGGTCGGCGATCGGGGCGCTGGTGATGAAGGTCTTCCGCCCGTTCAAGAGGTACCGATCCCCCTTTCGCTCGGCCCTGGTCTGAAGGGCGAAGGCGTCGGAGCCCGAGTCCGGCTCGGTCATGGCATGGACGCCGATCCATTCACCCGAGCAGAGCTTCGGCAGGAAACGCCCCTTTTGCTCCTCGCTCCCGAACTTCCAGATCGGGACCTCGCAGCTCAGCATGTGGGCAGCGATGGCGAAGAGCAGGCCGTTGTCCCGGCATCCGTACCCCAGCGCCTCAAGCGCCAAAATGGTGGTGAGGATATCGGCCCCCCGGCCGCCGTACTCCTGGGGGATCGGCAGGCCGTGGATGCCGAACTCGGCGCACTTGCGCCACCCCTCCCGGGAGAACTCGGCCGCGCGGTCGCGCTCCACCAGGCCCTCGTTCAGCTCCCTCGTGGCGAACTTCACGATCGCCTCGCGGAGAGCCAGGTCGTCGTCACTCCACGAAAAGTCCATCTCCCTGCTGTCGCACGTCCAGCCACCGAAGGGAGCGTTGGATCGCCTCCTCCGTCCAGCCGACTGCTGTGAAATCGTGATTGGCGTGAGGGATCGTGTGGACCTCCCACTGGGGGATCGCTTGGTGAACGTCGTCGATGGAGAGCCGACGACGGCTGAGGAAGCCCTTGAATTCGCTGAGGGCGGGGTCCTTCTCTCCGTAGAGAAAGAACGCCTCTCGCTTGCAGGCGAGGAAGGCATCGAGCGGCTGCTCGAAGGGGGCCTCCATCGCCGGGTGGCTCTCCTGCATGGCAGCCGGACGATCCAGACCCAGATTTACCGAGATCATCGGCATCGACCAGAGAATGAGGCGCCGCACCCGGGGATCGGTCAACGCGGTCAGGACGGCGGTCTTGGCGCCGTGGCAGTGGCCGAGGAGCGTCACCTCTTGGAGCCCGGTCTCCAGAAAGAGACGATCGATGGCCGCCCGAGCCTCATCGACGTTGTAGCGCTCCTCCTCCCCGTTCCGAAAGTTCTGAAAGATCCCCTCGCTATCGCCCAGGCCCGGTAGGTCGAAGCGCAACGTGACGTATCCCGCGCGAGCGAACGCCCGGCCCGCCGCCACAAAGATTCGGTGCAGGCCGGATCGACGGTACAGGCCGCCGCCGATAAAAACGATCCCCTCCCTCTTCTCTTCACCCGTCTCGCGATCAGGACTCTGCAGGATCCCAAACAGCCTCCTCTCCTGGCAACCGATGGTCACCGGCCGTTCAGCGTGATCGACGGCGCTTGCCATCGCCTGCTTCCCCCTCACCCGCTCCCTCTCCCCAAGGGGAAGAGGGGACCTCTGGGACGGGGGTACGGGGACCTCTTTTCTGCCCCCTCTCTCTGCTAGGGAGAGGGTTGAGGTGAGGGTTGCGTTGGCAAAAGTCTCGAGCCACCGAAAGGTCGCCTCATACAGCGAGGCCGGCGGGGCGACACGCGGAATCTCCCAGAAGGGAAACCCTTCCATAGTCTGGAAGGCTACGCGAGTGTTGGCGGCCGAGATCACCTGCCAGAGGCGGGGGAGCGATTTGTCGCGCCCGGTCTTGGTGATGAGATCCAAAATCAATACCTCTCCACGATACGACCCGATCCCCTCCAAGAGGTCGGCCAGGACGCATTCCTGGTACAGCCGCCTGCCGACCCGGTAGCCCTGCACATCCACCGCCTCGCCGGCCTCAAGGTCCGCCGTCAGTCCCTGCAGGGTGCTCTCGGCCCGGCCGATTGTGCAAAACTCGGTGAAGAGGCGGCCCCGGAGGAGGTCGCGGAAGTAGGCCCTCGTGTCGGCCACCGGCGACCAGAGGACCAGACGGGAGATCCGCCCGACTGAGCCTGGCGCCGCCGCGGCGATGGCGGCGGCAGTTCCGCCCAGCCGCACGCCCAACAGACCGCAATCATCCAGGCCGGCCTCATTCGCCAGAAGGCCGGCGGCCGCGTGGATATCCTCGACGCAGGTTCCAACAGAGACCTCCTCGAACTCTCCCTCGCTCTCCCCGCAGCCGCGATAGTCGAAGAGGAGCGCGGCGAACCCTCTGCGAGCCAGCTCCCTGGCAAACTCCACCAGGGCCCGGTAGGCTCGGACCCCTTCGTCGTGGAGCGGAAGGCAGAGGACGAAGCCCGCTCGTCGAGTTGGGACCTCCCGGTCCGGCAGGTGGAGCACGCCGTAAAGCCGCGCGCCTCGATGTGTGAAAAAGAGCGGCCGCTCCATCAGCGAGCGCACGAGGAGCCGGCGCGGGCTGGGAAGCGGGAGCCAACCCAGTCCACAAGCTTGTCCACCACCGCCTCCTGAATCTGGACACTCAGAAAGCGGTGCACCTCCCCCTTGAGCAGATGCAGCTCGTAGCCCGGCCCGGACCGGGGCGCCTCGGCCCTGGCCACCAGCCCATCAACGCTGGCGCAGAACTCCGGGTAGGTAACGTCCTCATCGCCGTAAATCAATAGAATCGGAACCTGCGTTCGGAGCGCGGCAATGAACGGTCTGGCGAACTGGTCGCTTACGCGCCGGCTCGCGGCGTCCGACGGTTTCGACCCTCCGCCAGAGCCAATGAGGCGCGAGAAGCCGCTGACCATCGCTCCCAACGCCTTTGCGCCGGCGCTGGCCAGGCGGGTGATGGGCCGCCAGACAGAACCCATCCTTTCGCCCGCCAGTATCGCCCTTACGACATCCAGCTCGCCCACCTTCCGGAGCAACCTTCGAAGCCGCCGCTCGGCCTGGGGCTTGAACCGTCGGCGCTCCCGCTCGAAGACCGGGGTCGCCACTAAGATCAGGCCGTCGAGCGGGGCCGCAGCCTCCACCGCGCTCAGGACGGTGAGCGCGCCAAAACAGGTGCCGGCCAGGATCAGCCGGTCCAGTTTGGCGATGCCCCTCAGGAAGGCAGCGGCGGCCGCAACGTCCTCGGTGAAGGGGCGATCGAGGCGCATCTCGAACAGCGACCCGCTGCTGTCGCCGACGCCGCGATAGTCGAACCGAAGGACGTGGAAGCCCAGCGCGCCAAGCCGCCGCGCCGCCTTGACCCACATCCGGTTCCGGTGGCTCCTGGGGATGATCCCACCGGCGAGCAGGATGACGCCGACCCGCTCCGGAAGGGTTTGTGTCCCTGGGAGAGTCAGGATTCCGAAGAGATCGTAGCCGTTGCTGGGAAAGATGACGGGGGTCTCGATCGCCGTACTCACAGGAGGTGCTGGCGACACCAGCTCCAGGTCAGCCCGATCAGGCGCTGCGACCGATAGGGCGTATCCAC
>CAYRZF010000142.1:0-3909 GCA_964428805.1 uncultured bacterium | reverse complement strand
CCGAGCCTTGACATCCTCGGCGGTCAGGGGGTCCAGGCTCAGGCCCTGATCGAGCACCTGGGGGGAGAGGGCTGGCCAGTTGACCTCCTGCGAATCAATCCCCGGTTCCCGTGGGGGCTCGGCTGGGTTCGTCGGGTCCCCTACGCTCGCACAGTCCTCAACCAGGCGCTCTACATCCCTAGCCTCCGGCGTCTGCGGGCGGCCGACGTTGTCCACGTCTTCTCGGCCTCGTACTGGTCCTTCCTGCTGGCCCCGGCCCCGGCCATGGCCGTGGCGCGCGCCCTCGGCAAGCGCGTGATCCTGAACTACCACAGTGGGGAAGCGGACGATCATCTGGCCCGGTGGGGTTTCCTCATCCATCCCTGGCTGCGGCTCGCCCACGAGATCGTGGTGCCGTCCGAGTACCTGCGGGAGGTCTTCGCGCGCCACGGCTACCAGGCTCGCGTGATCCGCAACATCGTGGACACCTCGCGCTTCCGCTACCGGGAGCGCATGCCGCTCCGCCCCCGACTGCTCTCCACCCGACACCTCGAGCCCTATTACGGCGTCGACGCCGTCCTGGAAGCCTTTGCCCTTCTTCGGCCCCAGTATCCCGAGGCGACCTTGACGGTGGCGGGGACCGGCCGCGAAGACGGCCGCCTTCGCGAACTGGCGCGTTCGCTGGGGATCTCGCCGACGTTCGTGGGACGGGTGGAGCCCGAGGCCATGCCCGCGCTCTACGACCAGGCCGACATCTACGTGAACGCGTCCGTCGTGGACAACCAGCCCGTCTCGTTGCTGGAGGCGTTCGCAGCCGGCCTCCCCGTCGTGTCGACCGAGACCGGGGATATTCCTGCGATGCTCGGCGATGGCGAGATGGGCGTGCTCGTCCCGCAACGAGATCCGGCGGCACTGGCCAAGGGTGTGGCCAACCTCCTGGAGAACCCGAACCGCGCTCTGCTGATCGGCCGCTCTGCCAGGCGGGAAGTCGAGCGGTACACCTGGCAGCTCGTCAGGCAGGAGTGGGCGAGGGCTTACGAGGAGAGTCTGGAGGGGCGCACCACATGATCGTCCTCGGTGTCAGCGATTCACACAATGCCGCCGCGTGCCTGTACGAGGACGGCCAGGTCATCGCCGCAATCCAGGAGGAGCGGCTCCGACGGATCAAGAACTGGGCGGGGATGCCGACGGAAGCGATCGCCTGGCTCCTCAAGACGAGAGGCATCTCCGCGGATCAGATCGACCTCGTGGCGATGAACGGCCACCACGTGGCGTTTCCGATGACCCGGGAGGAGCTGGCGGAGGAGTACCGGACGATCAACGACTTCGGCGTCACACTGCGCCGCTCTGTCCGACGGGCGATCCAGCGCGTGGCACAGCCGACCCCGCTCTACCCGGCCTATCGAGAGCGCCAGGAGTCCCGCCGTCTCCGCGCCCTGATCGAGATGGGATTCGCGCGAGAGAAGGTCGTCTTCGTGGAGCATCACGCGGCCCATGCGGCGGCGGCGTATTTCGGCCTCGGCAATTTCGAGGACGACGTCCTGGTCCTGACCTGCGACGGCGCGGGTGACGGCCTCTGCGCTACCGTGAATATCGGGAGCGACGGCCGGATTGAGCGGCGGCACGAAGTCCGTCAAGGGCACTCGATCGGGAACATCTATGCCATGGTCACGTTCCTCATGGGCATGGTGCCCCTCGAGCACGAGTACAAGCTCATGGGACTGGCCCCCTATGCGGATCCCCGCGGCGCCGAGCGGGTGTGTCAGGACCTGATGAGTTTGATCCGATTCGATCCCAAGAACCCCCTGGTATGGGAACGGGCCCCTGGCTGCCCGGAGACGTACCTGTCATATCGCTTCCTCAAGAAGCTCCTCGAGCACAAGCGGTTCGACTGGATCGCCGGGGGACTGCAGAAATTCACCGAGACCATCCTGACTCAGTGGGTCGGCAATTGCCTGAAGGCGACCGGCCTCCGCCGCCTCGCGCTGGGCGGCGGCATCTTCATGAACGTGAAGGTGAACAAGCTCCTCATGGAGCTGCCGGGCGTGGACGAAATCTTCGTCTATCCCTCATGCGGGGACGAGACGAACGCCATGGGCGCCGCCTACTCGGCCTACGTGGAGCGAGCCGGGACCGCCAAGCTGACGCCGCTCCGCGACGTGTGCTGGGGCCCGCAGTTCTCCGACGACGAGGTGGGCGCGGCGCTGGAGCGCTTCCAGTTCAAGACGCCCGTCACGTATCGGAAGGAGAGCTCGATCGAGTCGACGGTGGCCCGGCTGCTGGCGGAGGGGAAGATCGTGGCCCGCTTCAAGGGGCGCGAGGAGTTCGGGGCGCGGGCACTGGGCAACCGGGCGATCCTCGCGAATCCGTCGGATCCCGCCGTGATCAGGGTCATCAACGACGCCATCAAGGGGCGGGACTTCTGGATGCCGTTCGCGCCCTCGATCCTCGAGGAGCGGACCGCGGATTATCTGATCAACCCCAAGCGTGTCAAGTCGCCCTACATGATCCTGTCCTTCGATACGACGGCACGGTCGAGCGAGTTCCGCGCCGCCCTGCATCCCTTCGATCGCACAGCGAGACCCCAAGTGGTTTCGCCCGACGGGAATCCCTCCTACCACGCCCTGCTGACGGAGTTCGAGCGGCTGACCGGGATCGGCGCGGTGCTCTGCACCTCGTTCAACCTTCACGGATATCCGATCGTCAGCCGGCCCGAGGACGCTCTCGACGTGCTCGACCGCTCCGGCCTGACCCATCTGGCTATCGAGAGCTGGCTGGTGACCAAGCGATGACGCCGATCTCACCGATCCGACCGTGGTCCGGGGCGCTTGATCGGCTCTGGTGGGCCCAGCGGGCTCTCCGGAAGGAGGTGCTGGGCTTCCGGTTCGACTATCCGATCGAGACCGTTGCCGGCGCGGGACCGAAGGCCTCGCTCCACTACTACGTCTACAACGAGGACCTGTTCTTCGATGCCATGGAGCTGGATCCGCAAGGCATCCCCGTGCACCGCGCGCGGACCTTCGGCACCACCTACAATCCCGCCTACGTCGGATGGTATGGGCTCGTCAATCTGGAGCGCCACGCGCGGGGGCTCGACCCTTCAAGAGCGTTCCTGCGTCAGGTGGAGTGGCTCGTGAGTCATGCCGTGCGGAGGGATGACGGCGCTGTCGTCTGGCCGTACACCGCGGTGTTCGAGGAGGGGCGCTGCCTGCTCGAGCCGCCGTGGATCTGTGCGATGGCGCAGGGCCTGGCGATGAGTCTCCTCGTTCGCGGGTACCGGGTGACCGGGCGGGCGGAGCTGCTTGATCTCTCCCACGCCGCCACGCGTGTCTTCGAGAAGAGCCTGGAGGACGGCGGGGTCCGGACGCTGGAGAACGGATACGCGCTCTACGAGGAATACCCGGGCTACCCCCTGCCGCGTGTGCTCGACGGCTTCCTGTTCAGCCTCCTGGGACTCTATGACCTCGCCGTTCAGAGCGGAGATCGGCAGGTGCGGCAATTATTCGATGAGGGCGTCGCCGGGCTCCGGCATACACTGGAGCGGTGGAACTACCGGAACAAGTGGAGCTGGTACGGCTCGCACGGCTACCTTTGCGCGCCGCATTACAACAAGCTGAACGCCGCGCTCCTCGCGTCGATTGCGCGGGTGACCGGCGATCCCACGCTTCGTCGCTACGCGGAGTCGTGGGACCCGCGGCGCCTGACGCCGGCCGGAAGGCTCGAGGTGTTTCTCGTCTTCCTCTTCACGAAGAACCTGTCGCGCCTCCGGCATCGCACCTGGCGCCGGCGGACCATCTCATGACGGGAGCGTAGCGGGCATGTGCGGCATCGTCGGCATTGTGAACCTTAATACGAACGACACCCCCGATGAGTTGGTGCTCAAGCGGATGCGTGACGTGATCCGGCACCGGGGGCCGGACGGCGAGGGAC
>CAYRZF010000141.1:0-4038 GCA_964428805.1 uncultured bacterium | reverse complement strand
GAGGAGTGGGGCGCGAAGCGCCCCTCCCGCCTCGCCGCCTGAGGAGGCCGCCATGAGCGAGAACAATCCGAGTCGAAGGGCGTTCCTCAAGACTGCCGCCTTGTTGGGCGGCTCGGCGGCCGCCGCGAGCCAGGTCCCCAATCTGCTCACGCGGCTGGGCTCCGCCGAGGCCGGCGGCTATCTCAAGCCGGAGGGGGAGTATCCCCTGGGGAAGCCGGAGAACATCCTGTACTCCGTCTGCCAGCAGTGCAATACCCAGTGCGGGATCAAGGTGAAGATAGAGAACGGCGTCATCGCCAAGATCGACGGGAATCCATACTCGCCGTGGAACATGGTGCCCCACCTCCCGTACAAGACGCCGGTGACCCAGGTGGCGCCGGTGGACGGCCTCCTCTGCCCCAAGGGTCAGGCGGCGATCCAGACCGCCTACGATCCGTACCGGATCGTGAAGGTTCTCAAGCGGGCCGGGAAGCGCGGGGAAAACAAGTGGGTCTCGATCCCCTTCGACCAAGCCGTGACTGAAATCGTCGAGGGCGGGCTGCTCTTCAAGGATGTCCCGGGGGAGGAAAGCCGGAAGGTGGAAGGGCTCCGGGCGCTCTGGGCGCTCCGCGACCCCAAGCTCATGAAGGCGCTGGACGTCGACGCCAAGAAGGTGGCCAAGAAGGAGATGGCTCTGGCCGACTTCAAGGCTAAGCACAAGGATGACCTCAAGTACCTGATCGATCCGAACCATCCCGACTTCGGCCCGAAGAACAATCAGTTCGTCTTCATGTGGGGCCGGCTCAAGGCCGGGCGGGGTGAGCTCGTCCGCCGCTTCACCGAGGCCGGGCTCGGCTCGACCAACGCCCACGGCCACACCACGGTCTGCCAGGGCTCGCTCTACTTCACCGGCAAGGCCATGAGCGAGCAGTTCGTCTACGACGACAAAGACAAGAAGATGAAGTGGACCAAGGGGGCGAAGTTCTACTGGCAGGCCGACCAGCAGTCGGCGGAGTTCATCCTGTTCGTCGGCGCCTCGCCGCTCGAGGGCAACTACGGACCGACCAACCGCGCCAGCCGCATCGCCCAGCGTCTGGTGGACGGGGACCTCAAGATCGCCGTGGTGGATCCCCGCCTCTCCAAGACCGCCGCGAAGGCGTGGAAGTGGGTGCCGATCAAGCCCGGCGGAGAAGGGGCGATGGCGCTCGGCATGATCCGCTGGGTCCTCGAGAATCAGCGCTACGACGCGCGCTACCTTGCCAACGCCAACAAGGCCGCGGCCAATGCCGACGGCGAGCCGACCTGGTGCAACGCCACCTGGCTCGTGAAGATCGAAAAGGGGCAGCCGGGGGGCTTCCTCCGCGCCTCGGAGATTGGCCTCCCCAAAGAAAAGCGGGTGCACAAGGACAAGAAGACCGGGGAGGAGACGCCGTACGAGTTCGACCCCCTCCTCGTCTGGAAGGGCGGCAGGGCTCTCCCCTTCGATCCATACTCGGAGAAGGTCCCCGTGGAGGGCGAGCTCCTCGTGAAGACCGAGATCAACGGCATCCCCGTCAAGTCCGGGCTCCAGATCCTGTGGGAGGAGGCTGCGGCGAAGAGCCTGGAGGAGTGGGCGGCGCTCGCCGGAGTCAAGCCCCAGGACATCGTGGAGCTGGCGCGTGAGTTCACCAGCCACGGCAAGCGCGCGGTGGCCGACATCCACCGCGGCGTCAGCCAGCACACCAACGGCTTCTACCAGGTCTTCGCCTGGTACACGCTGAACCTCCTGATCGGCAACTACGACTGGAAGGGCGGCCTCTCCAAGTTGACGACGTACGACGCTGCCGGCGGAAAGACCGACAAGGTCAAGCAGGCCGACGGCACCGAGGTCGAGTGGGCCCAGCCCTTCCCGGTGAACAAGAAGGTCGAGGGGCAGTTCGACCCGTTCGGGATCAGCGTCATCCGCCACGGCGACAAGTATGAGGACACGACGCTCTTCGCCGGGTATCCCGCGAGGCGGCCCTGGTTCCCCCTGGCCTCGGACATCTACCAGGAGATCATCCCCTCGATCGGCGACGCCTATCCCTACCCGGTGAAGGCGCTCTTCATCTACATGGGCTCCCCCGTGTATGCGCTGCCGGCGGGGCACACCAACATCGAGATCCTGATTGATGTGAAGAAGATCCCGCTGGTTGTGGCCAACGACATCGTGATCGGTGAGACCTCGATGTACGCCGACTACATCTTTCCGGACCTTGGCAATCTCGAGCGCTGGGAGTTCGCCGGCTCGCACCCGAACATGGTCTGGAAGGTCCAGCCGGTCCGCCAGCCGGTGATCGCGCCCATCCCGGAGATCGTCAAGGTCTATGGCCAGGAGATGCCGATCGGCCTGGAGTCGATGCTCCTGGCTATGGCCGAGAAGCTCGGGCTGCCGGGGTTCGGCCTGAATGGCTTCGGCACCGGGAAGCCGTTCACCCACCCGGATCACCTCTATCTCCGCATGACGGCGAACCTGGCAGTCGGCGACAAGCCCGACCAGGTGCTGCCGGACGCGAACCCGGAGGAGACCCGGATCTTCATGCAGAGCCGCCGGCATCTGCCGAAGTCGGTGTTCGACCCGGAGCGGTGGAAGCAGATCGTGGGCAAGGAGCTCTGGCCCAAGGTCATTTACCTCCTGAACCGCGGCGGGCGCTTCGACGACTTCGCGAAGGCGTATGACGGCGACCTGCTCAAGAACAAGTACGGCACGCTCATCAACCTCTACCAGGAGAAAACCGCGAAGACGAAAAACTCGATGACGGGCAAGCCGTTCCCGGGGATCGCGGCCTACCTACCGTCGCCGACGGACGCTCTGGGCCGGAGCCTCGACGATGAGCGGGCCGGGTATGATCTCCGGCTCATCACGTACCGCGAGGTCATGCATACCAAGTCCCGGACCGCGGCCAACTACTGGCTGCTGGCTCTGCTGCCGGAGAACAGCGTGCTGATGAACAAGCGCGACGCCGACCGCCGTGGTCTGAAGGAGGGCGACCGGGTCAGGATCCACTCGGCCTCGAATCCCGACGGCGTGTGGGACTTCAAGAACGGCGCATCGCGGCCCATCGTCGGTCGGGTGAAGGTGGTGCAGGGGCTGCGACCGGGCGTGATCGCCTTCTCTCTGGGGCATGGCCACTGGGCCTACGGGGCGTCCGATGTGGTCATTGACGGGCAGGTGGTCAAGGGCGACCCGCGGCGCGGCGCCGGCATCCACGCCAACGCGGCACTTCGGGTTGACCCGGTGATCAAGAACACGACGCTCAGCGACCTGACCGGGGGGAGCGCCGTCTTCTATGACACCCAGGTGAAGGTGACGCGGGCCTGAGGGGGGCCCGCGGTCACGATCCGTGCGGCCGAAACCTTAACGTAAGGAGGACAAGACGATGGGTAAGACGGGACTCCTTAAGTGTGCTAGTGTCGTCGCGGGAGCGACGGTGGTGGGGCTCGTTCTCTGGGTGGGATCGAGCCTCGGTCAGGCGGATGCCCCCGCCACCCACACGATCTTCATTACCGCCATGGAGGTGAAGGGGGCGACGACGGCCGACAAGCTCGCGCCCCCGTCGGTGAATCCAAAGGACATTTCCAAGGGCTATGAATTCAAGGCTCCCGGTGTGGCGGACAAGAACGCTCCGCAGAAGTGGGAAGTCTCAAGCTACATGTTCAATCCCGCCTTTGTGACCTTGCGCCAGGGCGATACGGTGAAGCTGACTGCCTTTATCGTCAATGGCGACGAGCACGAGGTGTGGGTCACCGACCCCAACGGGCGCGAGGTCGTCGCCAAGACGAAGTGGAACCGGGGACGGCAGTACGAGATTTCTTTTGTCGCGGAGAAAGTCGGCCCCTATCAGCTCACGTGCTCGTCGCACGCCCCGACCATGGCCGCCACGTTCCTGGTCGTTCCACGGAAGTGAGACGGAGAGGGGATGAAAAAGCTTCCGAAGGCCTTTGAGACCTTCCGCAAGCGCTACCGAAGAGTGCACAAGGCCTACGAAGCCTTGGGCGGAGCCGCCCACGAGGCGGGCCCCCTTGATCAAAAGACAAGGG
>CAYRZF010000140.1:0-4059 GCA_964428805.1 uncultured bacterium | reverse complement strand
GGGTACACGGGGTTTTAATGCGTTTGGGAACGCGGTGCAGCCACCGCGGAGGAGGGGCTGGAGATGAACGGAGAGGGACACATCAGTCGATGGTGGCGCGTTGTCGGCGGGCTCTCCATGAACCTCGCCCTCGGCGCGCTGTATGCATGGAGCGTCTTCGTCGCCCCGCTCGAGAAGGAGTTCGGCTGGAAGCGGGCCGATGTCTCGATGGTGTTCACCATCGCGGTCTTTGTGTTCGGGCTCTCGTTCATCCTGGCCGGGCGGCTCCAGGACAAGAAGGGGCCGTTCTGGGTCTCGGTGACCGGTGGCGTGCTGGTCAGCGTCGGGTTCTTCCTCAGCTCCTTTACCACGACGCTGGGCTGGATCATCTTCATGTTCGGCGCGCTGGGCGGTATCGGCAACGGCTTCGGCTACGCGACGCCGATCCCCGTCATGGCCAAGTGGTTCCCCGATCGGCGGGGCTTGGCGGTCGGGCTCGCAGTGGCCGGCTACGGCGGCGGGTCCGCCATCTTCGGCCCGCTGGGCGGTAACTGGCTGATCCCGACCTACGGCTGGCGGACCACCTTCCAGATCTTCGGGGTCATCTTCTTCGTCATGACGATGATCGGAGCGTTCCTCTTGAGGAACCCGCCTGCGGGCTACCGGCCCGCCGGCTGGGCGCCGGCCCCCGCTGCGAAGGCGGCGGCCACGGCCTACGACTTCGCGCCCGGCGAGACGCTCAAGACCCCTGCCTTCTACTTCATGTGGATCGCCTACTGCCTCGGCACGATCGCGGGCTTCATGGCGATCAGCCAGCTGGTCCCGTACGCAAAGAACGTGGGAATTGGGGCCCTCGGGACGACGGGCATCGTCGTTGGCGCGTTGGGCAGTGCGTCAGGGCGGATCCTGTCGGGCGCGTTTTCCGACGCCATGGGCCGCCTCAACGTCCTGCGGCTGATGATCGCCATTTCGGCGGTCGCCAGTGTGATCCTAATTGCAGGGGGTGGCAATTTCTTCGTCTTCTTCGCCATGGTGTTCGCTGTCTACTGGTGCTACGGCACCCTGCTCTCGGTGAACGCCTCCACGGCCTCGGACTTCTGGGGGACCAAGAACGCCGGCCTCAACTACGGCATGCTGTTCACGGCGTGGGGCGTGGCCGGCCTCATCGGCCCGCGGATCGCGGGCCAGCTGTTCGACAAGTACCAGAACTACGAGGTGGCCTTCTATACCGCCGCGGTGCTGGCGGTCGTGGCGCTGGTGTCCATTGTTCTGGCGAAGCGTCCTGTGGTGCCGGCGGGGGCGCGGGTGGAGGCGAGGGCTTAGTTTCGTCCGAACGCACAACATCCTTCAATAAGGAGGCAAGCATGGCAAAGACTTACCCTGTGTTACCTTGGCCGGCGGTTCCGACGCCGACCCCGGATGAAGTCTATAAGGGAGAGGCCGACGCGAAGAAGGAGTATGCTCTGTGGCTGGAGGACAATGTCCGGCAGAGCAAAAACTTCGACAAGCCTGAGGCCCTGGGCAACATCCGGGTCCTGGACTGCACCACGATGATGATCATCGGCCACTGGTGCTCGTCCCTCTTCTCCGAGCTCGGGGCAGAGGTCATCATGGTCGAACCGCCCGGGGGTGATCCCCTCCGCAAGCTGACGCCCTTCGGCCGCAAAGAGTACATGTTCAAGGATTCGCACACCCAGGAGGAGGTAGGCGCCCGGTTCCTGGCGGAGGCCCGGAGCAAGCAAGCCATCACGCTGGACCTCACCAAGCCTGAAGGGCGCGAGATCTTGAAGAAACTCGTCATGCACGCCGATGTCATCATCGAGAACGCCCCGCCCGGCCAGTGGGATGAATGGGGGATCGGCTATCGGCAGCTCTCGCAGATCAACCCCCGGTTGGTCTACTGCTGGGTGGGCCAGCTCGGCCAGTGGGGCCCCTTGAAGGATAAGCCGGGCAACCTCGATCCCACCGCCCAGGCCGCGTGCGGGTTCGTGCATGGGACTGGTGCCCCGGTCGCTTTCGGTGGGACCCCGACCCGGTCAGGCTGGTGGATGGCCGACCAGGTCGGCGGAACCGGCGGCGCCATAGGGATCATGACGGCGCTCAACTATCGGGAAGAGGTGTCGGGCCGCGGCCAGTTCGTCGAGGCGACGGGCGCGGCCGGGGTCATTCGGATCCTGGACTACAACTGGGGCTGGCACGGGGTGGACGGGAGCATCCGTCCCCGCTACGGCAACTGGGACCTGGCCATTAATATCTACGCCGTGAACCCCTGTAAGGATGGCCAGATCATGGTGGGCGGCGGTCATGACCGCCTCTGGTTCCGGATCTGGCGGACGGTGGGGAAGGACAAGCCGGAGGTCGAGCAGCATATTATCGAAGACCCCGCCCTCAAGCTAGTGACCGACCGGCTGCCCCACTACAGGCAGGTGGAGACCTATACCTCACTCTGCGAGTGGATGAAGGACAACACCCGCTCCGAGGCCGAGAACAAGCTCCAGGCCGAGGAGGTGGCCTCCGGAGGTGTGTCGTTTATCGATGAGGTCTGCGAGTTCCCCCACTACAAGTACAGGGGGCACCTCGAGATCATTGACGATGTCAACTATGGCAAGGTGCTGATCGGGGCCTCGGCCTTCCTCGGCCAGCGGACCCCGGGCCGGGTGAAGTGGATCGGCCGGCCGACCGCCCAGGACAACGAGGATGTCTACCGCCGGCTCCTGGGCTTCACCAAAGCAGACATGGACAACTTCAAAGCGAAGGGAGTGATCTAACCATGGCGATGTCCTTCGAAGAGTACTGTCGCGACGTCTTCGACCCGAAGAAGATCTTCTCGAAGCCGGAGCCGCTGAAGGGGAAGCGGTTCCTGAGTTGCACCCAGTACATTCTCGGCCCCTCCTGTGCGAATTACCTGGCAGAGCTCGGGGCCGAGGTGATCAAGATCGAGCTGCCCCGCCGGGGTGAGCCGATGCGCCATACCACTCCCTTCAATGAGCCCAAGCTCTACCCCCTGTCAAAGCAGATGCCGGAGATGGGAACCGGCCTCGGCTTCTACGGGGCCAACCACAACGAGTATTTCCTCTCGGTGGACTTCCATAAGCCGGAGGGGCAGGCGATCGTCAAGATGCTCGCCAACAAATCCGACGGTGTTGTGGAAAACTACCGGGCCGGCACCTTCGACCGCTGGGGGATCGGCTACCGTCAACTCAGCCAGACGAATCCCCGGATCATCTACCAGTGGTTGGGAGGGTTCGGCGGCTGGGGCCCCGGCCGCAAGCGGGCCAGCTACGACATCCTGGGTCAGGCCCAGGGCGGTTGTTTCTCGGTGACCGGCTGGCCCATAGATAAGGGAGGCAACCCCTCCAAGCAGACCATCTGGATCATGGACTACTGGGGGGGGATGATGGGCGCCTTCCAGGTCTTGGCCTGCATGTACTGGCGGGACAACATCTCCGGCCTGGGGAATTTCATGGAGTATTCCCAGGTGCAGGGGGCCCAGCGCCACCTCTCCGACTGCATCGCGCTCTACGGCCGCTACGGTCTGGTGCCCCAGCGGTTTGGGAACTGGGATGTCCTCGTGTCCGTCCACGGGATCATCAAGTGCGGCCTCTCTTCCTACCCGAACTCCAAGAACCCGCAGGAACTGGAAGAGGGGTTCATCCTGGTCAGTGCTTACTCAGATGCCGACTTCGCCAAATTGATGAGGCTCATCAAGCGGGACGATCTGGCGAAGAAGTACGCGACGCACGATGAGCGGATCAAGGCAGAAAGTCAGTACGAGATCTACCCTGCCCTCGAGGCCTGGGCCAAGGACAAGACCAAGGAGCAGGCCCGGGATATCCTCACCAAAGAGGGAATCAACAACCAGCCGGTCTGGAACTCGAAGGAGGTCTCGAATCAGGAGCACTTCCACCTCCGGGGGGAGCTGGAGTGGCTGGATGATCCCACGTTCGGTGATGTCCAAAGCCAAGGGCCCGCCTTCCATCTTTCTGAGAGCCCGGCCCGCCACAAGTGGGTCTTCAAGCCGGTCGGGGCCGATAACGAGTACATCCTCGGCAAGCTCTGCGGCTTCTCCAAGACCAAGAT
>CAYRZF010000139.1:0-4069 GCA_964428805.1 uncultured bacterium | reverse complement strand
GGACGCCGCCGCCAAGATCACGCCGCGGACCGTGGGCATCGTCCCGGTGCACATCTACGGCCATCCCGCGAACCTCACCGCGGTCGGGGAGCTGGCGTCCCGTTTCGGCCTCTGGCTCCTCGAGGATTGCTGCCAGTCCCACGGCGCCCGGTGGCAGGAGAAGAAGGTTGGCGGCTTCGGTCGGGCGGGCGCCTTCTCGTTCTACCCCTCGAAGAATCTGACCGTGATGGGGGATGGCGGCATCCTGGTGACCGACGACGACGAGGTCGCCGCCCGGTGTCGCCGGATCCGCGACCATGGGCGGCTCAACAAAGACGTGCATGCGGAGGTGGGGTTCAACCTCCGGTTCAACGAGATCCAGGCGGCGGTGGGCCGGGTCCTCCTGCGGCGCCTCGAGGCGATGAACGACCGCCGCCGGCAGCTCGCCGCCCGGTATGGGGAGCGGCTCGCGGGATTGCCCGTCGCGCTCCCCGCGGAGCGGCCGGGGGCCCGTCACGTCTTCCACCTCTACGTGATCCGCACGGACCGGCGCGACGCGCTGGCCGCCTTCCTCAAGGCGCGGGGGATCCAAACAGGCATCCACTACCCCGTTCCCTGCCACCGCCAGCCCGCAGTCGAACACCTGAACGCTCCGGCGCTTCCCCGGACCGAGAGGGTCGTCCGGAAGATTCTCACGCTCCCGCTCTCGGCCGGTCACTCCGAAGCGGAGATCGACGAGGTCGCGGCCGCGGTGAGGGAGTTTTTCTCAAGGTGAGCGGTGAATCGCTCAGGATTCTCCAGATCTACCCCAAGGAGGACTATTTCACCGGAGCCGCGATCCAGCTCCACGAGCTGACTCTCGGGCTCCGCGCCCGCGGTCACCACGTGGTCGTGGCGACCCGTCCGAGCGAGATCTGGGCGACCAAGACCCGCGAGGGCGGCATCCCGCATTACGCCCTGCCGATGTCCTCCGAGGTGGATCTGAGTTCGGTGCGCCGGCTCGTGCGGATTCTCCGGACTCACCGAATCCAGGTGGTTCACGCGCAAAAGGGCAAGGCCCGAACCCTGGCGCTGATTGCGGGTCTCTTCGTCCGCATCCCCGTGCTCATCCTGAACCGCGGGGTGAGCTTTCCGCTCGACCCGTTCAACCGGCTCGGCTACACGACAAAACGCGTGACCGCCGTCGTGGCGGTCTGCCAGTCGATCAAGCGGAGCCTCGTGGCCGCCGGCGTTCCCGAAGGAAAGATCGAGGTCATCTATTCCGGGACCGACACCGACCGCTTCCACCCCGGCGTCGACGGCAGCGCCATTCGGCGGGAGCTCGGCCTGGCCCCAGACCAGTTCCTGATCACCCAGATCGGGATCCGGAGCTGGAGGGGAAACGACGACGTCCTGGAAGCGATGCGGGCGGTGACCGCCCAAGCGCCGCGGGCGCACCTCCTCTTCGTCGGGGCGAACGAGCAAAAGGCGAAGATCCTGCGCGAGAAGGCCGAGGCGCGCGGAGTCGCCGACGCGACCTCGGTGTTCCTCGCCCGCGAGGACATTCCCGAGATCCTGGCGGCCAGCGACTGCTGCGTCGATGCCTCCTACCGGGGGCTCGGACTCACCGGCGCGTTGCGGGAAGCCCTTGCGGTAGAGACCCCGGTGATCGGCACCGACATCGAGGGGAATCCGGAACTCGTCCGGGACGGCCAGACCGGGGTCCTGGTGCCGCCGCGCGACCCCGAAGCCCTCGCCCAGGCAATCCTCCGGGTGATGGAGAACCCGGTGAGGGCCCAGGAGATGGCCCAGGCGGGACGCAAGCTGGTGGAGGCCCAGTTCTCGATGCGCGTGAAGGTGGAACGCACCGAGGCCCTCTACGCTCGCCTGCTGGCGAACCACGCCAGGAACGCCTGATGGTCCTCAAGGGCTTCGCATCAGGGGCACGGGTGTGCGAAAATGCCTCATCGGATTCCACGTGAACGGAATGCCTATGCGCCCCGAGAGACATATCTACACCCGCCTGTGGCCCTACCTGAGGCCGTACGTGGGGTGGCTCCTGGTCGGCACGGTCCTGGCGCTGCTGGTCGCCGCCATGGACGGCGCCATTGCCTGGCTGGTGAAGCCCGCGATGGACGACATCTTCATCCGGCGCGACATGCTGATGCTCAAGCTCCTGCCGTTGGCGCTCCTCGGCATCTACGTGCTGAAAGGGATCGGGCGGTACCTTCAGTCCTACCTCATGGCGGCCGTCGGCGAGCGGATCATCACCAGGATCCGCCGCGACCTCTACACCCACATCCAGGGCATGCCCCTGTCGTTCTTTTCCGATCTCCACTCGGCAGACCTGATGTCGCGCGTGATCGTGGACGTCGGGCGCTTGGCCCGGTTGTCCTCCCAGGTGCTGGTCATGGCGATCCGGCAGGTCGGAACCATCGTCGCGCTGGTGGCGGTCATGTTCGTGCGCGAGTGGATCCTCACCCTCCTGGCGCTGGTCGCGTTCCCGTTCGTCGCAATCCTGGTCCGTACCATCGGCCGCAAGCTCTACAAGATCAACAAGCGGGCGCAGGAGAAGATCGCCGAGCTGAACGTCATTCTCCAGGAATCCTTCGCCGGCACCAAGATCGTGAAGGCGTTCGGGCGCGAGGATCACGAGCAGGAGCGCTTCGACCGGGTCAACCGCCGGCTCCTCGACCTATCGCTGAAAGACGCGCGGGCCGACCTGATCACCGAGCCGCTCATGGAAATTCTGGGAGCGCTGGGGATCATGGGCGCCCTCTGGTACGGCGGCTACCAGGTGATCCAGGGGCACATGACGCCGGGGACGTTCTTCTCGTTCACCGCGGCCGTGATCATGCTCTACGGGCCGGTTCGGAGGCTCACGCGCATCGCCAACACGGTGCAGCAGTCCACCGGCTCCGTGGAACGGGTCTTCGAGGTCCTCGACATGCCGCCGGCCATCGTGGATCAACCCGGCGCCGTCCGCCTGCCGGAGTTCCACGATCGCGTCGAATTCGATCGGGTCTCCTTCCGGTATCCGGACGCCCAGGAGCCCGTCCTCAAGGACATCTCGCTGACGGTCCGGCAGGGAGAAGTGGTGGCCTTCGTCGGGCTGAGCGGAGCCGGGAAGTCCACCCTGATGGACCTCCTCCCTCGCTTCCACGACGTGACGAGCGGTCGGATCCTGATGGACGGCCACGACCTGCGCGCGCTGACGGTGGCCTCGCTACGCGCGCAGATCGGCGTCGTCACCCAGGGGACGTTCCTGTTCAGCGATTCGATCTTCTACAACATCGCGTACGGCAAGCCGGGGGCGACGCTCGAAGAGGTGACGCGGGCGGCGATGCTGGCCCACGCCCACGACTTCATCATGGCGATTCCGGAGGGGTATCAAGCGCCAGTCGGCGAGAGGGGCGTCAAGCTCTCAGGCGGCCAGCGCCAGCGCCTCGCGATCGCGCGGGCGTTTCTGAAGGATGCCCCGATCCTGATCCTCGACGAGGCGACGTCGGATCTCGACGCGGAGAGCGAGTTCATCGTCCAGCAGGCGCTGACCGACCTGATAAAGGGGCGGACCGTGCTCGTGATCGCCCATCGGCTCTCCACCATCCGAAACGCCGACCGGACCTACGTCATCCACGACGGACAGATTGCCGAGATGGGCCGCCACGAGGAGCTGCTGGCGCGCGACGGCATCTACCGCCGCCTCTACGCGCTCCAGATCGACCCGAACCCCGCCCCCTCCCGCTGACCCGCACGCTCGTCGGCGTTGCAGCACTGACCCGCGGTCACATTCCACTGGGAAGGCGCTGCGACGAAGGAAGGGGAGGCCCCTACTCGCTACTGACCCTATGGGGGCGAAAGACCAGAAAATTCCTAATCAACCCACCCACCAATAAGCAGATAGTGAATATAACCAGAGACCCTAACAGAGATAGAACAGGCCACCAGGCTTGGTCCGGACCTCCTGACATCCTCGCGTACAGACGCAATGTCAATACCGAGCACAGGATTACCGTCACGATGAAGACGCCTGCGTTATAGATGAGAAGGCTTTGTCTAGTGGTCACTCTCGGTGAAAAGCGGAAGTATGCCCACGAGACTAGAATCAAGA
>CAYRZF010000138.1:0-4123 GCA_964428805.1 uncultured bacterium | reverse complement strand
ATCTGACAACAGCCGCCCTTGTAGGAAAGTGCCTTTCGGCGTACCTCCCGGCGCCGCTTTTGGACAGCTTGAATGAGATACTCGCGACGATCGGCGTATATCCGCCCCCCAGCCATCTGTTCACCCTTCTTACAGCCACCTGCTCTACCGGTTGAGCTACCGGGGAACAAGGGCATTTTACCCCATCTCCCTCCGCCCCTCCAACGACTTGCCGAGGGTGACCTCGTCGGCGTACTCGAGATCGCCCCCCACCGGGAGTCCGCGCGCGATCCGGGTGACCCGGGCGCCGAGGGATTTCAACAGCTTGGCCAGGTAGATGGCGGTGGCCTCTCCCTCGACGTTGGGGTTCGTGGCGAGGATCACCTCCTCCACCGGCTGGCTTTCGAGGCGGGCGAGAAGCTCCCGCACCCGGAGATCCTCCGGGCCGATCCCGTCCAACGGCGAGAGCGCCCCCAGGAGCACGTGGTAACGACCCCGGTACTGCCCGGTGCGCTCTATCGCGAGCAGGTCGTTGGGCTCCTCCACCACACAGAGGAGGCGGGTGTCCCGCGCCGGGTCCGTGCAGATCCGACACGGATCTTCCTCGGTCACGTTGAAGCAGATCGAGCAGTTTACGATCTGGGCCTTGACCCGGGCGATGGCCTCAGACAGAGCCACGGCTTCCCCGGCTGGGCGTTTGAGGAGAAAGAAAGTCAGGCGCTGAGCGGTCTTGGGGCCGATGCCCGGAAGCTTCTGGAGGGCGTCGATCAGGCGAGCAACCGGTTCCGGATAATACGCCAACCCATCCCTCTACGGAGTGAGACCTGGGATCCGGAGGCCGCCGGCGATCTTCCCCATTTCGGCCTGCACCATCTCCCGGGACTTCCGGAGCCCCTCGTTACACGCCGCCAGGATGAGATCCTCCAGCATTTGCGGATCCTCGGGGTTGATCACCTCGCGGTCGATCTTGATGGACACAAGCTCCTGGTTGCCGTTGGCCTCCACCGTGACCATGCCGCCGCCGGCAGTCGCCTCAACCTTCTTCTTGGCTGCCTCCTCACGGATGACCTCCAGCTGCGCCTGGAGCTTCTGAGCCTCTTTCAGGATGTTCCCGAGGCCTTTCACTGATATTCCCCTCCCTCATCCGACCTGGGCCTGACCGCGACCACTTCGCCCTGGAACACCGACAGCGCCGCCTGGACAGCGGGATGCCCCTGGGGGCCTGCGTCCTGCCCCGCACCCATGCTGATCTCGAATTGGCTCGCCCCGGATATGTGGCGCCGGACGCACTGGGTGATCAGGTCGTGGTTGGCCCGATCCGTCAGGAGCTCCTTGTGAAAGTGATTTCCCACGAGAGCCGCCGTGAGTTTGCCCTCGGCGAGGGCGACGGCTACGGATTGCTCGAGCACCGCCCCCAACGCGGGTTTGCGCCGAACGACCTCATCCACCACCTGTCGCCATCCGGCGTCCAGACCCTCAGAAGAGGTCGCGGCTGGTCCGGACGGGGTCGCGGGCGGATCGGACGGGCCCGGCGAAGCCGGCGGGCCCCCGGCCACGGGCCGGGGAGCGAGATCGGCGCCGCGGCGCCCCGCGGGGGCCGGAGCACGCATCGGCGGCTCGACGGAAATCAGATTCTGCTGAACCGGCGCGGATGCTGGCCCGGGCGATCCGCCGCCGACAAACGCCATCTGGCGAAGCCGCTCCTCGGCTTCCTCCACGCGGGCGAGCACGCTCTCGATCGCCGACGGCACAGGACGCCGGGTCGCCTTGACCGCAGCGATCTCTAGCTCCACCCGAGGATGCGGCGAGCGCCGGAGCTCGCTCTCGGTCTCAACGAAGACCCGGAGGAGATAGAGCAGTTCCTCCACGCTGACCTCACTGCCCTGCGCCCGCAACTCTTCGACCTCCGCCGCCGCGAGGTCCGGCGAACAGAGACGGGGCGCGACCTTCAGGAGAAGAAGTCGGCGCATGGTCTCGACGGCCTCACGGCAGAGGAGAGGCAGGTCTTCTCCCTCCCGCGCGGCCTGGTCGATGGCTTCCAGCGCAACGGCCCCATTCCGAGCCAGGAGGGCAAGGACGAAGGCCCGCACCCGGGCCGGCGCGCTCGCGCCCAGCAGGTCGGCCAGCGACTCGGCATCCAGGCGTCCGCCCCCATACGCCAGCGCGGTGTCGAGGAGGGAGAGCGCGTCCCTCAGGCTCCCTTCAGCGCTTCTCACCAGCAGGGGAAGGGCGCCGGGATCGAACTCCACCTTCTCCGCCCGGAGAATCCGCTCCAGGCTCGCGGCGAGTGTCTCGGGCACGATTGGCCTGAAGTCGAAGCGCTGGCAGCGCGAGAGAACTGTGAGCGGTACCTCCTGGGGCTGGGTGGTCGCCAGGACGAAAACCACGTGGCCGGGTGGCTCTTCCAGCGTCTTGAGAAGCGCGTTAAAGGCGGCGTCGGTGAGCTGGTGAACCTCATCGATGATGTAGACCTTGTACCGCCCCCGGGCGGGCGCGTACTTGACGCTTTCCCTGAGCGTGCGAATCTCGTCGATCCCGCGATTGGAGGCCCCGTCGATCTCAAGGACATCCACGAGGGTCCCGGCCGCCAACTCCTGGCAGGCCGGGCAGGCGCCGCAGGGCTCTGGCCCGGTGCGGGTGCTGCAGAGCAGGGCTTTGGCCAGAAGCCGCGCCGTGGTCGTCTTCCCGACGCCCCGCGGCCCGGCAAAGAGATAGGCGTGGGCAATCCGGTTTGCCGCCAGCGCGTTCCTGAGCGTCCGCATGATCGGCTCCTGCCCGACCACCGCGTCGAAGGTCTGCGGTCGCCACTTCCTCGCCAGCACCTGATAACTCATCGTGCGCTTCCGCCTTTGTTCCGCCGGGGGGAGTACTGAGGGGCGGGTACCCACGCCCCCCGGGGCGTGGGTGGACCCCCCTCAGAATTATGGCCGTGCACCCTCCGTTGACCTCGCTCGCCCTGCGATCTCCTCACGGAACCTGCTCCGGTCAGGTACTCCCACGGCACACGGGAGGGTCGCCTTACCGTTGCTCCCTTCCGGGCCTGGCGGGGTTCGACGATTCCTGTTGCGTGGGGCCCAACCCTCAACGCCGCCCCGTGAGGCTCAATTCAACGCGAGAAGGCCTCGAGAGGGGATTCAACCCCGCTCTAGCGGATTGCGGGCTACAGGGCACCGCTACCTCCCCGTCTAGCACGGCCACGCTGGATTCCCTAATGGCGGAGAGGGGGGGATTTGAACCCCCGGTACGCCTTTTGGGCGCACACACGATTTCCAATCGTGCCGGTTAAGCCGCTCCCGCACCTCTCCACAGCCCCAACTGTCCGAGCACCGGCTTTGCTGGCGCAACCTCGGGGGGAGGTTCGGAAGGGGGGCAAGCCCCCCTCCGAGGGAAATGGCGGAGGGGAGAGGATTTGAACCCCCGAGGGACCTTCTGGGCCCCTATCCGATTTCGAGTCGGACGCCTTCAACCGGGCTCGGCCACCCCTCCAGATCAACGTTACAATCGTTTCGTTTCAAAGAACGCGGTGAGAAGTTCCCGGCATTCCTTGTCGAGCGCGCCGCCCTCCACCCGCGTCCGGTGATTCAGGCGGGAATCGTCGAGCAGCCGGTAGCGCGATTCGGCGGCGCCCGACTTCGGCTCCCGTGCGCCGTACACGACGCGCGAAAGCCGAGCCAGCAGCGCAGCCCCGCAGCACATCGGGCACGGCTCCACCGTGACGTACAGCGTCGCTCCCGGCAGCCGGTAGTTGCCCGCCTTCAGCGCGGCCTCTCTGAGCGCGAGGATCTCGGCGTGAGCCGTAGGGTCGCTACGGGTGATCGGCTGGTTATGCCCGCGTCCGACGACCTCGCCCGCGCTCACGACGACAGCGCCCACGGGGACCTCGCCCGCGGCCAGCGCCTTGCGCGCTTCGGCCAGCGCCTCGCGCATGAACCCCTCATCGCTCGCTCCATCCTTACCTCGGCACATTAAGTCGGCCACGGCCTACTAATGCTAGCACACCTAGTCCGCACGATCGCGCGCGGGCAAGCTCGGCGATGAACTCACAGTCGGAGACAGGGAACCCCCCCGAGAGGTGCTGCCTCCCGGGGGGTCGAAATGGTGCGCCCAAGAGGATTCGAACCTCTGACCTTCGGATTCGTAGTCC
>CAYRZF010000137.1:0-4220 GCA_964428805.1 uncultured bacterium | reverse complement strand
ACGGTCTTCTCCCGGGACGAGGCCAAGCAGCACGAGATGCGCCTGGCGTGGCGGAACCTCAGTGCCGCGACCGATGAGATCATCTATCAGACGGCGCAGGAGCGGTTGCACTTCACCATCGGAGATGTCCGGGACTACAGCTCGGTTGCCGCCGCGGTCAGGCAAGCCGACGTGATCTTTCACGCGGCGGCGCTCAAACAGGTCCCCACCTGCGAGTACTTCCCGTACGAGGCCGTCCTCACCAACGTCGCTGGCGCTCAGAATGTGGTTCGCGCAGTGGGAGAAGGGAGCGGATCCCCCCGGCTCGTGGTGGGCGTCTCCACGGATAAGGCGTGCAAACCGATCAACGTGATGGGCATGACCAAGGCCATCCAGGAACGAGTCCTGATCAAAGGGAACCTCGACGCCCCTCTGACCAAATTCCTCTGCGTCCGTTACGGCAACGTGATCGCCTCCCGGGGATCGGTCATCCCGTTGTTCCTGGATCAGATCCGGAGGGGCGGGCCGGTCACGATCACCTTGCCGGAGATGACCCGCTTCCTGCTGAGCCTGGATCAGGCGGTGGACACGATTTTTGCCGCTGTTCGCTCGGGTCTCCCCGGCGAGACGTATGTGCCGAAGGTGGCGTCGGCCCGGGTGGTGGACATCGCCAAGGTGTTGATCAATGGACGGGACATTCCCATCGTCTCCACCGGGATCCGGCCTGGTGAAAAGATCCACGAGATCCTCGTTTCTGAGGAGGAATGTCACCGGACCACCGAACGGGACGGCTACTACGTGATCTGTCCCATCCTGCCTGAATTGCGCCGGGCGCCGCTCGACCGGCGAGCGCTGACCGATGAATACTCGTCCCAGCACGAGCCGCTCACCCCGGACGCGCTGCGGGCGTTGCTCACGCCGTACCTCGACCTGGAGTTGACGGGGACCGAGGCGTGAAACTGATGACGGTGTTCGGGACCCGGCCGGAGATCATCCGGCTGAGCGTGATCATCAAGCAGCTCGATCGCTTCTGCAAGCAGGTGCTGGTCCATACCGGCCAGAACTATGACGAGAACCTGAGCGACATATTCTTTAGCGAGCTCGGACTGCGGCAACCGGACCTCTATCTGGGTGTACAGACGGCCGATTTCGCCACGCAGGTGGGGCAGATTATCACCCGAGTGGGCGAGGCGATCGAGCAAGTGGGGCCTGACCGTGTGCTGATCCTCGGTGACACCAACAGCGGGCTCGCGGCTCTTGTCGCTGCCCGCCGAGGGACGCCGGTCTTTCACTTGGAAGCTGGCAATCGCTGCTACGACGACCGGGTGCCGGAGGAGATCAACCGGCGCGTCATCGACCATTGCAGCACAGTCCTCATGCCGTACACCCACCGGAGCAAAGAGAACCTCTTGCGGGAGGGGATCGAGCGGGATCGAATCTTTGTCATCGGGAATCCGATTTTCGAGGTCCTCAACACCTACGCGGAGCAGATCGACGCCAGCCGGGCGTCGTCGTCGCTTGGACTCGAGCCGGGACGGTACTTCTTGGGGACCTTGCACCGGCAGGAGAACGTCAACGATCCGGTCCGGCTCGGGCATCTTCTGGAAGGGCTGCATCGAGTCGCGACGAAATACGAGCAGCCTGTTGTTGTGAGCCTGCACCCGCGCACCGAGGACAAGATGCGGAGTTTCGGACTGACTGTGCCCTCGGAGCGGGTTCGCCTCCTCAAGCCCATGGGCTTCTTCGACTTCGTCGCTTTGGAGCGGAGCGCGCGCTGCGTCCTCACCGACAGCGGCACGGTGCAGGAAGAGTGTTGCATCTTCGGAGTTCCCAACGTCACCATCCGGGATGTCACCGAGCGACCTGAGACCGTGGAATGCGGCAGCAATATCCTCGCCGGCGCTGATCCGGATCTGATCGTCCAGGCGGTGGATATGGCGCTCCAGTTTCCCCGTGAGTGGAGGCCGCCGCTGGAGTACATGGAGCCGCACGTCTCGACGGCCGTCGTGAAGATCGTCCTGGGGTATCGCTGGCACGGCAATGGCCGCTGACGTGGCCGGTCTTTGGACAGGGCCGAAGACCGGCGGGCTGCCCACGGAGAGGAGCCGGCCGAGGGAGTCTCCCGCGAAGCGGCTCCTCGACATCTTCCTTGCATCGATTGGCCTCGCGCTCTCCTTGCCCGTGTGGATCCTGATCAGCGTGGCGATCTTTCTCGAAGACGGGAGGCCGATCCTGTTCGTGCAGAGGCGGGTCGGCAAGGGGGGGAAGGAGTTTACGGCCTACAAGTTCCGCACGATCTATCGGCGATACGATGACGAAATCCGCCAGGCCGTCGCGGTGCATTCCGACGACCATCGGGTGATGGTCGTGGGAAGGTTCCTTCGGAAGACGGCGCTCAACGAGCTGCCGCAGTTGCTCAACATTCTGCGCGGGGATATGAGCTTCGTCGGGCCCCGTCCCGAGCCGCCCGACTTCATCGCGGCGTATGAACGGGAGGTTCCAGACATCGGCCGGATTCGCTACCAGATCCGGCCCGGCCTGACGGGCATTGCCCAGGTCTTCGGCCGGCACAACACGCGCCCGCGGGACAAGCTCCGGTACGATCTGCTCTACATGCGGAAGCAGAGCTTCTGGCTGGACCTCAAGCTGCTGGGGATTTCGGTGTGGAGGACGATTCGAGTCAGATGGGACGCCTGACGGGAGGCCGATCATAGACTGGGCCGGCCGGCGTGTTCTGGTCACGGGGGCGGGAGGCTTCATCGGCAGCCACCTGGTCGAGGCCCTGGTGGATCTCGGTGCGCAGGTGGCGGCGTTTGTCCGGTACACATCGCGGGCCTCCCTCGGGTCACTGGCCTCCCTGGCCAGCCGTCTCACGATCGTGGCCGGAGACCTCACGGAGTTCGAGAGCGTGTACCGGGCGATGAAGGATCAGGAATGCGTCTTTCACCTCGGGGCGCTCATCGGGATCCCGTACTCATTTGTCCATCCGCGGGAGGTCGTCCAGGTCAATACCATCGGGACGCTGAACGTCCTGACGGCCGCGCGGGAGACGAAGCCTCGGCGGATCGTCCTCACCTCAACGAGCGAGGTCTACGGAACGGCGCGGCGCGTGCCCATGGACGAAGAGCATCCACTGCAGGCCCAATCCCCGTACGCGGCGAGCAAGATCGCGGCCGACAAGCTGGGCGAGGCCTTTCATCGTGCCTACGAGCTTCCGGTGTCGATCGCGAGGCCCTTCAACACGTTCGGCCCGCGACAGTCCCTGCGGGCGGTGATCCCGACGATCATTGCCCAGGCGCTTCGGGGAGAGCGAGTGTTCCTCGGCGCGACGTCGCCGACCCGGGATTTCACGTTCGTGAAGGATACCGTGAACGGGTTTGTCCGGATCGCGGAGGTCGAAGAGAGCATCGGGGAAGTCATCAACCTGGGGACCGGGCAGGAGGTCTCGATCGGCGACCTGATCAAGCGCATCGCCTCCCTGCTGGGGCAGGAGATCGAAGTCGTGACGGATGAGCAGCGCCTCCGGCCCGGGTCCAGTGAGGTGCGCCGGCTCTGCTGCAACAGCGGAAAGGCGGAACGGCTCCTCGGGTGGCGCCCCCGGTATTCGCTGGAGGAAGGCTTGCGGCAGACGATCGCCTGGCTGAAGGAGACCAGTGATCCCGAAGAGGCGCGGAGGTACCAGATTTAATGAAGGCCTTCATCCTGGCCGGCGGGCTAGGGACCCGACTGCGCCCGCTGACCTTCGCGATTCCCAAGCCCCTCATCCCTGTCGGCGAGCGGCCGATTTTAGAAATCCTGATTGAGAATCTCAAGGCGCACGGGGTTGAGGACATCTACCTGGCCGTGGGATATCGGGCCGAACTGATCCAGGTCTACTTCCAGGACGGCCGACAGTTTGGGGTCAACATCCACTATTCCCAGGAGGGAAAACGGCTTGGGACCGCGGGTCCCCTTCGGTTGATCCGGGATCGTTTTGGAATCCGGGAGCCGGCACTGGTGATGAATTCCGACATCATCACGGAGGTGAGCTTTCGGGATTTTTATCAATCCCATCTCAAGAAGTCTGCGGCCCTGACCGTGGGCGTCCGTCGCTACGAGTACGTTGTTCCCTACGGGGTGGTCGAGATGGAGGAGGGACAGATCCACTCCATCCAGGAACGGCCGACGCTTTCGTTCCACATCAACTGCGGCATGTACGTTGTGAATCCGGACATTCTGGACCTGGTGCCGGAGAATCAGTT
>CAYRZF010000136.1:0-4327 GCA_964428805.1 uncultured bacterium | reverse complement strand
CGTGGGCATCGAGCGCACGCTGGTCATCGTGAAGCCCGACGCCATCGCCAAAGGCGTCGCGGGCAAGATCATCGGCCGTTTCGAGGAGGCCGGGCTCAAGATCCTGGCAGCCAGGATGGTCCATCTGACGAAGGAGCAGGCCGCCGGTTTCTACATCGTCCACAAGGACCGCCCGTTCTATCAAAGCCTCTGCACCTTCATGACCCAGGGCCCCTGTATCCCGATGGTCCTCGAGGGCGAAAGCGCCATCAACCGGGTGCGGGAGCTGATGGGAGCCACGGATCCGTCCAAGGCGACGCCCGGCACGATCCGGAGGGAGTACGCCTCCTCTATCGAGGCCAACGCCGTCCACGGCTCGGACTCCCCGGAGTCGGCGGCGTTCGAGATCCCATACTTCTTCACGCCGCAGGAGATCCTGCCCCGGTGAAGCCGCCTTTCCGCAAGATCCTGATTGCCAACCGCGGCGAGATCGCGGTCCGGATCATCCGGGCCTGCCGGGAGCAAGGCATTGCCTCCGTCGCCGTGTTCTCGGAGGCCGATCGGGAGGCGCTTCACGTCCTGATGGCCGACGAGGCCTACCCCCTCGGCCCGCCGCCGGCGCGGGAGAGCTATCTCGTGATCGAAAAGATCATCGGCGCCGCCAAAGCCACGGGGGCCGAGGCCGTGCACCCGGGCTACGGGTTTCTCTCCGAGAACGCGGCTTTTGCCGAGGCGTGCAGGGCCGCGGGCTTGGTCTTTATCGGACCGCCTCCCGCGGCGATCAGGGCCATGGGCGACAAGACCGCGGCGCGCCGGGCGGCCATGGCCATGCAGGTCCCGGTGGTGCCAGGCACGGCTGAGCCCGTCGGGAGCGACGCCGAGGCCATGCGTGTCGCGCGGGAGATCGGGTTTCCGGTCATGCTCAAGGCCGCCATGGGCGGAGGTGGTCGCGGGATGCGCCTCGTCCGCACCGAGAAAGAGCTGGACCCGGCGCTTCGCATGGCGCGCTCCGAGGCCGGCTCGGCCTTCGGCGACAGCTCGGTGTACCTGGAGAAATATGTGGAGGAGCCGCGGCACATCGAGATCCAGGTGCTGGCCGACGGCCACGGCACAACGATTCACCTCGGCGAGCGCGAGTGTTCCATCCAGCGCCGTCACCAGAAGCTGATCGAAGAGTCTCCATCGCCGCTCGTGGACGGGCCGATGCGCATGCTCATGGGCGAGGCCGCGTGCCGTCTTGCGTCCTCGGTCGGCTACGTCAACGCGGGAACCGTGGAGTTCCTGGTGGATAAGCAGAAGAATTTCTACTTCCTCGAGATGAACACCCGCCTCCAGGTAGAGCACCCGGTGACCGAGTTCGTCACGGGATTGGACCTGGTCAGAGAACAGATCCGGATCGCGGCCGGGGAAAAGCTGGGCTACGAACAGGGCGACGTCAAGTGGACGGGCTGGGCCATCGAGTGCCGGATCTATGCTGAGGATCCGTACCGGAACTTCCTCCCCTCTCCCGGGGTGATTACTGGCCTGCGCCCATCGGCAGGACCGTGGGTCCGGGACGACTCCGGCTTCTACGAGGGGGCGACGGTCCCGATCTTCTATGATTCCCTCATCTCCAAGCTCGTCGTGTGGGGCACCGACCGGGCGGAGGCCATCTCCCGGATGTCTCGCGCCCTGGCCGAGTACAAGGTGGTCGGCGTCCGGACGACCATTCCGATCTTGCAGCGTATCATGGCGCACCCGGACTTCATCGCCGGCCGGCTTTCGACTCATTTCTTGGACAGCGTGGCGCGCCCCGGGAGGCCCGAGGCCGAGGGGCGGCACCGCACGGTGGCGCTGATCGCAGCGGCGCTGGCCGCTTACGAGCGGGCGGGCAGGACGACGCCGCTCTCCTCTTCGCGGCAGAGCGCGTGGAAGCTGGCCGCCCGCCCCGAATGGTCCCGGCCGAGGTAGCCCGATGAGATTCGCGGCTACGCTCGATGATCAGACTCACATGGTCGAGGTGACTGAAGCGGCGGGTCGCTTTCGCGTGACGATCGGCGAGGAAGTCCAGGAGGTGGACGCGCGCCTGCCCGCCCCGGGGGTCTGCTCGCTGCTGATCGGCGGGGTGTCCTACGTGGCCGACGTGAAGGAGGAGGATGGCTGGTTCCTGGTGGATGTGGATGGGGAGTCGTACCGGATCCAGGTTGAGGAGGAGACCCGCCATATTATCAGGACGCGGGGCGGGGTCGTGTCGGCCCCCGGCGGCCTCGTCCTCACGGCGCCGATGCCGGGCAAGATCGTGCGCGTGGAGGTGGCGGTGGGCCAGGCGGTGAAGCCGGGTGACGGGCTGCTCGTGATCGAGGCCATGAAGATGGAGAACGAGTTCCGGGCGACGAACGCCGGCACGGTCCGGGAGGTTCGCGTGCAGGTCGGGCAGGTCGTCAACGCCGGCGACGTCTTGATCGTATTCGCGTGAGTGCCGCGTTTGGGCTATACTTCCAGCCCACGGCGATGAGCAGAGAAACGGACCGCTTCGGTAACCCCTTCGCGCCCGGGCTCCCCTACGCCCGGGGCGGGATCCTCACCAGCACCGAGGATGATTTCAGGAAGCTCCAGCACGCCTGGCGGCTCATCCAGCGACGGATCGGCCGGGACGGCCGGGAGTCGGTCTTCAACTTCTCGGGACTCGAGCGCTGGCTCCCGGCGACGGTCGAGGATCTCCCCTTCGCCGACGACGACCTGGCTCCCGCGCTCTACGGGGACCGGCTCCGGGCCCTCGCCCTCGAGCATCTGGGTGGGTCCTCCCAGTTGCACGACGTGGCGCTCTTCAACCGGCTGAGCGCCGCGACCTTGGCCACGCACCTGGCGCTGGTCAGGCCGGGAGATATCGTGGTCGGGGTTTCGCCGAGCTACAGCCATCCCTCCGTCGTCCGGGCGGCGGCTCACGTTGGCGCCAAGTTCGTGGATGCGCGGAGCCTCGAGACATTCACGCGGATCCTTGATCGGGGGGAACGCGTGGCGCTGGTGGTGTTGACCCGTCTCGCCGTGACATATGAGCTTTTGCCGCTCGATCGACTCCGTTCGGTGGTCTCGCTCGCACATGCGCGGGGGGTGCCCGTGTACGTGGACGATGCGGGGGGCGCCCGAGTCGGTCCCGCGGTCTTTGCTCAACCGAAGACGCTCGAGCTGGGCGTGGACGTGGGGGCCACGGGCCTGGATAAGTATGGAACCTCGGGCCCGAGGTTGGGGTTACTAGGAGGGGAGAAGAGCCTCGTGGCGCGCATTCGCGCGAGGGCCTTCGAGTTGGGCCTCGAGGCGCGACCGATGCTCTACCCGGCAGTGGTACGCTCGCTCGAGGGGTACTCCCCGGAACGCGTCCGGGTGCTCGTCAAGACCACGCGCGAGGTCGCGGCCGCGCTCCGGGCTATCTTCGGGCCGCGTCTCCGCGAGACTCCCGTCACGGCCCAGCTCTGGGCGGAGGACATCCTGGAACTGGCGATGGCGCAGGCCGGCCTCAGTCGGCCCCCCATCGTTCCCTACGAGGCGACGGCGGCCCTGGCGATGTTGCTCCTGGAGGACCACGGGATTCTCACCGTGCATTTCGCCGGCCTTCCGCCCGGCACCTCCAGCCTGCTCTTCAAGTTCATCCCGCCGGAGACCCTGGCGCGGTTCGGCGGGCCGGAGGCGCTGGCCAAGGCCGTGGACTCGTCCCTGGGCAAGCTGGGGACCCTCATCGGGGAGCCCGAGTCCCTCGGGGGTCTGCTCTTCGGTGACGGGGCGGAGTTGTGAACGGCGCGGCCATCGACTTCAGACAGGTCAACAAGTGGTTCGGGAAGCTTCACGTCCTCAAGGACTTCTCACTGAAAATCGATCCGGGCGAGGTGGTGGTGGTGTGCGGCCCGTCGGGCTCGGGAAAGAGCACGCTGATCCGCTGCGTCAACCGGCTGGAGCCGATCCAGTCCGGCGAGATCATCGTCCTGGGCGAATCCATCACGCAGCCGGGCGTGAACCTGTCGAGCCTCCGCGCGCGGGTGGGCATCGTGTTTCAGTCATTCAACCTGTTTCCGCACATGACGGCCCTCGAGAACATCATGCTCGCCCCGGTCAAAGTGCGAGGCCTCACCCGCGACGAGGCCGAGAAGATCGCCCGTGCCCTCCTCGAACGCGTCGGGATCCCGGAAAAAGCGAACAACTACCCCGCGAACCTCTCGGGCGGCCAGCAGCAGCGCGTGGCGATTGCGCGGGCGCTCGCGATGCAGCCCGAGATCATGCTCTTCGACGAGCCGACCTCCGCGCTTGATCCCGAGATGATCAACGAGGTGCTCGATGTCATGACCGACTTGGCCAAGGAGGGCATGACCATGATCGT
>CAYRZF010000135.1:0-4436 GCA_964428805.1 uncultured bacterium | reverse complement strand
TGCTCCGCGCCACCGCGCGGAAATTTTTCGAGAACGAGTGCCCCTCCACCTTCGTCCGGAAGATGCTGGACGACCCCGCCGGCGTCACCGACGACTTCTGGCGGAAACTGGCCGAGCAGGGGTGGCTGGGCCTCATCTACCCGGAAGCCTTCGGCGGGGTGGGGTTGGGTTTCGTGGACCTGACGGTGCTCATGGAGGAGATGGGGCGCGCCGTGATGCCGGGCCCGTATTTCTCCTCCGTCCTCCTCGGCGGCCTCACAATTCTCGAAGGGGGTTCCGACAGTCAGAAGAAAGAATGGCTGACGAAGATCTCCTCGGGGGCGGCGAAGGTCACCCTCGCCTGGACCGAACCCAACGCGCGTTGGGACGCGGCGGGAGTGACGCTCCAGGCCCGCGAGATCCGGGGCGGCTTCGCGCTCTCGGGCACCAAGCTCTTTGTCCACGACGCCCATACGGCCGACGCCCTGGTGGTCGCGGCGCGGACGGCCAACGGTGCTGCCCCGGAGGACGGCGTGAGTCTCTTCCTCATCCCCAGGAACGCCCGGGGCCTCGAGGTGAAGCTGCTCCCGACGATGGACCAGACCCGCAAGCTCTGCGAGGTGACGTTGAAGGACGTGAGCGTCGGGGCCGATGCGCTGGTGGGCGAGAAGGGGAAGGGCTGGCAGCCGCTGGCGCGGGTCGTGGACCGAGCCGCCGTGGCGCTAAGCGCCGAGATGTGCGGCGGAGCCCAGAAGGTCTTGGACATGACGACCGAGTACGCCAAGATGCGGGTGGCATTCGGCAGGCCGATCGGATCCTACCAGGCCGTCAAACACAAAGCGGCGGACATGCTGGTGGACGTGGAGAACGCCAAGTCCATCACGTACTACGCCGCCTGGGCCGTGGATGAGCGGGTGGCCGAAGCGCCCCTGGCAGCCTCCATGGCCAAGGCCTACGTCTCCGACGCCTACCGGAAGGTGGCGGCCGCGGGGATCCAGCTCCATGGCGGGATCGGCTTCACGTGGGAGCACGACCTCCACCTCTACTTCAAGCGTGCCAAGGGTTCCGAGTTCACGTTCGGCGACGCCACCTATCACCGCGAGCGGGTCGCCCAGCTGATCAATCTCTAGGGCCGGGCCCCCTCACCCTCCCCTCTCCCCCTCGGAGTGGGAGAGGACAAAGGTGAGGGGGTGACCTAGCGGCTGGCGTCCACGAGGGCGCTGAAGAGCCGGCGCGCGGCGGCATCCGTCCGGGTGAGTTCCTCAGGGTGCCACTGGACGCCGAGGAGGAAACGGTCCCCGTCGGGGTCCTCCGGTTCCACCCCTTCAACGATCCTGTCAGGCGCAAAAGCCACTGGCACGAGCCCCCGCCCCGGCGCTTTCACCGCCTGATGGTGCATGCTGTTCACGAGGAGCTCCGTCGTCCCCAGGACCTGAGCGAGGCGGCTCCCCGCGACGACCTTGACCGGATGGATGGGCTCGTTTCGCGGCTTTCCGTCCTTTTCCTGCTGATGCTGGATCTCCGTGCCCGGGTCGCTGGCTACGTCCTGGAAGAGGCTTCCCCCGAGGGCGACATTCAAGACCTGGATACCGCGGCAGACAGCCAGAAGCGGTTTGCCCGCCTCCACGGCGTGGTGGACGAGAGCGATTTCCAGCCGGTCCCGGGCGGGCGCGACCTCGTAGAGGGTGGGGTGTGGCGGCTCGTTGAAGGCAGCCGGATCCATATCGCCGCCCCCCGTTAAGAGGAAGCCGTCCAAGATGGCGAAGATTTCCTCCTGCGCGCGCGTCTCGAGCTGAGGGGGGATCGGCACGGGAATCCCGCCGGCTTCCTGAACCGCGACCAGGTAGGCGGAGTTCAGGTAGGCCCGTTCGGGGGGCTTGCCGACGGAGATCGAAGTGGTGACGCCGATCAGCGGAGCGCGGGCCACGCTCTTCACGCTAGCATCTGCGGCTCAGAACGGTCAAGCCGCCCGCGCTTCCTTGACCCGTATCGCTCGGCTGTGCATCGGCTGGTAGATTCGCCTAGGCCTCCGACGGAACGCCGGCGCCGGCCGCACGCGCGGGCCGGAGGCTCACGGGTTCTTCTCTGATCATCAGCGAGAGGCCGGCGGCGATGATGGCCAGCACGGCCGCCGAGACGAAGGCCCAGGTGTAGCTGCCGGTCCAGTCGAAGATCCACCCCCCGATCGCGGCTCCCAGCGCCGCCCCCACCTGATGGGAGAAGTAGATCCAGCCGAAGAGCTCACCCACGGAGTAACGCCCGAAGATATTCGCCGTCAGGGTCGTTGTGGGGGGAACAGTTGAAATGTAGTTGAGGCCGAAGAGGGCGGCGAAGAGCTGGAGGGAGGGGACATTCCAGACGTAGAGCAGGAACAGAAGCGAGAGCCCGCGCACGAAGTAGTAGAAGGCCAGAGGCCCCTTCCTGCCGAAGCGATCACAGATCCAGCCCGAGGCGACAGTTCCCAGGATGTTCATCGCCCCCATGACGCCCAGCGCCTGCGCTGCCGTCATCTCGGAGAAGCCGTGCTCCATGGAGTGCGGAATCAGGTGCGTCAGCACGAGCCCGCTCGAGGTGTAGCCGCAGACGAAGAAGGTGATGGCGAGGAGCCAGAAAGCCGGGACCTGCGCCGCCTCCGTCACCGAGACCCGCGCCTCGGAGGGGAGGGAGATCATCCCCGGAGACGGAACGGCCTGCCCCGCGCCGTAGGGTTTGAACCCCTTCTCCCGAGGGTCGTTCTTCACGAGCCAGATCGAGAGCGGCAGAATCAGCGCGAGCAGGCCGAGGCCGAGCCAGAGGTAGCTCTGGCGCCAGCCCAAGGAGAGCGTGAGTCCCATCGCCAGGGGGATCACGATGAGCTGGCCCGCCGAAATCGCGCCGCCGAGCAGTCCGATGACAAGCCCCCGGCGTGTCTCGAACCAGCGCGCCGCGACGGCGGCCGCCGTCGCCATCCCCGCCCCACCGGCGCCGATCGCCATGAGGATGCCGGAGGCGACGTAGACCTGCCAGAGCTTCTCCACGCGGGAGGAGGCGATGGTGCCGATCCCGAGCAGCAGGAGCGACAGGGCCAGGACCTGCCTCGGACCCCACCGGTCCGCCAGCCTCCCCGCGAAGGGTCCGACGGCGCCGAGCAGGAAAAGGGAAAGGGCTGCGGCACCCGAGAGCGAGGCGCGGTCCCAGCCGAAGTCGGCCTCCAGGGGCTTGATGAAGACCCCGAAGACGGAGCGAAGGCCGGAGGCTGCCAGCATCACGAGCATGACCCCCCCGAGCACCACCCACGCGGAGTGAATTCGCGCCCTCATATGCCCGTTAAGATGGCGGTGAGAAAAGGGAGGATTCCGGGGCAGATCAAAGGACCTGGATTTGCCTGGCGTCCACCTGATTCTGGAAGGTGTATTTGCCGACCCGCTTGATCTTGAGGAAGGTGCCCTCGACCTGGACGCGGGTGCCGTCCTTGATCTCGGGCGCCCCGTAGGAGAACACGGTCACGCTTGCTGACCCGTCAGTCAGCAGGAACGTGTAGTAGGGGTTCCCCCGCTGGGAAGTTCGGGGGTCGAGCTTCCCGACGCTTCCGGACACGACCACAGCCCGGCCGTGCCACTTGTCGGGCTCGGCCAAGAGGGTCTTGACCGTGACCAGGTCAGCGCGCGCCGCCAGCGCCGCCGTGGCAACGAGAACGACAGCCAGCCACGCGAGCAGGGGGATTAGGGTCCTTGGCACGCCTTGGGCCTCTATTCCGGGGCGGCGTCCACCCGCCGGCTGAAGGTGATCCGGTCCCCCTCCGCATCCACGAGAACCGTATCCCCCTCCGAGAACTCTCCTTCCAGGAGACGGAGCGCCAGCGGGTCCTGGACGAGGCGCTGGATGGCGCGCTTCAGCGGGCGCGCGCCGAAGGTCGGGTCGTAACCCTCAGTCGAGAGGAGTTTCTTGGCCGCGCTCGTCAGCTCGAGCGTGATGCGCTTGTCGGCGAGCCGACGCTTCAGGTGCCCCAGCTGGATCTCAACGATGCGGTCGATCTCGGCGTGGCCCAGCGGATTGAAGATCACGATTTCGTCGATGCGGTTCAGAAACTCGGGGCGGAGCGTCGCGCGCAGCTCCTGGAGCACCAGCGGCCGCACCTTGTCGGGCTTTTCGTACTCGCGAAAGATGTGGCTCGCCAGGTTCGAGGTCATGATGACGACGGTGTTCTTGAAATCCACGGTGCGCCCGTGGCCGTCGGTCAGGCGGCCGTCGTCGAGCAACTGGAGCAGGACATTGAAAACGCCGCCGTGGGCTTTCTCGATCTCGTCGAAAAGCACCACCGTGTAGGGCCGTCGCCTCACCGCCTCCGTCAGTTGCCCGCCTTCCTCGTATCCGACATAGCCGGGAGGCGCGCCGATGAGGCGTGCCACCGTGTGCTTTTCCATGTACTCGGACATGTCGAGCCTGACCATGGCGCGCTCGTCGTCGAAGAGGAACTC
>CAYRZF010000134.1:0-4485 GCA_964428805.1 uncultured bacterium | reverse complement strand
CGTGGCAGTGCGAGCCGCAGGACGTCGCGGGGCTGGGGCCCCGCCGTGCGAGGCGAGCTGATGGGCGAGGTGGACACACTGGTCGTCCTGGTCACCGTGCCCTCCGCCGAGGAGGGGATGCGGATGGCCCGCACGCTGGTCGAAGAACGCCTGGCGGCGTGTGTCAACGTCGTGCCGGCCGTCCGCTCGATTTTCTTCTGGGAAGGGCGGCTTCAGGAGGAGGGCGAGGCGCTCCTGGTGATGAAGACGGGCCGTGAACGCTATGACGCGCTCGAGCACCGTATCCTGGCGTTGCACCCCTATTCGGTGCCCGAAATCTTAGCCCTGCCCGTGGAGTCCGGGTCCTCGGCCTACGTGGCGTGGGTGCGCGAATCTGTCGGAACGGAAGGGAGGTGATCCCCCTGACGAAGAATGACCTGATCAACGCAGTGGCGGCGCACGGCCTCTCCAAACGGCAATCCGCCTCGGTGGTGGAATCGGTCTTCGACATCATGTCCCGCTGCTTCGAGAATGGGGAGGATGTGAAGATCGTCGGGTTCGGTCACTTCCGGATGCGGAAGAAAGCGTCCCGGCGCGGGCGCAACCCCCAGACCGGGTCCAGCATCGAGATCACCGCCCGAAGAGTGGTGACGTTCAAGCCGAGCAAGGGGCTCAAATCCCGGATCAACCCGTAGCGGGGGTCGGGCGCCATGGCCCAGGCGATTCCCGACAAGCTGTACTTCCGGATCGGGGAGGTGGCGGACCTCACCGAAGTGCCCGCGTACGTCCTCCGCTACTGGGAGTCCGAGTTCAAGCTCCTCCGTCCCAAGAAGAACCCTGCCGGGCAGCGACTCTACCGCAAGCGAGACGTCGAACTGGTGCTCCGCATCAAGTTCCTCCTCTACGGCGAGCGGCTCACGCTCGAGGGCGCCAAGAAACGGCTCCTGGCCGAGTCCCGCGGGGAGGCCGAGCCGCCGGACGCTGGAGCGCGCGAGGCCGCCTACGGCGAAGCCCTCAAGCGGGTGCGCGGGCGCCTGGAAGCGATCCGCTCGCTTCTCACCCGCGACCATCACAGGTGAGGGCCTTGAGTTCCCCCCTTCGGTCCCGTACAATACCTCGTGGTTCGGGGCGTGGCGCAGCCTGGTAGCGCACTGGCATGGGGTGCCAGGGGTCGCTGGTTCAAATCCAGTCGCCCCGACCAGTTCCTTCCCTCAAGGCCGGCAGATTCTCGGATCTGCTCTTTTTTATGTCAGCGGCATTAGTGCTCGTCACCAACGATGATGGAATCTCCGCCGCGGGGCTCGCGGCGCTCGCCGAGGCCCTGGCCCAGGTGGGAGACGTCTATGTGGTGGCGCCGGACCGCGAGCAGAGCACGGTGGGTCACGCCCTCACGCTTCATCGCCCGTTGCGGGTTGATCGGCTGGGGGAGAGGCGCTTCGCGGTCAACGGGACTCCTTCGGACTGCGTGAACCTCGCGGTTCTCGGGCTCTTGCCCGCCGAGCCCAAGCTGGTGGTGTCGGGGATCAACCACGGCTTGAACCTGGGCGACGACGTGACGTATTCCGGCACCGTGTCGGCGGCGATGGAGGGGACGCTGCTCGGGGTTCCCTCGATTGCCGTCTCGCTGGCGGCACCCGACCAGGGGAGTTTCGAGGAGGCCGCCCGGATCGCGCAACTGATCGCCATGAGGACGCTCGTGGAGGGGCTGCCGCCGAAGACGCTGCTCAACGTCAACGTCCCCGGCGGACGGCCGAAGGGGATCAGGTTCACGCGGCTCGGCCACCGCGTGTACAAGGAGAAGGTGGTGGAGCAGAAGGACCCGCGGGGGAAGACCTACTACTGGATCGGTGCCGGGCCGCCCCTCTGGGACAATCGCGAGGCCACCGACATCATCGCCGTCCAGGATGGGTACGCGTCGGTGACCCCGCTCCATCTGGACCTGACCCACTATGCGGCGCTCGGACGTCTCGGGAAGTGGGAGGCATCGCTGAACGCCCAGCTCCGGCCACGCCGGCCGGGTCCCCGGGCGGGATCCCCAGGCCGGGTACCCGCGCCGAAGGCATGGGTGCGTAGGTCTACGGGTAGGCGCCCGCCGGGAAGCGGTGCATAGAGAGCCATGTTGGGGGCATCCCTCCCGCGTGATCCCGCGGGCGCTCCGCCCGCGCGGTACGTGCGTGAGCGCGAGCGGATGGTCGAGGAGCAGCTGGTGCGGCGCGGAATCACCGACCCGCGGGTACTGGAGGCGATGCGGAAAGTCCCCCGCCACCTTTTTGTAGAGGAGGCACTCCGGGATCGCGCCTACGGCGATTACCCGCTTCCGATCGGCGAGGGGCAGACGATCTCGCAACCGTACATGGTGGGGATCATGTCACAGTTGCTCCGGCTGACCGGGCGCGAGAAAGTGTTGGAGGTCGGCACCGGTTCAGGCTATCAGAGCGCCGTCCTGGCCGAACTGGCTCGGCGGGTCTGCTCGGTGGAGCGGATTCCTTCCCTCGCCAGCCGCGCCCGCGCTACCCTGGAGGCGTTGGGGTACACCAACGTCTGGGTCCGGACGGCCGACGGGACCTTCGGGTGGTCCGACGAGGCCCCGTTCGATCGCATCCTGGTCTCGGCGGCCTCGCCGTCGGTGCCCCAGCCGCTGTCTGAGCAGCTGGCCGAGGGAGGGCGGATGGTGCTTCCTGTCGGAGATACCGTGTCCCAGACGCTGACCGTGGTGGAACGGATTGGCGGGGAGATGCGCACCACGGCGGATGCTGGATGCGTGTTCGTCAAGCTGATCGGTAAATACGGCTGGGAGGCCTGAGGCCTCGCCCGCTGAGCTGGCATGGGAGACCGGGGCGTAGCGCAGCCTGGTAGCGCGCCTGCTTCGGGAGCAGGAGGTCGCTGGTTCAAATCCAGTCGCCCCGACCAATTTCCCTGCTGGCAACTGGGGGTGGTGGGCGCCGGCGATTGTCCCCCGCCGGTTGCCGAACGGGCGTACGCCGTCGGCCGTGCCGTCGCCACCGCGGGAGCCGTGCTCGTGTGCGGCGGTCTGGGTGGGGTGATGCAGGCGGCGGCGCGCGGCGCCCGGGAAGCGGGCGGGCTGACCGTCGGCATCCTGCCCGGCCCGAGCCATCGGGATGCCAACCCCTTCGTGGACATCACGATCGTGACCGATCTAGGTCATGCGCGCAACGCCATCGTCGTGCGCTCGTCGCACGCCGTGATTGCGCTCCCGGGGGAGTACGGCACGCTTTCGGAGGTGGCGCTCGGGCTCAAAATGGGGATCCCCGTCGTGGGGCTCGGAGCGTGGACCGACCTGGAGGGCGTGATCCCGGCGACCGCTCCGGAGGAGGCGGTCGCCCGGGCGCTCGAGCAGGCCAAGCGGATGCACGCGACACCGAGATGAGCCCACCCGGATTTAAGAGCGCGGCGGAGATTTTGGTGCAGGGAGAGGTGCAGGGAATCGGGTACCGGAACTTCGCCCAGCGAAGGGCGTCACAACTCGGGCTCGCGGGGTTCGTGATGAACCTCAAAGACGGCCGGGTTCGGGTGCGCGTGGAGGGTTCCCGCGACCTGATCGAGGGGTTCGCCCGGGATCTCGAAAAGGGACCGCCGCTGGCCCGCGTGGAGAAGCTGTCGGTGACGTGGCTGCCGCCAACCGGGCGCTTTGCCTCGTTCGGCATCCGCTTCGCCGAGTTCGACGTATGAGACGGTTCCATCTGCGCCGACGCAGGCGGCAGTGGCTCAGAGCGCTCGGCGTCCTCGCGGTGGCGGTCCCGACGCTGGCCCACGCTCATTCGAAACCGACGATCCCCGCCGCGAAGAGCGGTGAGACCATGTACGAGGTGAAGGACGGGGACACCCTCGGCACGATCGCCAAGCGGTTTCGGGTCCGCGTCCGCGCGCTGATCGAGGCCAACCGGCTCCAGCGGCCCGATCTTCTCCATCCGGGGCAGCGCCTGATGATCCCCCCGGGCGATGGCACCTCCGCGCCTCGCCCGGCGGCCCCGCCGAGCTACTTCGTCCTGGCAGTTCCCGACCTGGACGGACGCGCCCCGGTCTTCCGCTGGCCGCTCGAGGGGCCCATCAGCTCCCCCTTCGGGCGGCGTCGCAGCGGGTGGCATGCCGGGATCGACATCAAGGCGGAGGTGGGGACGCCGATCTTCGCGGCGGCGGACGGGACGGTGGCCTACAGCGGCTGGGAGAAGTTTTACGGACGTGTCGTCAAGATCGCGCACGACGACGGGTTCGTCACGGTTTACGCTCACAACCTTGAGAACTTCGTTGAAGCGGGGGACGTGGTCGAAGCAGGCCGCGTGATCGGCACCGTGGGACGGACCGGCCGGGCCTCCGCCCATCACCTCCATTTCGAGATCTGGAACCAGGGCAAGGTGTTCAACCCGCTCTTCCTCCTCCCGCGCCGCGACCTCCCGTTCGTGGCTGATGGCGAGAGCCAAGAGGACGAGGCGCCCTAGCGATATGAATGATCCCGACCTCAGCCCGGATGACCCTCTGAGCGAGACA
>CAYRZF010000133.1:0-4505 GCA_964428805.1 uncultured bacterium | reverse complement strand
GCGACGTTCACGTGGATCGAGAAGACCTGGCCCAAGGTCGCCTAGGCAGCAACTGACCCAGACGTCGCTGACCTGCCCCCCGGGACCGGGCTCACCGACCCGCGGGGGCAGGTCTTTTAGTGTGACACGCCGCCTGATCCTTCTTGCCGCCTTGGCCGTCTGCTGGGCCTCAACGCTCACGGGCGCCCGAGCAGACGACGTGCTCGAGTTCTTCCCATCTTATTACCCCCACGAGATCCGGATCGAGGCGGTTGATCCGGCGCCGGCGGCGAAGCTGCTGTCCAACAACTCTCTTCACGCCTATATCGGAAGAGACCCGTTCGCGGGGGGGCCAGTCCCCGCCCACCTGGGCCACGCCGATTCCCTCGGGTCGTATCTCGTCCTGACCTTCAACCCCGCCTCGGGGACGTTGGGGGACCGGGACAGCCGATGCGTCACCGGCGGAAAGCTGGTCAGCGACCTGGCCACCCGAAAGGAGGCCTACGTCGTCCACCCCTACCCAGTCACCCCCTTCCACATGGATTACCTCCACCACTTCGACCTCGCCGAATCGGCGAAGACAAAGTACGCGCCCACACCTGACCAGAGCGCCTCTTCGCTCACGCTGAGAGTTCGCGCGAAAGGGACGCTCGCGGAGAAACTGGCGCCGACAGCCCTGAGGGGCACCGGGCAAGGCTGGGACGCCACAGTTGAGGAGATCACCACCGACGACCTTCTGGCATCATCCCGGATCAGTTTGAACGGGTGGCTTGGCCCGCCGTGGATGAAGGAAGGGTGGTTCCAGGCCTACCTCCTCCTCGCCCGGACACTCCGCGACGGCACGACAAGACAGACCGCGGCAGCGATCTACGAGCGTCTGGTAACTGGCGCCTACGACAGCGACACGGAACGGTTCAACCTGGAACGGAAGCTGGTCTCGCTCCTCCTCGGCGGTTGCGAACGGATGGTCGTCGGGTACACCGTCAGACGCGAATACTTCAACAGCTCGGATTACACCGAGGGCGTCGAAAACATCGCATATGACTCCCAGGGTGGCCTCAACTCGCCGATCTTCGTCAGGGCCGTGAAATTGAAAGATTTCCTGTGGAACGGCTGGTTGCGGTTGGGGGTCGAGATGAAGCCGGGGGCCGCCTGGAATCCCCTGGGTGGCTTCACCGACCCGACGGGGCGACTGATCTGGTCTGCCGTGGGTGATCCCGCGGAGTTCCCTGCCCCGTACAGCGCGACCTGGGTTGCCAACCGCGTGACTTCAACCGTGTTCACCGAGGCTTCACCTTCCGGAGGGGTGGAGGTCCCGAAGGACGCCCTCATCCCCCAGCCCGGGACCGGGTTGCTCCAGCCCGTGGGAGAGGGGAAAACCGCCAAGGCCAAGATCCTCTACCGAGTTCTGGCTTCCTCGTTCCACGACAAGAGCCCGATGACCGTGGCCGACGTGCTCTATCCCTTCAGCGTCGCGTTCCGCTGGGGCGTGAAACACCCCGGGAGTGGCGGCAGGTACGACCCCTCCATCGAGGCCTCCACCGCTCTTTTGAGGGAGTGGCTCGCGGGGGTGAGGGTGTTACGGGCCGAGCAGGTCGTGAAGGACTTCGGCGAGGCCAAGTACACGTTCCAGGTTCACGTCGTCGAGGTGTACCTCACCCATGGGCTCGCGGACTCCCTGCAAACCGCCTCGGTGGCCCCGCCCTGGACCACGCTACCGTGGAACCTGATCGTGCTGATGGAGGAGGCCGTCAAGCGCGGGCTCGCCGCGTTCTCTCAGGGTGAGGCGAAGCGCCGGGGGATCCCGTGGTTGGACCTGGTCAGGGACAGGAGGCTGAAAGAACGCCTGGCGGCGCTGGTTGAAGAGTTCAGGCGCCAGGGATACGTCCCGGCCTCCCTGAAGGATCTCGTGACTCCAGACCAGGCGAGGGCGCGATGGACCGCCCTCAAACAATTCTACGACAAGCACGGTCATTTCCTCGTGACGAACGGGCCCTACCAGCTCGCCCAGTGGTCCGGGGACTCCGTAGTGCTCCAGGCGTTCCGAGACTCCTCGTACCCGCTCGGGCTCGGATCATTCAACCAGTACCCGATCCCTCGAAGGGCCTACGTGGCGAAGACGGAAGTGCGGGGCGACCGGCTGGAGATCCAGGCGGAAGTGGAGAAAGTCTTTACGTTCCAGCGAAGCTACAAGATCGAGAGAGAGCCGCTGCGGCGCCAGTCGTCGGGGGAAGACACCCAGGAGCTCCCCGTCTCTCGCTATCTGGTGGTCAGCCAGGCCGGCGACGTGTCCCAGGCCGGGACGGCACGGTACGGAGGTGCCGGCGTGTTCACCGTGGACTTCAGGGGGAAATTGAAGCCAGGCGTGTACTCGATCATCACGGCGATGTATCTGGGCGGGAACTACGTGAACCCGGAGGTGAAGATGATCCAGCATCGGATTGACGGAAATCCATAATGGGCTTGACTCGATGCTCGTTTTAGGGCAAGTTATCCGCCAGTGGATACTTTCGTTATCCACCTGTTCAACGCGCTTCTGTACGCCTCCGTGCTCTTCCTCATTGCCGGCGGGTTGAGCCTCATCTACGGGGTCATGAGGATCGTCAACCTGGCGCACGGGAACATCTACGCGGTCGGGGCCTACACGGCGGCATGGGCAGTGGGCCGGATGATCCTGGGCGGCGCGCCGACCGTGGTCCTCTATCTCCTACTCCCAATCGGCGCCGTGGCCGCCGCCGCGCTCGGCGCGGTCCTCGAACCGACCCTGCTCCGGCCGCTCTACAAGCGCGCGGAGGAGTACCAGTTGCTGATCACCTTCGCCCTGCTGCTGATCCTCGAGGACCTGCTGCGCTTCATCTGGGGGCCGTATCCGCTCTCGGTCAGTGCCCTCTACGAGGCCCTCGGGAGCCTCTCCATCGGCGACACCATCTACCCGAACTACAACCTAGCGGTGATCGTGGTGGGCGGCATCGCGGCCGCGGCCCTGTGGGCGTTCGTGTACAAGACCAAGTTCGGCGTCATCCTCCGGGCGACCTCCCAGAACAAGCGGATGGCCTCGGCGCTCGGGGTGAACGTCAACCGGGTCTACGTGCAGGCGTTCACCCTGGGCTGTTTCATGGCCGGCCTGGCCGGCGCCATCATCGTCCCGCAGCAGGGCGCGGTGCTGGGCATGGGGGTGGACGCGCTCATCCTGGCGTTCGTCGTCGTCGTGATCGGCGGGCTCGGGAGCCTCGAGGGCGCCTTGCTCGGGGCCCTCATGGTCGGCGTCGTCCGCGAGTTCGGCATCGCCTTCTTCCCGGAAATCGAGCTGGCCGTGCTCTACCTCATGGCGGCCATTGTCCTCCTGATCCGGCCCGCCGGGCTGTTCGGTCGCGCATGAACACGCTGGCCGCACCGCCCAGGCGCCTGCTGCTCTTCGTCGCTCCCGTCATCCTCCTGCTGCTGGTCCTGCCCTCCCTGGTGGAGCCGTACGAGACCGTCCTCCTCTCGTACGGCCTGATCTTCGCCATCGCGGCGCTCGGTTTCAACCTGCTCCTCGGCTACACGGGGCTCCTGTCCTTCGGCCACTCCGCCTACTTCGGCATGGGGGCGTACGGCGTCGCGTTCATCGTCAAGTACCTCAAGATCACGTCCATGGAGGTCTTCCTCCTCGGCGGCATCCTCGCCTCGACGCTCGTGGCCGCGCTGTTCGGCTTCCTCTGCGTCCGCTACACCCGGATCTTCTTCGGCATCCTCACCCTGGCCCTCTCGCAGGTGCTGTGGAGTCTTGCCTTCAAGTTCTTCTGGATCACCGGGGGGACCGACGGCCTCCGGGTCCCAACGCCAAGCCTACTGGGCGGCCAGGTAACCATGGCCCTGGGAAAGGGCCAGGACAAGATGGATTTTCTCGCCCACCGCTACTACTACTACGTGTTGGTGGTCTTCTGCGTGAGCGTCGCCGTCATGTGGGTGATCGTCCACTCGCCCTTCGGTAAGGCGCTCCAGGCCATCCGCGATAACGAGACCCGCGCGGAGTTCGTCGGGATCCAGGTCCGCAAGTACCGCTACGTCGCGTTCCTGGTCTCGGGAGCGTACACTGGGCTGGCCGGGGCGCTCTGGGTGCCGCTGAACGGGCTCACCACCCCGGACATCCTGGTCTGGACTTTCTCGGGCAAGATCGTCTTCTTCACCGTGCTCGGCGGCTTCCAGACGTTCTTTGGGCCCATCATCGGCGCGGTAGTCTTCAACTATCTAGAGACTTACGCCGTGGGACATACCGTGTACTGGCAGCTCGTGCTAGGGGTCGTGTTGGTGGTTCTGGTGCTCGCCCTGCCGGCGGGGATCGTGGGCACCACCAGCCGCCTCGCGGGCCGGCTCCGGAGGGCGGCCTGACGTGAGCCTGCTTTCGACGAAGAACCTCAAGAGGTATTTCGGGGATACCCACGCCGTGGACGACGTGGACTTCACCGTCACCGAGGGGGAACTGCTCGCGCTCATCGGCTCCAACGGCGCGGGCAAGACCACCCTGGTGAACCTGATCAGCGGCC
>CAYRZF010000132.1:0-4533 GCA_964428805.1 uncultured bacterium | reverse complement strand
CTAGACACTTGACGGCCTCGGCTCCCTAGCATAGGGTCACGCCCATAGCGCCTAGCCCCTCCGTCAATTCGTCGTGGTGTCGGCAAGGGGGCGACAGACCTTGCACGGGCGGTAGCCCACCGAGCGCGCGTCGCCCACGGAGGCGAAGATCACCTGGTTCTCCGGACGCATGCGTCGGCCGTGGATGCACCCGACTCGGCACACGATGCGGGTTGTCGTGCACCCTTGCAGCACGGGGGTGCTGCGCTCGAGCGCGAGGAGCCGGCCCTTGACCCGGGTGCCGAAGAGGTAGCCCCCCACACCGCCGTCACTCCTGAGAACCCGGTGGCACGGCACGAGGAACGGCACCGGATTGCGCCCGAGCGCCGTTCCCACCGCGCGGACGGCCTGCGGGTGGCCGATTTGTCGCGCGATCCAGGCATAGGCGCGCACCTCGCCGAATGGGATGCTGCGGGCGGCCTCCAGGACGTCCCGCTGGAACGGGGCCGCGGCCGACAGATCAACGGGCACCGAGAAGAAGGTTCGCTTCCCTTCCAGGTATTCGGCCAGCTCCACCCTCGCCTGCTCCGCCCAGCGCCGGGCCTTCGCTGAGGAGGGGGGCGCCAGGTGCTCGCCCCGGATCAGGCACACTCCCTGATCGGTGGAAGTGATCTCGATCTCCGCCAAGAGTTCCCGAACCCCACGGCCGGCGTCCGCCACGCGCTCGACGATCCGCGAGGCCAGCGCCTCGGGAGCCGCTTCCATGCTGAAGTGGGTGGCAAGTGCTACGTCCAGACGATCCATGGCCTTCCTCCTCATCGAAGTGCCTTTCGCAGAATAGCCTTCCCCCGAGCCAGCTGGCTTTTCACGGTATTGATCGAAATGCCCCGGACCTTCGCAAGTTCACCGTACGACAGCCCGTCCACGTACCTCAACGCGAGAAGTAGCCGCGCCTCCGTCGGAACGCGTTCGAGGGCGCGTCGAAGATCGAGGTGCTGTCCCGGCTTCTCAGAGGGCTGACCCGAATCAGAGACAGGCCCCGGCGAGCCGACGTTCCTTCGTCTGCGCAGCTCGTCAACGCAGACGTTCGTGAGGATCCGGTAGAGCCACGTTGAAACCTGCCAGCGCGGATCGTAGCTGTCGGATTTCAGGTAGCAGTTCAGAAAGGCCCGCTGGACGGCGTCCTCGGCGTCCGCGCGGTTTCCGAGGAGCCGGTGGGCCACCGTGAAGAGGCGATCCTGGTACCGGCTCACCAGAGCCCCAAAGGCGGCCCGGTCGCCCCGCCCCACCCGCCGCATCAACGCGCCGTCGTCAGTCGCCATGAAGCTCTTCTCGTCAAGGTATACGTGGGCGCGAGGCGAATGGGTGGAATAAAAAAAGCGGCCCCGGAGCTTTCCGGAGCCGCTTGCCAGTCACGGGAGGCTAGATCTTGGCGCCGGCCTTGTTCCAATCATCCAGAAACTTCTTGAGCCCGACGTCGGTCAGCGGGTGCTTCATCAGCTGTTCGAGGACGGCGAACGGCATGGTCGCGATGTGGGCTCCCACCAGGGCGGCGTCCACGACGTGGAGCGGGTTCCTGATGGAGGCGGCGAGCACCTGAGTCTGGAACCCGTAATTGCGGTAGATCTCGAGGATCTGCCGGACCAGGTCCATCCCAACGTGGGCGATGTCGTCCAGGCGTCCCAGAAAGGGGCTGATGTACGTCGCGCCCGCTTTGGCTGAGAGGAGCGCCTGGGTGGCGGAAAAGCAGAGAGTCTGATTGACCTTGATCCCCTCCCGGGTGAGCCGCCTGACGGCCTTGAGCCCGTCCTTCGTCAGCGGACACTTCACCACCACGTTGGGAGCAATCTGCACCAGCTCCTTCCCCTCCTTGACCATCCCTTCCTCGTCCGTGGCCACCACTTCCAGGCTCACCGGACCGGGGACGATGGAGCAGATCTCCTCCACGAGCGGCCGGAAGGGGCGCTTCTCCTTGGCGATCAGGGACGGGTTGGTCGTGCACCCGTCCAGGATCCCCATGGCCACCCCTTCTTTGAGCTCGCTGACGTTGGCCGTGTCCAGAAAGATCTTCATAGGCAGGCGCCTCCTCAGGCTCGCTCGATGCGAATGGCGGTGCCGGACCGGATCTTTTTGAAGGCCTTCGGATCGCCGACGATCTGACCGAAGACATTCACCGGACTGGCGGGACGGATCTCCTGCCCTCGGCTGGCCGGCGTGGGACCGAAGAAGATGCAGAACGCGTTTCCGGTAGGCCAGTAGCCGAGATCACCCAGCCCCACGACTTCCTTCGGGTGTTCCTCCTTGAGATGAACGGGGATCGCGAAGTAAATCTCGTCCCCCCACGTTTCCGCCTTGGCCGACAGCGGCAGGGCCTCCCAGATCGCCTGCGCGGTCTTCGATCCGTCCAGCTTCGCCTCCGCTTCGACCGACCCCGCCGTGATCCGGATCTTCCGCTCCGCCATCAGCGCCAGCGTAGCCTTCTGCAACGGGCCTGTCAAGAAATCACCGGCCGAGACGGCGCCGGTATGCCGAGAGGCGCTCCTCGACCGCGGCCCGTGAAGGGATGGCGGCGATGCCGACGCCCTCCACATGGAGCGCGGCGGCGCAGGCGGCAAACGCGGCGGCCTCCCAGGGGTTCCCCTCCCGGTGAAACTGGATCAGAAAGGCGGCAGCGAAGACGTCTCCGGCGCCGGTCGGGTCCACCTCGTTGGCCGGATCGGCCTCGATGAAGTGGCGCTCACCGCTCACGTAGAGGTGGGCCCCGCGGCGCCCCAGCGTGATCACCCCCAGCGGGATCTGCTGGAACCACTCCACGATCTCCGCCTCGAAGGGACCCACATCTTCCTGGCTCACGAAGACCGCCTGGACGTGAGGGAGCACCAGGGGGGCGTCCTCCCACAAGGCCGGGCTGATGGCTCCACCGGCTCCTCGTGCTCGCAACCACCCCTGAGCCGCCGCCCCCATCGCCCCGTCGGAAAATGCCGCGGCGAGGTACGGATCCACCTCGTTGGCGTCCGGACAGAGCAGGGCAAGGTCCGCGGCCTTCCACTCCAGGGGTAAATGCCCGACCTCGAGGTCACTCGCGCGTCCCAGAAGGGTCAGCGTACGCCCCTCTCGGCTGGGTTCGTGCCTGAACACGGTCGTCTGGGAGGCCGGGACGTGGATGACCTGAAGGTCCGGAGGAAAGAGGTCCCGGGGAAAATCGGGGCCGAAGCTGGTCACAAGGCCGACGGAGCAGCCGAGGCGGTGGGCCGTGAGCGCCGCGTAGAGAGCCGTCCCACCGGGTCGGACATCGCCGCCGATATGATCGAGCGTCACATGCCCGACGGCCACAAACTCCGGAACCATAACTCTTTAAGGATACCAGCAGGCACTGTTTCGAGCGCGTACCCACGCCTTCGGCGCGGGTACCCGGCCCGCGCAATCCTGGGGGGAGGCGTCGGAAGGGGGGCGTATGCCCCCCTCCGAGTGTCAGTCCCACTTTCGCCGGTCGTCGATTTTCTTCGCGCCGTCGGGGATCGAGCCCCTGGGAACGACTTCCACCTGGCCCCGGAGCTTCATGACGTCGCGGATGGACGTCTCCAGCGCGGGAGTGACGGCGCCGGCTTCCGCGCCCTCCGCCAGCTCCACCCGGAACGTCATGACATCCTGATGCTCCTTCCGCGTGACGACCACCTGGTGGCGGCGAATACCCGCGACCTTCGCGGCGGCCTCGTCCACCTGCCTCGGATGAATGAACATCCCGCGCACCTTCGTGACCTCATCGGCGCGTCCCCGCCACCCGAGCATCCGGGCCGCGGTCCTCCCGCAGGGACATCGCGAGTCGTCGAGGATAGTCAGATCCCCGGTGCCGAACCTGATCATCGGGTAAGTGTGGTGGTTCACCGTCGCCACCATCTCCCCGATCTGGCCGTTCGGGAGCGGTTCCCCGCTCTGGGGGTCGCAGACCTGGATGATGGCGTCATCCACCAGATGCATGCCGGTCTTCTCGCGGCACTCGTAGGCCACCATGCCGAGGTCGGCGGTGCCAAACCCCTGCCGCGTCATGATCCCGTAATGCTCCTCGAAGGTCCGACGCAGGGACTCGGGTAGCGCCTCCGCGCCCACCTGGGCGACCTGGAACGGAAGCCGCCCAACCCCCATCTCCTCGGCACGCCTGAGGATCGTCATCAGAAAGCTCGGAGTCCCGACGTAGCCCGTCGCCCGGACGTCCCTGGTGACGGTGACCTGGGTGTCGGTGTTCCCCACACCGGTCGGAATGACGGTGCAGCCGATGAGGGTGAGGGCCTCATCGATCATGTGAGCGGCCGGCGTCAGGTGATAGGCGTACGTGTTGAGGACGATGTCGCCGGGACGGAAGCCGCCGGCGTACAGGCCGACCTCAGCGTGCCAACCTCCGACCTCGGGCCCCATCGGCTCGAAGATCGGCCCGGGGGAAACAAAGATCTTGCGGACCTGCTTCAGGGGAACCGTACAGAACCCACCGAAGGGCGGGTCGGCCTTCTGGAGATCGGGCAGGGCGCCCTTCTTGATGACGGGGAATCGGGCGAGCGC
>CAYRZF010000131.1:0-4577 GCA_964428805.1 uncultured bacterium | reverse complement strand
CCACGATCTTGTACGCGTAGATGATCTCGCGGGCCCGGTTGAAGAGCTGGAGCACCGCGGTGAGCTCGCGGTCGGGGTTCTCGTAGCGCTCGATGGCCTGATCCACGCCGGGACCGAACATCTGACGGAGGTACGGCCGGGGAACCCAGCGCGGCGGGATATAGTAGCCGTTCGGCGCGGTCCCGAACTGCGGGTAGAGCGGCAGCGCCACTTTCGCCACGTGAACCAGATAGTAGAGCGGGTGCTGGCGGTCCTCGGCCCACGTCCCGTCGCGGTTCAGCCTCACGAGACCCTGGAGGCGGATCTGCCCGATGCAGGCCGACATGCAGCGCGTCTGCCAGGGCTTTCCCTTGGCCTCCTGGTCCCTCCCCTCGATGCGCGGGTAGCAGGCGATGCACTTCTCCGAGATCCGGGTGTTCCCCCGGTACATGGATTTCTTGTACGGGCAGGCCTCGACGCACTTCCGGTAGCCGCGGCACTCTTTCTGGTCGATGAGGACGATGCCATCCTCGGGGCGCTTGTAGATGGCCTTGCGCGGGCAGGCGGCCAGGCAGGCCGGGTAGGTGCAGTGGTTGCAGATCCGCGCCAGGTAGAAGAACCAGGTCTTGTGCTCGGGGAGCTCGGCCCCGGTCTTGTGCCACTCGAAGGGCTTCCCCCGCTCCCCCACGGGGTTGTCCTCGTAGATGTTGGGCGAGTTCCACTCCTCGTCGGTGGGAAGGTATCCCAGCACCCTGGCGCTGTCCGGCGTGAGCATCCGCTCGGCCTCAAAGATGGTCTTGCCGTCGAACCGGCCGTAGGGCCCCTTCGGATCGCCGTTGACCCCTCCGGACCAGCGCTGGCCGTCCGGGTTGGCGCGCTCCAGGAGCTCCAGGATCTTCATGTCCCAGAACATCGGGTAGCCGCCGTAGGGCTTCGTCTCGACGTTGGCCCACCACATGTGCTCCTGGCCTTTGGAGAAGGTCCAGGTGGACTTGCAGGCCATGGTACAGCTCTGGCAGGCGATGCACCGGTTCGTGTTGAAGACGAAGGCGAACTGCCGCTCCGGATAGGCCGGCGCGTAGGTGTACGACATCTCGCGGCCGAGCTGCCAGTTATGCACGCGCGCCATGGCTCACACTCCCTCCCCGGCGGGGGCGCCCCGGCGGGCCCGGCGCCCCCAGACCTCGACGCACTCCTCGACGATCGCTTTCAGGGCCGGCTCGCCCAGGGCGCGGTAGGCGCGGTGGGCGGCGGCGTAGAAGGGGTTGGAGAAGACGCGAAGAATCATCGGCGCGTCCCACCCCATCCGGCAGAATTCCTCGGCGAAGACGTAGGCCATCTCCCTCATGGTCTCCGCCTCGGCGGGCAGACCTACGCCCACCAGTACGTTTGGGTCCGTCGGATCCGGATCGCCGTATGGCATGGTCGCTCCTCATCCCCTCAGCTGTGTCTGTAGAGGTCCAGGTACCGCTTCGTGAGTGTGCTCAATGCTCACCCTCCCTGACGTCGGGGAATGCGCCGGTCTTGACCCAGTCGGCAACCATCTGGATCTGCTCGTCCGAAAGCGGCGGCGTATCGATCGGCATCCTCACTCCCACCCGTTGGGTTCCCTTGAGCTTCTGGACCAAAATGCTGGCGTCGGGGTTGCCGTGGACTATGTTGGGCGCGTGATCTCCGGTGGTCATGATGGAACGGTGGTCGGTGACCACGAAGCCACCCAGCCGATTACCCGGGTTGTGGCATTTGCCGCAGTGCTGCTCGAGGACCGGGAGAATCTCGCTCTTGAAGTGCGGCGCGCCCACACCGGGTTGCTTCTCGATTGGCGCCGTCGGGCTGACAGCGACCACAGTGGGGGCTCTCGGCTTCACGCGGCCGCCCGCGACGACCAGCGCGCGGTCCGCCTGGCTGGTTGCTTTGGTCAAAAGGTCTCTGGCCCGGGAGAAGTTGTGGAAGCCAAGGCTCCCATCTTTCACAATCAGATCGATTGACGACTTCGCCTGGGCGATGGCAGGGGCAATCTCTCGGAGCTTTGCCTGGCTGACTTGAGGATTGCGGATCTTTGCCACGTGCGCTTCGGCCGCGCTGACGGCTTCCTGGGCCTCACTGATCAGCTCACGAATTTCCGCCTGCCGGGTCTTGAGGATCGTGTCGGCCTGCTCACGCGTTAAGGGTAAGTTGAAGGCCCAGCCATCCTTGACGTGACAGATCGGACAGGCAGCGCGCTGCCCGTACTGGATGGCCATCTCGGGCTTCGACACCATAAACGTGTGTGAGGTCACATCCCAATGCGTCTTCGGGTTGGCGATCGAGGGATTCGTCCGCCACCCGAGCTTCGCCATGTGGCAGTCGGTGCATGTGACGCCGCGCTGGGCCATGAGGCTCCCGGCGAAGAGCTCCGCGTTCGGTCTCTTGGCGAATCCCGTCTCTGTATGGCACTGGACGCAGAGCTGCGTTTTCTCGACCCGGAGTTGACGGGGCTCCCACTTCCCGTGGAAGGTGTGACACGTCAGACAGGTGACGTCTGTCTTGGTGAAGTGCTTGCTCAGGCGGAAGTCCTGCCACTGTTGGCGGTTCCGGCGGGCCCAGTTGCTCGGCCAGAAGTACTTGTTGTGATCCGGGTTGGAGTCGTCGTAGCTCCAGAACGAGACCAGGCTTGCCATGTTGACGTCGCCGGGCAGGAAGCCGACCTGAAACGCGAGGTCCTTTTCTGTCTTGTTGGTGTTCCTTCCGTGGCACTGCACGCAGAGCATCGTCTGCTGGAGCGTGTTCAGATCCTTAGTCCCGTGGATGATCTTCCCGGGATCTTTTTTTTCCGGATCTTTGTTGGCCTCGACATGGAGGCTCCCCGGGCCATGGCATTTCTCGCAGCCGATGCCGAGCTCCACCGGCTTGCCGACCCACTTCTTGCTCACCTGATCGAGCGTCGGCGTAAAGCCCGTCTCATGACACATGGCGCACTTGGCCTCGGCCGCCCGGAGCTTCTTCAGATCGTTCGGCTTCCGCGGAATCCCGTCTGGCGTGCCATCGGCCTTGAACCAGTCGCCGGGGCGATACCCGCCGATTAGCCACGACTTGTCGCCGACGGCCCAGCGCATCGGCGTGGGGAAGTGCTGGCCTTCGACCGACACCTCATAGTGCTGGTCCCAGTTCCCTCCGATGACGACGTTGACCTCGTACGTCACCTCGTTGGCCGGGTTGTCCTTGTCAAGCAAGGTGAAGAAGTACCGGCCGTCCCGGTTCCACAGCCTGACACTCGGGTCAATCAGCGCGACGCCTTTGCCTTCGACGCGGTCCGCTTCGACCTTCGGGAAGGTGTGCACGACGTTGTCAAAATCGCCGACGATGATCTCAGGAGAGGGCTTTCGCGTCATCTTGGCGTGCCAAGTGTTTTGCCACTCGTCGTACTCTCTGGCGTGGCATCGCTGGCACGTCGTTGACCCCACGTACTGGGCGCCTCTGAAAAATTCGGCGCCGCTCGAGACTGACTTGGACGGTTTGAGAGATCCGAGCGGAAGCGCGACCGACTGGGCCCAGAGGGAAGCTGGGAATCCGCTCCCCAACGCTGTCACCGCCACGAGGAGGATGATCCGCGGGAGCCTTCGCGTTAAAATCCACCCGGTCATCGCGGCTTACCTCCCATTATTCTTTCTTGTAGAGGTCACCGGTCAGATAGCGCTTCATGAACTCGCTCTCGTTGTCGGGTGTGAAGCCGCTGGTGGCGGGCTTCCAGATCCCCTTGCCCCCGAGGCCGCCGTCCTCGGCCTTGGTGATCCGCACGAGGGTCTCCTTCGGAACGGTGTTCAGCGCGTGGTTGTCGGCCTCGCCGCCGAAGATGAAGCCCATGAAGACCTTCGCCTTGTGGAAGAGGCTGTCGGTCTGGTGCATGGGCATGTGCCAGTTCCGCGTGACCGACTGCTGGGAGCCGTAGCGGAGGTTGGCCTGGTAGCCCGTGTTCTCCGAGAGCGCCCGGCCGTCGGGCCGGGTCTCGTGGGCCTTCACGCTCTTCTCGGTGGCGATGAACGGGGCGTGCTTCATCATCGCGCAGTTGTACGGGTAGGCGTGGTTGTACTTCACCCGAAGCATGCAGCGGGAGACCTTGTAGAACGGGTCCGCGGGGTTGGCGCCCAGGTACGGCCGGTCGGCGGGGTTGGCGTCCACGTAGACGTAGTCCCCGTCGTTGATCCCGAGATCCCGCGCCGCCTGCGGGTTCATGTGGAGCTGGTGCTCGCCGACGGAGGGCGCCCGCTTGTCCAGGCGGTACGGGTCGCCGAAGTTCGAGTCCAAGAGCATGTGCCAGTCCACGTTGGACCAGCTCGAATGGACCCGGTGGCGCGTCTTGGGCGTCAGACAGTAGAAGCGGAAGCCCTTCTCCCAGAGGAAGTTCTTCGTCTCCTTCACCCGGCTCCAGGGGAGCTTGACGTTCCGGATCGTCCGCTCGTCCCAGTGCTCGGCGGTAAGCGGCACGCCGTAATCCTCGGGACGGACATAGGGGTTGGAGCTCACGATCACGTTGGGCAGATAGGGGGTCGCCTCCGGCCCCTCGCGGTGGACGATGAAGTTCTCGCCGTACTCGATCGCCTCGGGGACGTCGGCGTAGG
>CAYRZF010000130.1:0-4720 GCA_964428805.1 uncultured bacterium | reverse complement strand
CCTACTCTATTTTATTTGCAAATTTTCCTGAGTATTACTACGGTAGCTGAAGTCAGCGGGGAAACGGATGGCACGATGTTTGGGGAGTGCCTCGCAGGAAGCGCCGTCTTCCCCCTGTCCCATCGGCACTGGCAGACGCTCATAGATACCTATCGCTGGTCTCCGCGGCCTCGGGCTACCGGTCACCCACGGTGAGGGGCCTCGCTGTTCACCCGGGGCCAGACGTCAGCGCTTAGCGAGTGGGCAGCAGTCTAGGCGGGCTCGCGAAGGCTGTCAAGGGGGTAATTTTACCCCCTCGCTGGATGGAGGCTCATCCCGCTGGCGGTCCAGTTTTTCTCGAATGCGGCCGAAGGTCTCGAGATCCTGTTTGAGGTCGGGGTGGCCGATCCGCTTGTCGATGCTGATTACCTCTTCCATGAGACCGAGGGCCTCCCGATACTCTCCTCGCTCTTCCTGGATCAGCGCCATGTTATGGGCAGGGACGGTGGCTCGCAGAAAGTCGCCCAACCCCAGCATCAAATCTTTGGCCCTCGCGTAACGTTGATACGCCCCGGCCAGATCACCCAATCGGCGTTGAACAGAACCGAGGTTGTTCAGAGTGGTGGCTGTGCCCATGGCCTCCCCGAGCGCCTCATGAAGGGCCAGACTCTGCTCGAGGACCGTGCGGGCTTCCTGCCAGTTTCCCCGGCGCTGGTGGAGGCCGCCGATGTTTGCCAGGGTGACCGCCTTGCCGAGGACGTCCCCGAGCTTCTCGTGTATCTGGAGACTATTACGGAAAGCCTCCATGGCTCCTGAGACGTCCTCCATCCGGGCTCGTACTGCCCCGATGTTGTTCCAGGTCAGGGCGAGCCCGCGCTCATCCTGGAGCTCGATCTTCAGAATGAGGCTCGCCTTGTAGGTCTCGAGCGCCTTATGGAAGTCGCCCCGTCCCTGGCAAACCTCGGCGATATTGCCGAGGGTCGTAGCGATCCCCATCTGATCCTTTTCCTCTTTCTGTAGAGCCAGAGCCCGGTGGTAGAGTTCCAGTGCCCGGTCCCATCCCCCTTGCAGATGGTACAGAGAGCCCAGCTGGTGGAGAGCCGGCGCCAGTCCCTGCTGGTCCTCGGTGGTCTGGGCAATGCCGTACGCCTGGTCCAAGGCGCTCCGGGCCCGCCCTTCGTCGCCCAGGTTTCTCAGCAGGGTTGCCAGCTTCGAAAGGGTCTCGAGCAGGCCGACCCAATTCCCCTGGGCCTCCTGAGCTTGGGCCTGGGCCTCTAGGGTGGCTACCGGCCCCAGCGGGCGTCCCTCTGCCGCCATCACCCCTCGGAGGGGATCGGTCCGAACTTCAGGCCGGTTCCGATGACCTCCCGGATTTGGAGAAACCGAGCCGGCCTCTCGCCATCCGGCAGGAGCTCCTCGAGCTCCAGCATCATCCTCGTGACCTGTCGGTTCAGGCTCTCGAGCTGGTTTGACTCCTGAGGCACTCCCATGCAATGGTCCAGGACGCGCTGATACAGAGGCTCATACGTCAGGCCCACCTGGTAGGCCGGGTCGGAGAGGAGCTCGTATCTCTCGGTGAGCAGGAGGCGAGCCAGGTGACGGGAGACTTGAAGACGATCCATCGCCTCGTTGTCCGCCTCCAAGAGCATGAACTTGTCTTGAAGGGGGAGCAGTTTCCAGACCTCAGGGTTTACCCTCTCCCGAGCCCAAAGGCGTGCCGACCGGTATCGAAGGGCGAAGTCGCAGAGCGTCCTGTCTCCCAGTCGCATTGACAGACGGGGCAAGAAGGTGATGAGGGCTTCCTCGGGGATCTCGTCGAGGGCATTGTAGTTTGCCCTGAGGGGTTCGAGCTCTCGTCGTTGCTCTTCCAGACTCATCAGCTCCAGGAGGACTCGGAGCGAGGTCTGGAGCTGCTTCCTATTCATCCCCTCCACCGCCGCCTTGATTTCAGGATTGACCACCGCGTGGAGTTCTACGGGAGAAGTGCGGGGCCATCGCTCCATCCGTTCGCTGAAGAGGTCATCGAAGGGGGGGCTGAGGCCGACCGACCGGCCGATAGCCTCCCGAATGGCGGCCAACCCCCCCTCCACCGCGGAGACATCCCGATGGTCGAGGCCCCTCAAGATCGCGATGGCCTCGTCCTTCAATCCCTCGATCGACGGGGCAGAAGCTCGAGCCAGTCTTTCCAAGAGGTCCAGGTAGATATTGAACTCGACGGCCGCCTCTCCCAGGTTGGTGTCGTGGAAGAGGTTGAAATTGACGCACATAAAGAGCCTTGCCAGCTCTCCTCGGACTTGATAGGGCCCTAACGCGGAGGGATCGTCCTCCAGCAGGCTCCACTTCTCTGTCGCCGACATACTCTGGAGTTCTTCATCGGTCAGATCCCGGAGGCCCGTTCCCGGGGTGAGCTGTTTGGCCTCCAGCGCCTCGAGGGCATACTCCGTGTAGCGCGGGATGAAGCCCCCCACCACCTGACGCATCTGATTCAGTTCAAGGTGCTCGCTGTAGTCCCGGAGCATCTCCTGTTGTTCCGCCGGGGGGAGGCAGTCCCGAAGGACCCGAATGGTCCAGCGAAGCTCGGCATCGTTCATGAAGGGGATTCGTTCCAGGAGCTCGTCGGCCCGTCTTTCAATGTATTCTCGCTGGCGCGAGATCCGTGGGTGCTCGTGCATCTCACAACCCTCGTTGATCGAGATCGCCTTCCCTCGGTCGGGCCGGCTCAGGGAGAGTCAGGGCAATAGATCGCCCAGGGGAAGTTGTAGTACTCATCTCCCATCCATTCGTCGATGTGGGCGGCGAGCTCCCCCAGGTACTGGAATTTGGAGTCGAACTCGTAGGCGACGATGGATCGCTCCTCCATGTCGAAGTAGCGGATGGTGAAGCGATCGGAGCCGTCCAGGTGGTGCGCGTCGATGGGACGGATGTCAGCGTGATCCATCCCCACCATCCTCAGTAGTTCATACAGATCGTACCGCTTCCCCTGAATAGTCAGCTCGGTCAAGCCCTCCCCAACCTGCCCGAATCGCTCTTCCATCCGCTTCCGATCCTGCCCTGGGACCATGCACGCTTCCTCCCTTACGTCGTCGTCTCCGGCCTCCCCTATAAGGAGACGGCGGCGATCTCATCCATCGGATAGAACTCTCCACCCATGGCCACCGCCAGCTCCTGGGCGGGCGCAAAGATACTCCCATCCGGCATCCGCCAGCCCTGCCCAGCGGTACCGAGCACGATGCTACGGATCTTCTTGGCCCGGATCATCTCTCCGACCAAGGCTGCCTCCTCGCCGGGACGCATCTCCCCCATTGACACGTTCGCACAGCCATCGCTGATGAGGATCAACACGGGGACGAGGTCCCGCTCCCGTCGAAGTTCGCGCTCGATCAGCTGATAGGCGGTCAGCAGTCCCTTGGATAGGGGCGTCGGGCCCCCGATGTCGAGGGATCGGAAAACCTTCTTGGCCAGCTCGATACTCGAGGTAGGACGCAACATGACAGCGGCGGACTGGTCGCGGAAGATGACCAGGCCCACCCGATCTCGGCGCTGGTAGGCGTCCACCAGCAAGGAGAGGATCGCTGCTTGGGTGGCCAGGATCTGCCGCCGGCTTCGCATGGAGGCGCTGCAGTCCACCACGAAAATGAGCAGATTCCCCACCTTCCGCTCTCGGACCTTGGCGTGAAGGTCAGAGGCCTCCACCTTCAGGGTCGTGCCCTCCCGGTCCCGATGCGGTTGGGAGAGGGCGGCGGTCCGGATGGTCGCGTCGAGGGCGATATCCCGGCTGAGGCGGCCGGCATGCTGGGCTCGAATGTAGCGCCCGCGACTCTTATTCGTTCGCGCGGTGCTCCGCTTGCCAGGCACATCTCGTCGTTGCCTCTCCTTCCGGGGAGTCACCAGATGCGGGTTGAAGTCTTCCATCATCCGGTGCAGGAGGGCCTCGTCGAATTGGAACTGTTGCTTGGCCCACATGTCTCGGCGGTGCGGACAATCATCGAGATCGCAGCCACAGGCATATCCGGCGCTGCCGAACCCTCCCGTCCCGCCTGACGCCCCACCCCCCTCTGAATCCTCGGAGGCTTGCAGGTCATGGCTGTCGTCCAGAGGGCCGGGGGTCCGGTTGTCAGCCCGGGTGAGGGCGATCGAGGCCGAGGCCGACGCTTCCGCGTCAAAGATGCCTCTTTTCGGCGAACATTCCGGCCAGACGGTCCAGGGACTTGGCGTCGAGGGCCTTATCCTCGAAGGGCAGGCGCTTGACCCGGTGACGGAGGCTCATCTCCATGATGTCCCGAACGTCCGCCGGCGCGGGCTCCTGCCGTCCTCGAAAGGCGGCGGCGGTCAGGGCAGTCTTCACCATCGTGATCTCTGCCCGATGGCCGTCCACCTTCATCTCTTCGGCGACCCGAGCGGCGAAGTCCATCATCTGTTCCGAGGGGGTCAGCGTCGGGAGGAGCTCTCGGGCCCTGGCGATCTCGGCCCGGAGGGTTTCCTGAGAGGCTTGCGCCTCCAGCTGGAACCCTTCTGGATCGGTTTGGAAGGTCAGCGCCCGGCGGGCGATCTCCTTTCGGTGCTCTCGGGACTGCTCCGTCTTGACCTCCACGCAGAGGCCGAACCGGTCCAGGAGCTGAGGCCGGAGGTCCCCCTCTTCCGGGTTCATCGTCCCCACCAGAATGAACCGGCAGGGATGCGTGTAGCTCACCGCTTCCCGTTCCACGAGGTTGATGCCAGTGACGGCGACGTCCAGGAGGAC
>CAYRZF010000129.1:0-4921 GCA_964428805.1 uncultured bacterium | reverse complement strand
GAGGCTCTTCGCCTGGAGTTAAGGGCTGGCGCCGCGGAGGCGGCGGATGAGCGAGGCGTCGGCGGGGGGAAATGGGTAGCGCTCGAACTCGTCCGGCGCGACCCACGCGAAGGCCTGGCCTTCCTGCGGCGTGATCTCGCCCCCGACGGGGGAACATCTGAAGAAGTGAAGCACCACGGTCCGCTCGGGATAATGCCAGGTCACAGTCTCCAGCTTCTCTCCCACGCTGACCTCCACCCCTAGTTCCTCCCTGACCTCTCGCCGAAGACACTCGGGGAGTGTTTCCCCCGGCCTGACTTTTCCTCCGGGGAACTCCCAGAATCCCTCCAGGTGACCCTTCACCCGGCGCGTGATCAGATAACGGCCGTCGGCCTCGATCACCGCCGCCGCCACCTCTGTTGTCGGCCGGCCGCCCATGATTATCGGGAGGGAGAGGGTCGGGTGAGGGGGTAGGACTGGCAGAAGCCTTTCATCGGGCAGGGGGGACAGCGCGGGTGGCGCGGTGTGCACCAGGTCGCGCCGAAGTCCATGAGCGCCTGGTTGAAGTCGTAGGCCTTCCCCTTCGGGACGAGCGCGGCGGAGAGGTCCCACAGCGCCTTCTGGCCGTGAAGGGCCTTCATCCGCCTTGGCCCCAGGAAGACCCGCCCCAGCACGCGGCGGATGTTTGTGTCCAGGATCGGCGCGTCCTTCCCGAAGGCAAAGGAAAGGATGGCGCCGGCGGTGTAGCGGCCGATCCCCTTGAACGCGCGGAGGGCGCGCTCGTCGTCAGGGAGCCGACCGTTATAACGAGCCACCGTCTCCCGGGCGATTCCGTGCAGGTGAACCGGGCGGATGTTATAGCCGAGCGGGTACCAGGTCCGTTTGACTTCCTTGACCGGGGCCCGGGCCAGGGTTTCGAGCGAGGGATACCGCTTGAGAAACTCGTGATACTTCGGAATCACCCGGTCCACCTGAGTCTGCTGGAGCATGATCTCGGAGACCAGGATCGAATACGGGTCGTGGGTCTTCCGCCACGGCAGGTCGCGGCCGTGACGTTGGTACCAGGCCAGGAGCCGCCGCTGGAAGCGCCGTCGAACTTTCTCGTCCGTCACCCCATCTCCTTGAAGCGCGTGACGGTAAACCGATAGAGCGTGACGGCCTCGTTCGGCCGGATCGACGCCTTGGCCCTGGCGATGGTCACCTGCTGACGGACAGAGGTGACGTCTTCGATAGCCGGCAGCAGAACGCCCCGGCGGCTCCCTGCCTCGACCACGACGCCGTACTCCTCGGGGTCGAGATGGCTCTCGTCGGGGATGGGCTCCACGGCGCCCAGGATGTCCACCTCGTAGAGGAGGGCTGCCAGCTCCGTCGCCGTCACAGGCGGGAAACGGGGGTCGCTGGACGCCGCGGCCACGGCGTTGGCGATGATCTCGTCGGCCAGCGTCGGCTTGGTCGGCCCAAGGGTGCCGATACACCCCCGGAGGGCTTTGCCCAGCCTGAGCGTCGCGAAGGCGGCGCCCGGATTTTTTAACATGGACGGCGGATCTGTCGCGGGCGTGAACAGGTCCCGGTTCCGGACGTGGTGCTCCACGGCCTGGCGGGCCAACCAGAGGGCATGAGACCCAGGGGAGTCCATGGCGCTCGTCCCTATCATGAGCACTTCGGCGCAGCCTGGCAAGTTGACATGATCCCGCAGCCCCCTACAATAAGGTTCATGGCGAACCGCCTCCCCCTCCACACAGTCCACGCGAAGCTGGGCGCCGTCTTCGCGTCCCCCTGCGGGTGGGAGCTTCCCTTTTCCTACGGCAATCCGGAGGCGGAATATCGCGCGGTCCGGACTGAGGCGGGGCTCTGGGACCGTTCGAATTACGAAGTGGTGGAGGTGACGGGGCGCGATCGGGTGAGTTTTCTCCAGGGGATGCTGACCAATGATCTGAAGGTGCGGGCGCCGGGGCAAGGGTGCCCGGCGGCGTTCCTGGACGCTCACGGCAAGGTGCAGGCGCTTCTGACCATCCTGGTCTCGGAGGACCGGCTCCTCCTGATGCTCGGCTCGGGGCTGGCGGCGAAGACGCTCCAGGCGCTGGACAAATTTCTGATCTCCGAGAAGGTCTCTTTCCGCGACGTCACCGCTGAGACCGCGCTCTTCATGGTCGCCGGGCCAGCCAGCGCGGCGGTCATCGAGCGGCTGACCGGGGAACCACCGCTGCCCGGGGCTTGGACTCACGTTGAACGCGCAGTGGGAGAGATTCCGGTCCGCGTGGTGACGGGGGGAGCGGAGACGGGAGAGGCTGAGGCGTGGCTCCACGCCCCCGCCGCCGCTGGCGAGCGGCTCTGGGCAGCAACCCTGGAAGCGGGCAAACCGGTAGGTCTGAGGCCGGTCGGGGTGACAGCGCTCGACGTGCTGAGGGTGGAGGCCGGGAGCCCCTGGTACGGTCACGATGTGGACGACACCGTCCTGCTCCCTGAGATTCCCCTCGAGCCCTACGTGAGCTATACCAAGGGGTGCTATATCGGCCAGGAGGTCGTGGCCCGCGTCAAGTATCGGGGCCACGTGAACCGATCGCTCACTGGCCTGACCTTCGACGGCGATCGGGTGCCGACGGCCAAGGCCGCGGTTCATCACGGCGACCGGGAAGTCGGGCGAGTGACAAGCGCAGTGAACTCGTTCGCGCTCAACCGGCCCATTGCCCTCGCGTTTGTTCGGCGGGAGCATCTCGAGCCGGGGACTGCGCTGACGGTCAAGGACGGCGATCTGGTGCTCGCGGCTCACGTCACGGCGCTCCCGTTCTACCGCCGCGCCTCGCAATGAATCGTCTGGCCAAAGAGACCAGCCCGTACCTCCTCCAGCACCAACATAACCCGGTGGATTGGTATCCGTGGGGGGAGGAGGCCTTCGCCCGCGCCAAGGCCGAGGACAAACCCATCCTCCTCTCGGTCGGCTACTCGGCCTGCCACTGGTGCCACGTGATGGAGCGGGAATCCTTCGAGGACCCTGAGATCGCCCGGCTGATGAACGAGCTGTTCATCAACATCAAGGTGGACCGCGAGGAGCGGCCGGACGTGGACCAGATCTATATGCAGGCGGTCCAGGCGATGACCGGGCATGGCGGCTGGCCCATGACGGTCTTCCTCACCCCCGAGGGGGTCCCCTTTTACGGGGGGACATACTTCCCGCCGGTCGAGCGCCATGGCATGCCGGCCTTCCCCCGGCTCGTCCGGTCAGTGGCCGAGGACTATCGGACCCGGAAGGGGAAAGTGGTTCAAACAGGGCGCCAACTCGTGGAACAGATGGCCCAGGGAGAGCGGCTCCGGGGCTCGGCGACGCTCCTCACCCACGAGATCCTCTTCGCCGCCTTCCAGGGAATTTCGCGAGACTTCGATGAGCGCCAGGGGGGAGTCGGCAGCGCCCCCAAGTTCCCCCAGCCGATGATCTGGGACTTCGTCCTCCGCTTCTGGCACCGGAGCCGGAATCCGTCGGCGTTGGAGATGCTGAAGCTGACCCTCACGCGCATGGGGCGCGGGGGGATGTACGACCAGCTCGGCGGCGGCTTCCACCGCTACTCGGTGGACGGCCAGTGGCTCGTCCCGCACTTCGAGAAGATGCTCTACGACAACGGCCAGCTGGCCCGCCTCTACCTCCACGCCTGGCTCGCCACCGGCGATCCCGAGTACCGCCGGATCACCGAGGAGACCTTCGACTACATCCTGCGAGAAATGACTCACCCCGAGGGCGGGTTCTACTCGTCTCAGGACGCCGACTCCGAAGGGGAGGAGGGGAAGTTCTTCGTGTGGACCCCCGAGGAGATCCTGGCGGCGCTGGGAGATGGCGAGGTCGCCCGGGCGGCGCTCACGTACTGGGCAGTCGAGGACGGGGCGAACTTCGAGGGGAAGAACATCCTGTGGGTTTCCCGCGACCCGGCGGACGTCGCGGCCTCGCTCGGAGTCAGCACGGAACGCCTGGCTGATCTGATCGCCCAGGCCCGGCGCCGCCTCTACGAGGTAAGGGCGCGACGCATCCACCCCGGCAGGGACGACAAGGTGCTGGCGGCCTGGAATGGCCTTGCCTGCCGCGCCTTCGCCGAGGCGGGTCGGGCGCTCAATCGCCCGGACTACACCCAGGCCGCCGTCAAGAACGCTGGCTTCGTCCTCTCGGCCATGAGGAAGGACGGGCGCCTGCTTCGCTCCTGGAAGGACGGAGAGGCGAAGCTCCTGGGCTACCTCGAGGATTACGCGATGACCGCCGATGCCTGCCTGGCGGTGTACGAGGCCACCTTCGATCCGCGGTGGCTAAAGGAAACCAGGGTGTTGGCAGATGAGCTGCTCCGCCTTTTCTGGGACAAGGACCGTGACGCATTCTTCGACACCGGGGTGGACCATGAACGGTTGGTGGTGCGACCCCGGAACCTCTTCGACAACGCAGTGCCGTGCGGGAGTTCCGTCACGGTCGAACTGCTCTTCAGGCTGACGGTCCTGACGGGGGAGGAGCGGTATGAGTGGCACGCGCTCCGCGCCGTGCGCCCGATGGCGGATCTGATGACTCGCTACCCCACCGGGTTTGGCCGCTTCTTGTGCGCGCTCGACTTCCACCTGGGGCCGGTGACCGAGGTCGCCCTCGTGTGGCCGCCGGGGAGGGACGGCCTCGAGCCGCTGCTGGCTGAGGTCTTCGGCCGCTATCTGCCCAATCGTGTGGTCGTCGGCGCTCCGGACGGCGAGGCGGCGGCGCGCGCGGGCATCCCGCTCCTGGAATCCCGTCCACTCGTCGGCGGCAAGGCCACGGCCTACGTCTGCCAGCGGTACGTCTGCCAGTCACCGACCACCGACCCTGAAGAGCTGGCCCGCCAACTCTCGGGAGAGGTATAATACGGGCGTCGCCGCGGGGGGAGGATTCCTGAGAACCGGGTGCGGCCCGGGACCCCTCGAACCTGCTCTGGATAATCCCAGC
>CAYRZF010000128.1:1193-4958 GCA_964428805.1 uncultured bacterium | reverse complement strand
TCATGCCCCTGGATCGGGTTCCTGGACAGCCTCTCCACCTCACCGTTGATCAGGGTGCTGATCGACGGAGGCATTCGTGGTTCACGTTGTGCCGATCTTCCTTCGTGCTGATCCTCCTGAGCATCTTACTCGTGCTGGTCTCCCTCGCTGATGGGAGCCACCCTGATCCGATATGGATCGGAGGCGTCTACGACGGAGACGATGATGATGACGTCGTCCTGTCATTCATCTCGCCGAGCTCCGTACTCGGGGGTGCGCAGCCTCGAGACCTCGAAGCCTTGCTGGTCGTCGTGGGGCGCCTTCCGGCTACAGTCACCACGCCCCCCGCTGTAGCCACCCTCCGGGCGTTCCGGTTTCGCTCTCCCCCCATCCCCTGAGCCCTCGCTGGCCTGGCGTCCGCGCGGGCGATGACGCGTGACCTTCATGAAGGCCACGAGTTGCGCGCCTGCCAGTGAAACCCTCTATATGGGTTGCGAGAAATGCAGAGAAGGGGTGGTGGGGATGCTCAATGTCAGGGCAAATTCGAAGAAATACGCCGAGGCTCACCGGCGCGCGGTCCGCCGCTACCAGGAACGCCACCGGAGGCTTGGGCTTTGCGTCAAGTGCTCCCGCCCTTCTGTAGGGGGCACGTTCTACTGTGTCGTTCATCGAGAGTATAAGGGTCTTCGGCGAGCGTGGTCACGAATGGAGGATTCAGCGCTCTGTGCGGCCTGGGGCCAGGGGGTTTCGGCGAGGGAGATCGCCGCTCAGCTCGCGAGAACGGCGGTATCCATAAGGGCGAGGGCGGAACGGCTGGGGCTCGCGGGCCAGGGCCTTCGTCCCGCCTGGACAGCTGTTTGCTTTCAGGTGTAAGGCCGCCACCGTCTGAATGGCAAGGGCGCGCTCGGCGATGCACGCGACGGGGATGTTCCAGGCTACAGCGATCCGGAGGCGAGCATCCTCTCGAACTCATGGACCCATCATGCTACACCTGCGCTGTCTCGCCTCCGCGCGCGAGGTGATCCAACAGGTTTTGCGGCCTGTAGTCGGGGTCCTTCGTCAGCCGATCGATGGCGCTGCTTGCGACGCGTTCGTGCCCGGCCTCGGCGACACCGATCGGTCGGACATAGTCTGGGAGAGCCTTGTACAACAGCGTCTTCGAGTCTCGCATGGCGCCAAGCGGATCGGGCGCGATCATCTTGTCGAACCTCGGCCGGTCGAACACGAGCCCGCAGCCCTGAGCTTTGTTCACCATCCACCGGAGGGCGATATCCGACAAGCCCGTGGTGTTGTAGCCCCCGCCGATATTGCTATGCACGCCCGCAAACCAGACCTGCTCGACGACTTGCCCGACCGAATGCTCCTGCTGTTCCCAGATCGCCGGCTCAAAGAACTTGCGTCGCTCGTCAATCGCCAGCGCCTGGAAGGCGTTGTCGACCCAGCTACTGAGCTTGACGTCGTGGAACTCGTAGCCTTTGTTCAAGAATTGAAAGGCCGGTCCGGGGAGACCCAGTTCGCCGACCGTATCCCAGACGCCAATGAACTTGATCCGGGGCGTATGGGAGTAGCTCTTCCGGAACAACTCGGCCTCGACACTCGTCGGGCTGGAGGTGTCGTCACGGCGCCGATACAGCTCGTAGGCGGCCTCGAGCTGGTCGGCGTGTTGCCGCGTGAGAAGTCCCGAGTTTCGGATAAACCCGACAGTGCTGCGGGCCGTGTAGGCCCCGCGGCTGAACCCGAAGAAGAAGAGCTCGTCGCCCGGCTCGTAGTTGGCCACGAGGAATTGATAGGCTTCCTTCACCTTGCTCGATAGCCCCATGCCGAACGCTCCGCCCCGCAGGCGGTCCCATCGACCCGTGCCGACGCCCTTCTCATAAAACAGCCGCTGCCCCATGCCGGCGCCGTCCTGCGGCGCGACACAGAGCGCAACCTTCGTCACGTTCGTGGGGGCGGGCTCGCCTTGATCGGTCTCGTCCGGCGTGTTCCAGGTGCCATCGCAACAGACGACGATACGTTTCGCCATGCCGCTCTCACGGGCCGTCGCGATCAGGCCCCCCGACGCCGCCGCGCTCGAGCCAGAGCCGCGCGAGGCGCACCAGAGATTCCGGCTCTCCGTGTTGAATCACTCGCTGCAAGGCCTCCGCCGCCTCCTGCGGCTTGTTCAGGTGACGCAGGGTCACGCCGAACGCATACCAGAGCGAGGCGTTCTCCGGCGTCGCCCGAAGCGCCTCGGTGTAGAACCTCACCGCCTCCGCGTAGTTTCCTTGCTTCGCCAGGAGCGCCGCCTGGGCGGCCGGGTCCTGGCTGGATCGACCGCGGCGCGCCGCTCCGGCAGCTCGTTTTCCTCCCTGCGGCGCCTGAGCCGGAGGCTTGGGGCGGCTCTCGGCCGCCTCCGCCGGGCTTGCGCGCCTGGCGCGGGGCTGGGGAGGCGCGGGCTGGGGAGGCTCGGTCGGTAGCTCGCGCTGGCGCGACGGGGGCGCGGTTTCATAGTATCCGAACTCGTCCTGCGACATCGCGGGGCGACCCGACGGCTTGCGGCGCACCTCGACCGGGCGCGTCTCGGTTCGCGGGGCCGGATCAGCGGCCGGGCGCGCGCGAGGCGGCTCGACCTTCTCGGCTCGCGTTCCGGAGGGCGACGCGGCAGCTGACTCCGCTCGATGCCGCTCTTCCGCCCCCTCCTCCGCCATAGCTCCCATACGCCCGAGCACGGAGCGCGCGAGACGCACATCGGGGGAGTCGAGCCGTCCGTGGCGCACCACGTGCTGCAGGATTTCCGCAGCGGCCTTCTTCTTCCCGAGCTGATACATCGTCGCGCCGAGGGCACACCAGAGCGACAGGCTCACCGGCTGGGACCGGAGCCCCTCAAAAAAGGACCGGGCCGCCGCTTTGGAGTCGGGGGCCGGCGGCGAGCTCTCCGGAGGCGGCTCGACCGGCGCCGCCTTCGGGCCCTCTGGCAGCGACGGCGAGCTGGCCGCCGGCACCTCCGCCGCGAGCGACGGGCTGGGGCTCGCGGGCTCGCCGCTCGCCTCCACTGACTCCTCCGGCGCCCCCGGAGAGGGAGGCGGGGCTTTTTCCTCGGGCGAGGGAGGCGGCGGGACCCACGGGCGGTGTGCCCTGACCGGAGGCGGAGGCGGAGGCGGCTTGAGCGCTGCGGCGAGGCTCTCGAGGCGCCGAAATTCTGGGGTGCTCAGGCTGAGGAGGACGATCATGTCGCCGTCGGGGTCCGCGCGCCAGATAATCCCCTGGAGCGGCAGCATCGCTTGACGACCGGTCGGGCCGAACTGTAGCGAGACGCCCATCCCTTCGGAGAGACGGGGTTGCTTCGCTCCGAACCTCACCTTCACCCAGGAGCGGTCGAACCCGATGATCTGGCCCTGAAAGTCGGTCAGCCGATCCCCCTCCAGGGCGACCCTGACGGGTACCCCGATCGTGGCGAACCGCGCGCGATCGGGCGGTCGGCTGCGTACGTGTGGGGTCTCAGTGCGGCCGCGTCTCATGGAAGCTCCTGCTGAACCGAGGACTCGGTCATCGAGCTGCCCTCCTGCCCGATGGGTGTCGTCCTGTGGACATGGGGGTCTGCGGTTTACACACCCTCCTTCCAGCAAAACAGATGCCACGAGCCTTCAACTCCAAAGTGCCCAAAAAGACCACTCGTCGTCGCGGGAGAGGTAAAAGTCGCCTGTCGAGCGCAGAGCATAACCGTCATCGGACAGTTATCCGGTGGACGGTGACAACCCCCGGCAACGGAGCTCCCGGAGCCGCCCCACGGACTCCCCGATCAGTGCC
>CAYRZF010000128.1:0-1093 GCA_964428805.1 uncultured bacterium | reverse complement strand
TGGGGATGGGAAGAGGCTTGTCGGGCTTCAAGATCGAAGGGATTCGGATCAAAAGGGTGGGCTTACGAGGGTGCGGGCGCTATCGAGTCGAGAAAGGGGCGGGGCCGATGGAGCGGCTCAGCCGTCGGTGGAAAGGCGAACCGGCCGGCCGACCACCACCACCAGCCTGACCGCCGCCAGCGCGCGAATCACCAGCCACGACGGATCGAACTCGACTCGCCGCACGCTGAACTTCGGCGCCCGCGGGTGTGCGTGGTGATTGTTGTGAAGACTCTCGCCGGCCGTCACCCAGGCCAGCACCGCCGAGTTATACGCCGTGTTCGTGAAGTTTTGAGCTCCTCGCCAGTGACCGACGCCGTTGATAAGCGGCGACACGACGCCGACGTAGAGGACGGCATGCGTCAGCGCCGCGATAAGCCCCGGCCAAACGCCAAGGAGGAGGCACAGCAGCGCGGTGCCGAGACCCGGACCGACCAGGCCCCTCGAGAAAATGGCGCGATCCAGTCGGTCTTCGGCGAGGTCCGGGGCGAACTTCTGGATCGTGTCGGGATTCCGTGCTTCTCGCTGGTAGTAGTAGGCGTTCAAGAGCTGGACTCGCCACAAGCCGAGCAGCCGCGGGCTGTGGGGGTCACCTTCCTGGTCGGTGAAGGCGTGGTGCTTACGATGGACTGCGACCCACTCCTGGCGATGCAGTCCCGTCGTGAGCCAGAGCACTGTCCGAAAAAGCACATCCGCGACCGGGTGCACGGCCAGCGCTCGATGCGCCAGTGTGCGGTGCAGGTATACCGACGTCGCGACGACGGCAGTTTGCGTCAGCGCGATGGCGACCAACGGGACGATCCAGACTTGAGTCACCAAGGTCCCCCCTCCCCGAGGGACAGTTCGATGTTCTCAAATACGGAGCAAAAATCCTAACAAAAACAATTTGGTGGCCCCAACGGGATTCGAACCCGTGTTTTCGGATTGAGAGCCCGATGTCCTAACCCCTAGACGATGGGGCCATGCGGGGGACAGGAAAGTGGCTGGGGGAGGAGGATTCGAACCCCCGCTACGTGGTCCAGAGCCACGTGTCCTACCACTAGACGATCCCCCA
>CAYRZF010000127.1:0-4975 GCA_964428805.1 uncultured bacterium | reverse complement strand
TGAAGAAACCTGATCCGCTCGCGTCCGAGGGCGAGAAAGGGCCTTTATGTTGCCTGCGCTCTCGCGCGTCGCGGGCTGCGCGAGCTTCCTCACGGCGGTCATCGCGATGTTGCTCGTTACTGCGCCAGCGATCGGCGCCGACCTTCGGTGGCTGTTCTCGCACTCCGTCAATTACTCCCGGGGCGACTACGGGACGGGGCAAGAGACGAACCTCGTCTACGCCGCCTTCACAATGGGCGCCACCCCCACTGACCGTTTGGCGCTCAGCCTGACGATCCCTTGGGTCCTTCAGACCTCGCAGACCGTCACGATGACCGGTGGTGGCGTCGCCGTGCGGAAGGAGAACCTGCGACTGCTCTCGACGTCGCCGGGGCGCGTGACGCGGATCGAGGAGGGCTTGGGCGATATCGTGGTGAGGGGTCAGTACGTGTTGCTTGCGGAGAAGGAAGTCTCCCCCGAGGTCAGCCCGTACGTCCAGATCAAGTTCCCCACCGCCGACGATGACAGGGGTCTTGGAACCGGGAAGTACGATGAGACCCTCGGGATAGACCTGAGCAAGACGTTCCTCCTGGGCCTGGTTGGGCACGCCTCGTTCGCGTACACGTTCATCGGCTCGCCGCCGGGGGCGGATCTGAGAGATTCGTTCGCATGGAGCATCGGTGCCCGCTATCCGCTGCCCCCGATCCCACCGCTCATAGCCTTCACATTGCTGACCGGCTCGACGGCAATTTCTCCGAGGCAGGCCAACCCGCTCGACCTCCTCTTCGGTCTCGAGTACAAGCTCACCAAGGGCCTCAGGGTGGGTGGTTTCGTGGGAAAGGGGTTGAGCGAGGGATCGGCGGACTTCAGCGTGGCCGGGAGTTTCGTCGCGCGGTTCTAGCGGCACCTCATCGTCGGCGATCTCGCATCGCCGACGCTTTACGCTCGTAAAGTCGGACTGGCGGGAGGACAGCGAGGATGAGGGTGAGCGTCCTGATCTTCGCCATAAGCTTGGCGGCCTGCAGCGCCCCGAGATTCGCCTCGTACGCGAGCTCGGCCTCGACACTGTCCCTTGCCGGGCACCGGCATACCGTCACTTCGCTCGCGATTGCTCCTGATGGTCGGCTCCTCGCTTCCGGCAGCCGTGATGGCACGGTCCGTCTGTGGGACCTGCCACAGGGAGATCTCCTCGGAGTCCTCCGGGGCCATTCGACCTGGGTGAGCATCTGGGCCATCGCCATTTCAGCGGATGGGAAACGGCTCGCCTCCGCAAGCGACGATCTCACGATACGCGTCTGGGAGCTGTCTTCACGCCGCACCGTCGCGATCCTCCGCGGCCATTCGGAGTCTATTCGGGCTGTTGGATGGAGCCCGGATGGCCGCTTGATCGCCTCCGCGAGCCGGGACGAAACCGTTCGGCTCTGGGATACCGAGTCTGGCAAGGAGGTGGCACGGCTTCCCCACGGCAACACCGTCCGCGCCGTCGTCTTCTCACCCGATGGCAAGACCATCATCTCGGGAGGCGCAGACGACCTGATTCGATTGTGGAACGTTGCGACGCGGAAGCTCGACGCCGTTTTACCGGATCACTCGAACACGATTCAGGCGCTTGCGGTGAGCCCTGACGGGCACACCCTCGCCTCGGGCAGCGCGGACAAGACGATTCTCCTCTGGGACCTGGCGTCGCTCCGGGTCAACACCGTCCTGGTCGCCAGCCGGTTGGGAAAGCCGCCGACACGCTGGGAGCGCTACGGGATCGATCCAGGCGCCGAGGTTCTGGGCCTCGCGATCTCTCTTCGCGGCGACGTGCTGGCCTCGGCACACCGCGGTTCACCTATTCACCTATGGCAGCTGCCGAGCGGCCGCTCGCTTCACCTCATCCCCAGCCCGGCCGAAAGCACGTACGCCCTCGTATTCTCCCCCGATGGACGCTGGCTCATCTCGGGGGGTGATGATCGGATCGTCAGGCTCTGGGATCTGTCGTCGCGGACGCAGGCGGAACCCGGAGGCGGTTGAAGTAGGCACAACCCGCTCACGAGGGCTTGCGGCCGCGGTAGATCTCGTCGAAGAGCTCTTCGGCCGTCCCGATCCCCGGCTTGCGCCGAAGCGCCTCGGTAATCAGCTGAGCCGCTTCGCTCGGCCGATGGCCCAACTGTTTCACCAGTACCTCCCAGACGAGGCTCTTCACGCCCTCCTCGTCCTCCGTGGCCGCCGCCGGAACCGGTTCGGGCTCGGCGCCCGGCTCCTTCAGGAGGGCGAACTTGGCGACCTTGGCCTGGAGCTGGGCGACGATGTTCCGCGCCTTCTGCGGCCCGATGCCGGGCAGGCTGCGGAGGAACTTCTCATCCTGCCGCGCGATCGCCGCTGCCACGTCCGCCACCGAGCAGGTGAGCGCCCGCGCAGCCACGAGGGGCCCGATGTCCTTGACCGTAATTAGCTTCTCGAAAAACTCCTTATCCAGCTCGCTCGTGAAGCCGATGAGAATCGGCCGGGGTTGATCGCGCGTGGCGTGGTAGTAGATGACCAGCGAGAGGTCGCTCGCGTCATCCTTCTCCGACGCGAGCGCCTGGACAATGGTGCGGTAGGCCACGGGAGGCAGGAACACCTCGTAACCCACCCCGCCGGACTCCACCACGACCCGGTCCTCGAGCTTCTTCCTCAGCTTTCCCCGAAGCGAGGCGATCATCAGGGAAGGCGCCCGATCACCCGTGAGAGCCCGGTGACCGCCAACCCGAGAGCGTCGGCCACGTGGCTGGGCTTGGGCAGCGCTGAGAGCCCCAAGAGTCGCTGAACGCCCCGTTGAACCTGAGCCTTGGAAGCGGCCCCGTTGGCGGCCACCATGCGCTTGACCTCAGCCGGAGCCAGGGGGAGAACCGTCACCTGGCGCTGTCGCGCCGCCAGGCAGATGACGCCGCGCGCGTGCCCCATGAGGATGGCCGTGCGCGGGAACTTGTACTCGGCGTAGAGGTCCTCGACCACGAGCAGGCTTGGCGTGAAGCGCTCGAGGAGCTGGTGGATCGCCTCGTGCAGGGCGTGGAGGCGCGTCTCAAGGGGGGCGGTCCGGGAGGTGGTGATGACCCCGGCGTCCAAGATCGAAACACCGCGGGGACCGGACTCGAGGACGCCGAACCCTGTCTCGACGAGCCCGGGGTCTATCCCGATCACCCGGAGGCTGATCCCGTTCTCAGGCGGCCGTGATGGCGTCGATGATCTCGTCTGGGATGTCGTAGTTGGCGTAAACGGCCTGAACGTCGTCGAGCTCCTCCAGCGCTTCTATCAACCGCAGGACCGCCTGGGCGTCCTTTCCCTCCACCCGGATGGTGGAGAGCGGAACCATGCTCACCTCCGCCTCGATGACGGGGACCTTCCGCTCCTCCAGCGCCCGGCGCACCGACTCCATTTCATCAGGAGAAGCGGTGATCTCGTAAACTTTTTCGACGCGCCTCATGTCGGTCGCTCCGGCGTCCAAAGCCACGCCCAGCAGCTCGTCTTCCCCGATGCGCTCGGCGTCCACCTGGATCACGCCCTTCCGCTCGAACATCCAGGCCACGCACCCGACCTGGCCGAGGTTGCCGCCGTTCTTCTCGAAGACATGCCGGATCTCCGACGCGGTGCGGTTTTTGTTATCGGTCAGGACCCGGACCATGACGGCCACCCCGCCGGGGCCGTAGCCCTCGTAGGTGACCTCCTCGTAGGTCTCGCCGGGCAGCTCCCCGGTCCCCTTCTGGATGGCGCGCTTGATGTTTTCGGCCGGCATGCTGGCAGCCTTGGCGGCCTCCATGGCCCCCTTCAGGCGCATGTTGATCTTGGGGTCGCCGCCACCCGTCCGACCCGCGACCATGATCTCGCGGATCAGCTTGGTGAACAGCTGGCCCCGCTGCTGGTCGGCTTTCCCCTTCTTGCGCTTGATCTGGGACCAGCGTGAATGGCCGGACATATGGCGCTCTTTGTCCTACGGGCTCAACTCGGTTTCATTCTGGAGCGATGCCTTCAGACGCTTGACCCGCGCAAGCCGGGCCTCGCGCCGGACCATCGCGGCCTCCCAGCGGCGCTTCTCTCCGGGGCTTTCCGGGGTGAAGAAGGGGACCGCGCAGGGTTTGCGGTCGCGCCCGAGGTTGACGAAGGTGAGATAGGCCGTGCAGGTGTGGCGCACCTCGCCCGTCCGCGGCCTCTCCGCCAGAACCTTGACGCCGATCTCCATGGAGGTGGTGCCGACCTGGTTCAGGCCCGCCTTGAAGGTCAGCACCTCCCGCGCCCGGACCGGCGAGTAGAAATCCATAGCGTCGAGGCAAGCGGTCATCCCGAATCCCCGCGTGTAGCGGGCCCCCAGGATGCCCGCGGCCTCATCGATGTCAAACAAGAGCTTCCCCGCAAACATGAAGTCCCCGAACAGGACCTCGTGGGGGCGGACGACGCGCGCGGACTCGAACTGCCAGCGAAAGTCCTCGACCTCCTCGGTGGCCTCTTTCAGCTTCTCCGCTTTCCGAGCGAACCGGGCCAGGCGCTCTCCCCGCCGGGCCATGGCTCCCGCCACCAGGGCCTCCTCGACGGCCCCCGCCGGCACGATCTTCTGCGGGACGGGACGAGGCTTACCGTCTTCGTCCACGCTCACGAACACCAGGTGTGACGAGAGCGTCACCGCCCGCTGCCCCGTCACCGGATTTTCGGCATACACCCGGACACCCACCTCCAGCGAGGAGCGCCCCACGTACTCGACCTGGGCTCGGAGGATCGCGATCTCCCCCACCAGAACGGGGTGAAGAAAGTCGATGTCGTCCATCGCCCCCAGGACGACAGTCCCCCGCGCCATGCGGGAGGCCGCGATCGTCCCGGCCGTCGTGATCCACTCCATCATGCGCCCGCCGTGGATCTGTCCGGGCACTCCCGCGTGCTCCGGGAGCACGAACTGGGTCATCTCGACCGCGGTTTCGCTGATTGACGGCATCCGACGAAAATCCCTCCCCTTTCTACCACGCCGGCGGGACCAAGTCTAGGC
>CAYRZF010000126.1:3526-4983 GCA_964428805.1 uncultured bacterium | reverse complement strand
AGATCGAGGAGGCGGTGCAGAACGCGCGCCGCTACTACAACGCCGTGGTGCGCGACCTCAACACGGCCATCGAGAGCTTCCCCTCCAACTTCGTGGCCAGCACGTGCCAGTTCAAGAAGCGGGAATTCTTCGAGCTGGATCGCCCGGAGGAGCGGCAAGTTCCGCGTGTGTCCTTCGGCACCTAGCCGGACCCGCATGGGCCGGCTCGCGCCCGCCGTCCTCCTCCTTCTCTTCCTGGTCGCGCCCGCGGAGGCCCAAACCCGCTCCTATTCGATCCAGTCGTTCAAAGCCTCCCTCCAGGTGAATCCGGACGCCAGCCTGCTCGTGCGGGAGACCATCGCCTTCGCCTTCCGGGGAAGTCACCAGGGAATCTACCGCACCATCCCGATCCGCTACGAGCGGCAGGGCTTCAGTTACGACCTCCGGGTGGATGGCATCCAGGTCCTGGACGGTGACGGCCGTGCGCTGAGGACTGAGATCTCCTACCCGGGCCGATACGTGAAGATCAAAGCCTGGGTGCCGGGGGCCCAGGACGTCGCGCGGACGGTGTCCATTCTCTACCGGGTGCGCCGGGGGCTCCTGGCGTTTGACGACCACGATGAGCTCTACTGGAACATCACGGGGAACGAATGGGCGTCGCCGATCCGCGAGGCCGAGGCGGTGGTGGGGCTGCCGAAGAGCGTTCCCATGGAGTCCGTCCGCACGCTGGCCTTCACGGGTCCGTTTGGCGCCGCGGGAAGAGATTTCGCCCTGGATAGGGCGGAGAATTTTCTCATTTTCAGAACCACTCGGCCTTTGGGGATTCGGGAGGGGCTGACCGTGGTGGCGGGATGGCCGACGGGGCACGTCAGCTTCCCTTCGAAGGTACAGCAGCTCGGCTGGTTCCTCCTGGATCAGCGCTGGTTCGCGCTCCCTCTGCTGGTCTTTGCCGGGTGTTTCCTCGCCTGGCGCCGGTTCGGACGCGATCCTCTGAGCGAGCAGTCCGTGAAACCCGAGTACGAGCCGCCGGCCGGGCTCCGGCCGGGGGAGGCCGGGACCCTCGTGGATGAGACTGTGCACCCGCGCGACGTCGTGGCGACCGTGGTGGATCTCGCTGTGCGCGGGCATCTTCACATCAAGCAGGTCCCGGGCACCGCTCTCCTGAGGGAGGCGGATTACCTCTTCACGCTATCGAAGCCGTGGCTGGGAGAGCCCGACCTGGCGCCTTTTGAGGTGATCGTGCTTGCACAGGTCTTCGGCGCGGGGGGTGACACCAAGATGAGGTTGCTCTCGGAGATCAGGCGCGACTCCAAGGCCATCTTTCCCCCGATCCGGGATCAGATTTACCGGGACCTGGTGGAGAAGAAGTACTTTCTGGCCTCCCCCCATTCGGTCCGACGCTTCTGGCGCGTCCTCGGAATTCTCTTGCTCGTGCCCCCCCTGGGTCTCTTCCACCTGGTCATCGGTGTCTGGGACGC
>CAYRZF010000126.1:0-3426 GCA_964428805.1 uncultured bacterium | reverse complement strand
ACACCCAGCAAGCCTGGCTGACCGGCGCCCGCGGAAGCGGCGGCTCGACGGGGGGAGGCGGTGGCAGTGGGTTCTCCGGGGGCTCCTCGGGGGGCGGGGGCGGCGGGGGTGGCGGCGGGACGTTCTAGACTTTCTTCGACTTTGCCGGCTTCTCGGGGCAGCTCTTGTGGTACCACACCTGGCCGAGCTTGACGTGGTTTCCGTTCCGGCGAATCTTCCGCCTGCACTTGGGGCACGTGCCCATGGACGCTCTCCTTTCACCTGGGACGACTCATTATACGATACGATCAGTCCACCATGAGCGGGACCTGCATTTTCTGCAAGATCGTGGCGCGGGAGAGCCCGGCCGACATCGAGTACGAGGATGAGGAGATCCTCGCCTTTCGGGATCTCTATGCGAAGGCGCCGATCCACATCCTCATCATCCCCAAGCGGCACATCGAGTCAGTCGCCACGCTGACGCCGGCCGACGCGGAGCTGGTCGGCAAATGCTTCCTCGTCGCCCGGCACCTCGGCGAGGCGAAGGGCGTAGCGGGCAAAGGCTACCGCGTCAACTGCCATTGCGGCCCCGAGGGCGGTCAGGTCGTCTACCATCTCCACCTCCACTTCCTTGCCGGGAGGCGCTGAGAATCGGGCGGTTGACGCAATTTGTCCACCCCTGCCATTTTTTGCCCCGTCTGCCCGTCGAGTTTTTTGTGCCTGCTCGACGAATCGTCAGTGTTTCGAGGACTTGGAGCCAGGCACCTCCGGTGGCATTACGATTGCTGGTCAATAGGGTTCAAGGTGAGGAGGTGTCATCATGCGCCACACCTTCGATGTAACTGTTGAAAGTCCGCGAGGTCACTGGTCTGGAAAGACTATTGGCCTGAGCCCTTCCGGGGCAAAGGTTACGTTGGCAGGAAATTCGGTCAAACTCCCGGAGAGGACCGTCGTTAAGCTGCAAATTGCCCTGCCTGATGGGATCCCCCCTTTGTCTCTTCCGGCACGCGTGATGGAAACGGACTCCGATGGCGTGAGCGTGTCTTTCTTCAATCTCAGAGATCAGGCGCAGCGCCTGAAGGATCTCTTGGACTCGCACCAGTCCGGCTCGGACGGATCGCCGAATTCCGAGCGGCCCGTTTCTACCCGGTCCTCCATAGAGCCGGAGGAGCGGTCCGTGCCGCCCGAGTTCGTCGAAGACACCCGACCAGCGGAAGGAGTAGCAAGCCCTAACGGGGCCGGGGACCGGAAACCCGAGGTCGTAGAGAAGTTGGAGCCCGCAGAACCGGAGAAGCGGTCCCTTCCCCCCAGCGACGTCCGGGCTGAGGAGACCAGATTGCAGGAACTCCTTGGCCAGGCGGGACTCAACGGTCTTTGCCTTCCCTCCAATGGCGTCCTGACGCCGCAGTGGCGGAAGTTCTTGGAGCAGTTCGGGCCCAAAGCTTCGTCCGGTTCATCCGGGAGCAGATCAAGCCGTCCCGCCAGGGCCGAGGGCTCTAACGTGGCAACGAACAAATCGCGAACATCCCGTCAGTAAAAGCCTCAGCCTGACCCGAGTCTTCCTGAGCTTCAGCTCCCCGCCATCCCCAGCATGCTCTTGTAGAGCTCGACGCCGATCGCCGGGAGGCCGGCCTTGGCCTCGAGCGGGAGGCCGGTGTTGGCCCAGGCCCCGAGACCCCCTTTGAGAATCTTCACGTCTTTGTATCCCAGCTTCCTCAGCCTTTGCGCCGCACGGGCGCTCGTGGCCTCGTCCGGTCAGGTGCAGTAGGCGATGACGGTTCGATCGGCCTCGACCTCGAGGTCGAACTTGCCCGCATCGAGATCTTCGGGGGACACGTAGAGGGCACCGGGAATCTTGAGGGGACTCGTTTCGAAAGCCGATGGCCTCCGGACGTCGAGAATCAGCGGGTTTTTGCCTTCCTCCAGCAGGCGGATAACGACGGAGGGCGCGACCCGGTACCGGTTTCGCCACCACCGGCGTCCCCACATGACCCCATAGCTGCCGAGGCTCATGACCGTGACCCCGAGCGCGACCCATGCCCAGGGGAACGGCCGAGGCGGCGGGTTCTTGATCTTGTCCTGGGCCTCCGCGAGCATGCGCTTGACGTCGGGGAGGTTCGGGACGAGCTTGTTGGCCTCGTTGAATTGGGCCTCGGCCCGACGGAAGTTCCCGTCGAACTGCTCCCGCAGACCGGCCCACCAAACCTTGTTGAACGGGCTCTCCGCGGTGAGTTTCACCTCAGTTCCCTGGACGAACTCCCGTACCGCATTTGATGGGATGACAAAGTTGAACCCCTGCACGATCCCGCCCTCCGGTCCCGGTGCCAGCGAGACGAAGGTCAGCACCCCGACCACTTCGCCCCTGGTATTCACGGCGGGCCCACCACTATTGCCCCAGGCGGCGGGGGCGTCGGTCTGGATCACCGGTTGGTTGGCGATGTCCTGCTTGAATCCGGACACGGCACCATTGGTGACGGACGCCTCGACGGTGGAAGATTGATTCAACAGCTCATGGCTCAGCACCACGCCCGGAAAGCCCAGGATATGGATCGGGTCGCCGATCTTGGCCGCCTTGGAGTCGGCGAGCGGGAGGACCGGGAAATCCTTGCCCGGAATCTTGACCAGGGCCAGGTCCCGCCCCGACATCTTCCCCTCACCCCCCGCATCCCCCACCGAGAGCGGCGGGCTGAACTTCTTTACCTCGGCGCGCATGCGGGTGCCGTTGGATAGCAGCACGAAGATTCCCGGGTCCAGCTTCACCTTGGTTGTCGGAAGAACACTGTCGAGGGCCTGCCGCTTGAGCCGATCCTCCACTTCCGGCCGCTCTCCGGGGGTCACCCCCATCTGTCGGAGCATGGCGGGCACGCAGGCCGACTCGATGGCTCGGCGGGCAAAGGAATTGATCATCCAGCGGGGGGGGGTGTGGGCGGGCTGCACGACGTGGCCGTTCGTGATGAGGAGGCCCCGGGCGTCAATGAACCACCCGGTGCCCGTTTCCCTGAAAGGAGGAGGGGTGACCCGAGTCTCGCCGCTTCCGCAATTGAGCCTGACCTCGGCGACGACCTCGGCGATGACCAGCGCCACGGCGGGCTTGGCGCGCAGAAGCGCTTCCTGAACCGTCAGCACCCGGTCAGCCCCGACGGGTCTAACCCAGGCCACTAACAGTGACAGCCCGAGGGCGGCTCCGAGCGCACTTCGACGCGGCAGGAGCACCATGGGGGGATTCTATACCTCCTGGCTCGGGAAAAAAAGAAGGCCCCAGGGTGAATCCCCTGGGGCCTTGGGGGGGGACGAAGGGTCTTATTTCTACTTCATGAGCTCCATGGCGGCCTTGGCCTTCTGGGACGCCTTGGTCATATCGCCAGCCTTGCACGCAGCCTGGGCCTCGTTCACGAGGATGCGAGCCTTGGACAGCTGCGGGGCACTGGCTGAGGTCCGCGGGGCCTG
>CAYRZF010000125.1:0-4999 GCA_964428805.1 uncultured bacterium | reverse complement strand
TGAAAAGGGCAGTCGGCTGATTCTAGCCGATGCCTTGACCGACTTCCAGGGGGCGTGTGAGAGTGAGGGCTACGCGTCGGAGAGAAGCTCGGCGAGGGACACGCACGCGTAACCGGCAGCGCCCAGGCCCTCCAGCATCGGGGGCAGGGCCTCGAGCAGCCGCCCGGGCGCCCCGCGCACCCCCTCGGCATCGTGGAGATCCACGATCGCTCCGGGTGAGGCACCTCGGATCACCCGGGAGGCCATTTCCTCAGGCGCGACCGGCCTGAGACCTTCTGGTTGATTCGACCAGAGCACGCACCGCATCCCGAGCCTCCGGAGCGTCGGGAAGACCGCCAGATTGACCATGCCCCAGGGCGGGCGGAAAAACCGCGGCCGCCGACCGGTCAGTTCCGCTACCAGCTCCTGCACTCGCGAAATCTCGCGCGCCGTCCGGCGCGGCCCGCAGAGCCATAAGTTCGAGTGAGACCAGGTGTGATTCTCGACCTCGTGCCCGGCCGCGGCCATCTCCCGGATGAGGTCGCGCGCGCGGGCTGCGCGCTCTCCTACAACGAAAAAAGTGGCGCGAACGCCCGCGGCACGGAGCACCTCGAGCACCTTGGGGGTATGCTCCGGATCGGGGCCGTCATCGAACGTCAGCGCCAGACGCGGGGCCCCCCGGGGTCCGTGCCGGATGGAACGGAAGGCCTGGAGGTGAGCCCCACCGGTATAACCGGCCCAGAGGGCGCAGGGAACCACCAGGAACGGCAGCGGGTTCACGAGGCGACCTCGGTGATCCGGGCCGGCCGTCCGAGGAGCGACTCCACGATGACGTCGGCAGCCCGCGGCCGGCACACGCGCCGAATGTTGTCGCGGAGGCCCCCGAGCACCGCTAGGTCATCGAAGGGCCGAAAGATGGCATCGAGCAGCTCAGCCTCAGACCGGGCGAGAAGCGCAATTCCCGCGCGCGTGGCAAACCGCTCATTCCTGGCCTCCTGTCCCGGCAGCGAGCCGACGCAGACCATGGGCAGCTGAGCAGCCATGGCCTCCGCCAGCGTGACCCCGCCGGCTTTGGTCACGAGAAGGTCGGAAGCCGCCATGAACTGACGGACCGATTCCGTGAAGCCGAACACCCTGAACTGCGACTCCCGACCGCGACAGAGTTGTCTCAAGCGCTCGGCGAACCGTTCCCCGCGCCCGGCCACCACAATCGCCTGGAAGGATCGGCCGGCTTTGAGCAGGACCCTGACCGCCGTCTCGACCCCCCCGAGGGACCCCTGGCCTCCACCCATCAGCAGCAAGACCGGAACCCGTGGCGACAGACCGAGGGCCAGCCGGGCGGCCGACTTTTCCACCGGGCGCGTGAACTCCAGGTCCACCGGCACGCCGGAGACCACCACCCGCTCGTGGGGAATCCCGCGGGCGGAGAGGTCATTGGCAATCTCCTCAGCCGGGACAAAGTACCGGTCCACCGCCTCGAAGATCCATTGCGTGTGGGCCACGAAGTCGGTGAAAACCGTCGCGTGGGGGACTGCGCCGCGCCCCGCACGACGGAGCTCGGAGAGCGCGGCGGCGGGCGTGGCGTGGACCGTCACGACGAGATCGGGTGTGGCGGCACGAAGAAGCCGCTCGAGCTTCCGCACTCCGAGGCGATTCATCCCGAGCAGGAGTGGCGAGGTCGTGGGAATCTGGTCGCCGAGCCAGTAGGCGGCGCCCCAGAGGGCCGGAACGTGGCGCAGGATCCAGTAGTACACCGCCTGGCTGGCGCTGTCGAAGGCCGGGTGCACCAGCTCACGGAAATGGTCAACGACTGTGGGCTGGGCCCCCGCGCGCCGGAAGGCGGCCGCCAGCGCCTGGGCCGCGCGATGATGTCCCCAGCCGTAGCTGGCGGTGAGAATGAGGACACGCGGAGCAACTGCCATGGGAGACCCTATCACTGCGTCGGGCGCTTGGCTACGAGGAACGTCAGTTTGCCTGACTGAACGATCGTCCCGTGCTGGTTCACGATCTCGTGCTCCTCGACCAGCACTCCGCTGTCCTTCATGGCGCGCTTGCCGACGGCCTTCGACCGCATCCGGATCGTGTCTCCCACGCGAAGCGGCAGCAAGAAGTTCCACTCGAAGCCCATGAAGGCCAGGACGACCAGAGGGGGGTGGGGAACTCTCCACCCGAGGCCGATGGAGATGCAGAGCGGAAGGAGATCCGGGATAACGCGGCTCCCGGCTTCCGTGTGGCGGGAGAACTCGTCATCGGTCGTCCCGGCATCCCAGTCGCCGGTGAGGCCGACGTAGCGGAGCACGTCCGCTTCCGTCAGTGTCCACCCGGGCGTCTCTACCACCATGCCGATGGATACATCCTCGAAGTAGAACACCCCTCAGGGGCCCCGTCGCTCCACCATCACGTCGGTCTCGCCGTCCTGAACCACCTCGCCTCTCTGGTTCAACACCTGGCGCTGGAGCGTGATGATCCCGCGGTCCTTCTTCGAGGTTTCGCGCTTCTCGATCACCTTGGCCCTGACGGTGATCGTGTCACCGATCTTGATGGGCCCCTTGAACTTCCATCTGAGTCCGAGGAGAGCCAGCGTGGCGTAGGGACGCATGCCGCGCGTCAGGAGGCCGGATTGGATCGCCAGGCCCAGGAGGCCGTGGGCAATCCGCTCGCCGAAGATGGACTTCTTCATGAACTCGGCGTCGGTGTGGAGAACGTTGTAATCTCCCGAAAGGCCGGCAAAGATCACGATGTCGGCCTCCGTGACGGTGCGGCCGGGGGAGACATACTCCTCTCCCACTTCGATCTCGTCGAAGTAGCGGCGGTCGTACTCGCCCATGGCTCCGTAGGATAGCAGAACCCCTCGGAAAACGCCTTCTGTTTTGGGAACATTGACAGTCAGGTCGGGCTCCGATAAGATGCGGACCGACACCATGATCCTAACGGGCGCTCCCCTGCTCAGGGATGCCCGCCTGATGCCCATCTGGGACAAAGTTGCCGGGGGCGGGCGGCTCACCCGCGAGGAAGGCCTGCTGCTCTTCCAGACCGACGACCTCCTGGGTCTGGGCCGCATCGCCGACTTCGCCAAGCAGCGCCGCGTCGGCGACCGGGTCTTCTTCGTGATCAACCGGTACATCAACCCCACCAACGTCTGCGTCCTCTCCTGCACGTTTTGCGACTTCGCCAAAAAAAAGGGAGAGGCCGGAGCCTTCGAGCACTCGATCGAGGACATCCTGGCGATGATCAAAGACGGCGTCCGCGAGGTCCACATCGTGGGCGGCCACCATCCCGACTGGCCCTTCGAGTACTACGAGCGCATGATCGCGGCCATCCACGCCCAGCATCCTCAAGTGCAGATCAAGGCCTTCACCGCCGCCGAGATCGACTACTTCTGGCGGCGCTGGAAGATCGAACCCGCGGACACGCTGAGCCGGCTCAAGGCCGCGGGGCTGCACTCGATGCCCGGAGGCGGCGCTGAAATCTTCTCACCGCGCCTCCAAAAGCTGCTCGCCTACACCGGCAAGGCCGGCGCCGACCGCTGGTGCGAGATCCACGGCATCGCCCACGGCCTGGGAATCAGAACCAACGCGACCATGCTCTACGGCCACGTGGAAACGTTGGAAGAGCGGGTGGATCACCTGCTCAGGCTGAGGCAGCAGCAGGACGAGAGCGGTGGGTTTTTGACATTCATCCCGTTGGCCTACCAGGTCGGCGACACGAAGCTCGTCCCGCGCCAGACGCCCCCGACCGACGACCTCAGGACGATCGCGGCCGCACGGCTGCTCCTGGATAACTTCCCCCACGTGGAGGCGTACTGGATCATGATCGGCGAGGCGACGGCCTCGATCGCGCTCCACTTCGGCGCCGACGATGTGAACGGCACCCTAGAAGACGAGCGGATCGCCCACGCGGCGAAGGCGGAAAGCCCCGCGGGCCTCGCGCGCGACCAACTGCTTCGCATGATTCGTGACGCGGGCAAAATTCCCGTCGAGCGGGACGCCCTGTACAACGTCATCAAAGTCTGGAACTAGGCCGCGATGCGTGAGGAGATCCGGCAGCAGAGCGAGGCTGGCAAGCGCCTCACCCGCGAAGAAGGCCAGTGGCTCCTGACCGAGGCTCCGCTGCTGGAGTTGGGAGCCCTGGCGCAGGCGGCCCGGTTCCAGCGCCATCCCGAGAAGGTCGTCACCTTCGTCATCGATTCGAATCCCAACTACACCAACGTCTGCGTCACCGACTGCCAGTTCTGCGCCTTCTATCGCAAGCCGGGCGACCCGGAGGCCTACACCCTCACGGTTGAGGAAGTGCTCAAAAAGGTCGAGTTCGCCGCCTCCAAGGGCGCGACGACCGTCCTCCTCCAGGGCGGCCACAATCCCGAGATTCCGCTCGACTATTACCTCGCGCTCGTCCGCGAAACCCGCCGCCGCTTCCCCCAGGTCACGCCGCACTTCTTCACCGCCTCCGAGATCCAGACCATGAGCCAGGTCGCCGGGCTCACCGTGCGGGAGATCCTCTCGGAGCTGAAGGAGGCCGGCCAGTACTCCCTGCCCGGCGGCGGCGCCGAGATCCTCTCCGATCGCGTCCGCCAGCGGATCGAGCCCAAGAAGGGCGGCCCGTCGGCGTGGCTCGAGGTCCACCGGGAGGCTCACCGGCTCGGCTTCAAGTCCACCGCCACGATGATGTACGGCCACGTGGAAGAACCCGAGGACGCCCTCGACCACCTGGACGCCATCCGCGACCTGCAGGACGAATACGGCGGTTTCACAGCCTTCGTCCCGTGGTCCTTCAAGCCGGGCAACACGCTGCTAGAAAAATGGATCAAGCACTATGCCGGCCCGAACCAGTACTTGAGGATGCTGGCCGTCTCGCGGCTCTACCTGGACAACTTCCCCCACATCCAGGCGTCCTGGTTCTCGGAGGGCAAGCGCACCGGCCAGGTGGCGCTCCAGTTCGGAGCAGACGACTTCGGCGGGACGCTCTTCGAGGAAAACGTTCACGCCGCGGCGGATTTCGTGAACAAGACCACAGTGGACGA
>CAYRZF010000124.1:0-5109 GCA_964428805.1 uncultured bacterium | reverse complement strand
GCAAACCTCGCAACTACCTGCTGAAGCCCCGGAGGGCCTGCGGCGACCCAGAAGTTGGGGTTCCCTCCACCCAAAGAGAGCCCCGCGCCCTGCGCAATCCGAATGCCCGGCGCCACATCGGACATCGTCTCCGCCATGGCGATCGGACGCGTGCTCGGCGCGGTCACTTCAAATGCTCCCGAAGCGACAAGCACCGAGGTCTGTGGCCTCCCATCGGGGAGCGTCGTGGCCTCGATGATCCCGTCCGATCCGCGCACGGCCGCGATGGCATTCGGAGTCCGGATCTGCACCTCGTCCCCCGGCTTCATCAGCCGCCGCGCCACCATAACCCGGATTTTCCCCTCGGCGAGGTCGATGATCACCCGCCGCGCCCCGTCGGGCCGAGTCTCCTCCCGGAGCTCCAAGCGCGAGAGCTCCCGAACGGTCACGCTGCTCTTGCCCATGAGAAGGATGCGCGCCAGGGACTCCTTCTGGGTGTCCACCACGTCCCGGACGAAGAGGGAATCACGGAGCTTGAGCGGGGCCTCTGGAGCCTGGGGCCGCTTGAGGCCGGCCTTGCCCGTGAGGGCCGTGACCACGCCGACCCCTTGCTCCCCCTGGCCCCAGGCGGGGACGGCGAGGATAAGCAGGAGAGTCGAGAGAAGGATTTGACGGATGAGCAAGGTCACTTGGGGGAAACCTCCCTGGAAGGGCCAATTCGTCAGGAGCCTACTGGCGCGGCTCCCGGATCCATCTTCGCAATAAACTATACCATAGGAAACACAGGGGCAACAGGGCAAAAACTTCCGTCCTGCTTAGCGGCGGCGGAGGGCGTCGTTGATATTGCGTGACTGGATACCGCTGATGACGCCGGGGTCGAGGTCCGGCCGTCGGACTCGGCCCTGTAGGACCTCTCGGAGCAGTTCGTCGCGCCACTCGCGCCCCTTCATTTCGGCGATCGCCTGCTCGGCGTCCTTCTCCGCGATTCGCGGCTCGGGCAGCGGTTGCGCAGCCGGGAGCTTGCGGGAAAGCTTCAGGTGGACCTCGACCGATGTGGCCGGCTGCTGGGCACGGACGGGAGGCGCCTGGACCTGGAGCACTGCGAACACGACCGGAAGGACCACCCACAAGATTCTTTTCATCCCACTCATCGTACCATGATCAAAAGGCCTGTGCGGGTCAGTGCTTCCAGCCGACGGACAACGTGACCACGTTTCGGTTGAACTCGAACAGGGAGAACGTGGAATTGTTAAACTCCTTGAAGAACTCGAGAGAGGCGCTGAGCCCGTAGCCGAAATCACGCGAGAGGGAGGCCGTGAACACGTGGTCCTTGTCGCGCCGAAGAGTCTTAAACGGGGCGCCCTGGACGTCGGAACCGGCTGCCTGCTCCTGGTTCAGGGTCACGGCGAGAATGTTGGTGTTCGGATAAGCCCGGTACTGGAAATCGTAGCCCGCCTGGAAGCGGACATCCCACGGGCCCGTCACCTGAAAGCCCACCGAGACTTTGTTGCCGAAGTACCGGTAATCGGCTCCCTGGGTGTCCTCAATCTCGAACTGGTAGCCGACACGCACAAAGTGCTTGCCTCCGGCGAAGAGCCGGATGTGGGACACGCCGAGGAGATAGTTTTGCCCGTCGCGCTTCTCCTGAGGAATACCCAGCGTGATCGGGAAGCGGAAGTCCTTATCCTGGAACCGGTGCTGGATGCTCGTGAAGTTCGAGTCGTTCTCGGACAGCGTCAGGGAAGCGGTGGCGGTGTGAGTGGATAGAAAAACGTCATAGTTCAGCAGCAGGTAGTCGTAGCTGTACTGGGCCCCATACCAGGCGGGCAGCGTGCCCAGCTTCGCCTGGTGCACGTAGTTCGCCCCCCAGGTGTTGTCAAGAACATCCAGGTTCTGGACGTTGTTGTAGACGTTAGAGAAGATCTGGTAGCTTGCCGTCAGGGTATCGGCCTCCGCCTGGATCAGATCGTATTCCAGCCTCAGTTGGGCGATCTGGGCGGTGCTACCCTGCTTAAACTGCCGGAGCCCCAGGACGTTCTCCGACGGCGCCAGGGCGGGGTTGTCATCGTAGGAGACGCCGCCACTTACCCCGATCCGGTACCGTCTGGGTTCCGGCTTCGGGGCGATCGCCTCGGCGAAGAGCTTGGCGGTCCGCCCCAGGGGCGAGGTGGGGCGGAGGGCGACCGCCTCGCCCAGGTCCCGGGCCGCCTCGGTGTCCCGGCCCAGGTGATGTTCCGTCAGGCCGATGTAAAAGCGGTTCTGCTGCTGGAAGCGGATGTCGCTGGACACGTTCTCCTGGAAGTAGCGAAGAGCCTGCTCGTACTCCTTCCGGTTGAAATGGATGAACCCCAGATAGTAGCCGAGGTTTTCGCGCTTGGGATCCCGCTGGTGGACGAAGAGGAACTGGGCCTGGGCGCGCTCGTAGTCCCCCTTGGTGAAGTACGCGACACCGAGGTTGAAGACGATATCGAGGTCATTCGGGTCGAGCTGGCGCGCCTTCTCGAGGTGGGCGATGGCCTGGTCCGCCTGGTCCAGGGCCAGGTAGGCGATCCCGACGAAGTAGCGTGCCTCCGCGTTCTCGGGGTCGATCCGCAAAGCCTCGAGGAAGTTCTTCAGGGCCTCGGCGTATTTCTTGTCGTCGTACTCGAGGATCCCGCGGTCGATGTAGACCCCTGCGGGTTCGGTCGAGTGTTGCTGGGCGGCAAACCCGGACGGGACCGGCGAGAGCAGTCCCCAGAGGAGCAGCGGAGCGAGGCACAGGACAGTCCGCGCGAGGCCCATAGGATCCAAACGCCCCTTACACTATGGGGTCGGGGTCACGAAGTCAATAAGGGATGAAGCCGCTGCTCCCTCAGTCCAGCGCGAACTCCTGTCGCGCGGTAGGGAGCAAAAAACTCTCCCTCAATGTGAGCGCGGAAGGCAGCGACGCCATCAAACATCGGGCTTGACGCGGTCCGTTACCCCCCCGCTTCTGCTCCCTTCCCTCGGGCTTGATTTTCCCCTAGAATCGTAATCGTGGAGCGTCTCGTGAAAAACTCCCGCGTCCTGCTGGTCCTGATGTTGGGCGCGCTCACGGAAATCCCTGATCGCCGCCAGCCGGCCGCCGATAGCGGCCGGGCCTCAGCATCGTCTGCTCCTTCCACCGCCTCGACTTCCACGCCGGGAGGGGCAAGTCAGCAGTGATCCCGCGCCCGCGTCTTCCAAGACGACGGCTGAGGAGCGACGACGAGGGAGGCACGAGCCGCACCGCCCTCTCAGAGGTCGCTAGCGGCGATGACTGCCACGGGATGGACACCGCCCGGACCCTGAGGGCGTCCGACGGCGTAGTCATTGCGTACCGACTCTGGCGGCCTGGCCCACCACGCCAGGTCCTCGTATTGCTCCACGGTCTCGCCAGCAACATGACCCGGTGGTCCGAGTTTGTAGCCCGGACGACCCTGAGGGAGTCATGGGACCTCCTGCGGGTCGATCTCCGTGGACAGGGTCTGTCTCTTCACCGTGGGCGCATCGGCATGGCCGAATGGTCCGCCGACCTTGCGGCCATCCTGGACGCGGAGGGCTATCCGCGGGCCGTTGTGGCCGGGCACTGCCTCGGCGCAAACATCGCCGTGGAGTTCAGCGCCCACTATCCCGGGAAGGCCTCGGGACTCGTCCTCGTCGAGCCCGTGCTCCACGAGGCATTGGCCGGCCGCATGCGGCTGATCGCCAGGCTCCGGCGCCTGTTCGTTCCGGCGGTCTGGCTCATCCGCGCGCTGAACGCGTTCGGAATCCATCGCCGGCGGCTGGCGCCCCTCAACCTTGAGGAACTCGATCGCGAAACCCGGGCGACTCTCTCGGCGGGGGGATCGGCCGATGCGCTGCTGAAGCGGTACGCGTCTCCCTGGCTCGACCTGCGCACCACGCCGAGCGGAACTTATCTGCAGGCACTGATCGCTGTGAGCAGCCCACTCCCCGATCTGTCGGCCATCACGACCCCGGTCCTCGCGCTACTCTCCACCGGGAGCATCTTCAGCGATCCCATGCTCACCGAACAGCTGCTGGCAAAGTTCCCGGCCTACCAGGTCGTCAGGCTGGACGCGCGGCACTGGATCCCCACCGAGCAGCCGGACGCGATGCGCCGGGCAATCGAGGACTGGTGCATGAGCCTCCGCTCTCGGCGGAGTCCATAGCTCATTAAAGGCGGGTGCAACAGCATGAGAAGAAGTGGTGACCCCGGCGGGATTCGAACCCGCGATCTCGACCTTGAAAGGGTCGCGTCCTTGGCCAGACTAGACGACGGGGTCTGGTGAGCCGTGGTGGGATCGAACCACCGACCCCCTGCTTAAAAGGCAGGTGCTCTACCTACTGAGCTAACGGCTCGCGTCAATGATTCTGCCCACTTGTTTCCCGGGAGTCAACACCTGTCGCCTGAGCCGCTCGCGCCGTGGATTGGAGTCCTCAAAATAGGCAAGTTGCTTCACAGACTGGGCACGATAGGTAAGAGCACGACCTCCCATGTGGCCGTGTTCATTGCTTTGTTAAGGTGGCACGAGAGATGCCTGGCTAAAGCGAACGAGTGTAGTTCCCATGAAGAAAGCGGGCCGGCTCGTGCTTGGTGCTGGCGTAGGCGGACTCGTGGCGTGGCTCGGTGTCCGCGGTTCAACCTGGCTGAAGCGCGAACTCGCCTATCAGCGGTGGCTGAGGCTACGCACGCCGCAGCGATCAAAATTCAAGGTTGAGCGATGAAAACTCGCCTCTCCTCCGAGGACGAGCAGGCGTGCCGGGATCTCGCGAACGTGATCGGGATGGTGGTGGCGATTGCGACGGTCTGGCTCGTCTTCTTGCTGGTGGGCAAGTAATGAATCGCTTCGAACATCTGCTAATCGTCGCCGAAGATGCGCCCGACCTCTGCGACTATCTGACGCGACAGTTCTCTGGGGTCGAGAGAGTCCAGGTCCTCCTCGACCGGCGGCGAGGGCAGCGGCGGTGGCGCGACCGGGCGCACGAGCCGGAGCGGCGGGGCGGCGACCGCCGCCAGCCGAGCAGTCGTCCCCGCTCCAACTGGTTTGTGGTCGCTCGGCAAACGGACTAACTGACCGCCTTGACAGCGGACAGGTAGAGGCATAGAGTTTTCGATGCAACGAGGAAAGG
>CAYRZF010000123.1:0-5129 GCA_964428805.1 uncultured bacterium | reverse complement strand
CGGCGAAGCTCTAGCGCCGCCCCCGCTCGTGATGGAGTCTCGATGATGCTGGGGCTGTGACAAGGCAGGTCCCGAGGGAGGACCCTCGGGCGCCGCGGGCTGTGCCGTCGGCTCCTGGGGCGGCCGGCGTCCGAGTCTGGGAGGTTATGTCACGGGGACGGGGGCCACGGACGGGGTGACCGCCGCCGGAGGGTGCTAATGTTGGCTACGCTCAACGGGTGGAATGGTTGGTTGGAGGGCCTGCGGCTCGCTCAGTAGCAAAAGAGGGAGCAGAAAATGGGTCCATATCGGAAATCCTGGCTTAGATGGTTCACCGCTCTCAGCCGTGCTAAGCTCACGAGGCGTCTGGCCCTTGGCGGGCCAAGCGCAAAAAAGGAGGTTCATCATGCCAACATTCATCACGCAAGGGCGCTTCACGCGCGAGTATATCAAGGGCGGGCTGGCAAAGCCGGAGGACAGACAAGCCGTCATTGCGAGCCTTTGCGCGCAGGCGGGAGGAAAGCTGCTTTCTCTATACTTCACGCTTGGCCAACATGATTTCATCCTCGTCTCGGAAATGCCGGACGCGAAAGCTGCGAGCATGCTGTCATTCGTCGCCACGGGCGGCGGCGGCATAGAAGGCACGGTAACGACCCAGGCCTTTACCACGGCCGAGGCGAAAGACATCTTCGCCGCGGCAGGGAAAATCGCGGGTAGCTACAAACCGATGGGCGCGTCCTGACGAGAGACCGGCCGGTTAAATCGCTGTAAATATCCTCCGGGGGTGCGGGATTGGAAATCCCCCTCCAAGCACTTACTGTGGCATCGGCTCCCGGGGCGGCTGTGGCATCGGCTCCTGGGGCGGCTGTGCCGTCGGCTCCTGGGGAGCCCAGCGTCCGAGTCTGGCACCTTATGTCACAGGGATGGGGGCCACGGGCGGGGCGACCGCCGCCGGAGGGCGCTGATGTTGCCTACGCTCAACGTTGCGACGCCGATGCGCGCGTACCGGGTCCTGGCGGGCCCGGAGGAGGAGGCGGTTCGGCCCGAGGAGCGGCGGCGGCATGCCAGGCGCCGGGTGCCCTGGCAGGCTCGGCTGTGGGTCGGTGAGGAAACGTACGTGGGCTCGGTGCTCGATGCCAGCGTGTACGGTCTCTGCCTCGGCATGGTGCCGCCCACGGTCCTCAAGCCAGGGCAGTCGTATCGCCTTGAGATCCTCACCGACGGTGACACCGGATTGCCAACCCTGGGGGAGGTGCGGTACATTACCGATCGCGGGGTGGGGATCGAGACAAAGGATCCGCTGCCGCTGAGCTGAGCTCCCGGCTCAGGCTGCGGCCGGATGGAGGCTAACGAGGATGAAAACATTCCTTCGACTCTGTGCGATTGTCCTCTTGTCTTCGCTATTCTTCTCGGGTGTGGCTCGTGCCGATGATGCCTTGGTGCTCCCGAAAGGAAGATCCGGTGTGGCGTTTGAGAATCTCTTCTTCTTCCCGATCGAACAACGGTGGGGCCCGCATGGGAACGCCGAAGATCTTGCAGCCGGCTTCAACAATCGACGCCTCGATAGTTCCGTCTTACCGCTCCTCAGGCCATTGGACCCGTTCGTTCCCGGCGGCGCGAGCATCGGTGATAGCCTCGTGCGGTTCAAGTACACATACGACATTCTGAATTTCACGTTCGCGTACGGCATCACCGACAGACTGACCGCCGGCATCGAGGTCCCATACTACTGGGTACGGAACGACGTCAAGGCATCTCTGAATTCCGCACCCGGGTCGAGCGCGAACGTCGGGCTGAGGACCGGAGCAGGGCCCGGCCCCCTCTGTGGCTCAGGTGCCGCCGTCCTCCCTCTCGCTTGCCCAAACACGCGACGGTTCACGACAGAGGATGTGCAGCAAGTCCTGGGGCCGGGCCTCCCAGGAATCAGCGGCTTCGGCTTCAAGAGGGTTCAAGACTTTTCTGCGGAGGGTTTGGGAGATATCGTGCTCGGAGCCAAGTACCAGTATTTACGGACCGACGATTGGCGGTTGGCCGCGACCGGCGGGGTGAGGTTCCCGACCGGACGGCAGGACGATCCCGATGATCTGTCGGACGTCGCCTGGAGTTCAGGCGCCTATGGGCTCCTCGCCCGCTTGCACAACGACTATATCCTGAGCAACCTGTGGAAAGAGAAGCCGACTCGAGCGAGCGACCCCATCGCCGCCCCCGGCGATCTCGTTGTGGACTTCACCTTCAGGTATGAGTGGGTGCTGCCCGACAGCGCAACAGTACGAGTGGCGGCCGCGAACTCGCTCACGACGAACCGAGAGCGAGTCGACAGGGATCTCGGGGACAGGTTCGAATTCGAGTTCACCGCCCTGTACCAGGTGTTGTCCGGCCTGTCACTCTCGGGCCTCTACAAATACGGCTTCAAGCTCGAGGATCGTATTTCGGGGCACATGGGATTTCCGACTCAGCTCCTCGAAAAGAATTCGGACTCGACCGAGCAGGTTTACATCGTTCGCGTGAACTACTCCACGCTGCCGCTGTACAGAGCGGGGCGTTTCCCGCTGCCGCTCAACGTCGCCCTCTCGTACCGCGATCGTTTCGCCGGCTCGGGGCCCCTCACCGGCGGATCACCGAGCGGGATCCTGAAGACGCGGTACATCGGCCTCCGTGTGCAGGTGATCTTCTGACCAGTGGGAACTGCTGCGCAAGATGCGGCTCCCGGGCAAGCCTCCGAGTTCTCGATCAGTTAGCGCCGTCGGAACTGGGTGCTTCCCTCCCTGAATCAGGTTCGGGTGCCAGCCCTCAAGGACGATGAGGATGAGCGGCGCCAGCTCGCTCGCTCGGAGGAGCACGTCGCGAAGCACGCCCAGGGTCCGCTCTTTCAACTGGGGACCGGACAGGCGGTTGAGAAATTCCGGCAGGGCGGACACGCCGAGGAAGTGGGCGAGCAAGATGGACCGCTCCTCTCCCTCCAGGCCGAGGAACTGGTGTTGCTCGGCGACGCGGCTCCGGATCTCCTCGCCGCTGATCCCGTCGGAGAGGCCGAGGTAGCGCCGCAGCAGCTCCACGATCGGACGGTACGCCATGGAGCGGCCATAGGACGCACAGGTCGTCTCCAGCTCGAGGACTCCTTCCGTCTCGAGCCGGTGCAAGAACTCGTAGAGCAGACGGGATTTGCCGACCCCCGGGTCGCCCACGAGCAGCGCGATGGCGCCCTGGCCGTCGGCGGCCCGGCGGTGGATTCCGGTGAGAGACTTTAGCTCCTGATCGCGCCCGACCAGCGGGGTCAGCCCGCGCTCCTTCGACACCTCCAGCCGGGTGCGGCCCTTGATCTCCCGCACCAGGGCGTATGCCCGGACCGGCTCGGTCTTGCCCTTGACCTGGAAATCGCCCAGATCCTCGAAGACGAAGAACCCTTCCCTGAGGTGCTGCGTGCGCTTGCTGACGACGATCTGGCCCGGCTTGGCGATGCCGAGGAGGCGCGCGGCCAGGTTCGTGGTGTCGCCCACCGCCGTGTAGTCCATGCGGAGGTCTCGGCCGATGGCGCCCACGACGACGAGGCCCGTGTTGATACCCATCCGTATCCGGAACTCCACGCCGTGGGTACGCCGCACATCCTCCTGCAATGGCACGAGACCCTCCTGGATCGCCAGCCCCGCGCTCAGGGCGGCATGCGCATGGTCCTCGAGAGCGATCGGCGCCCCGAAGAGCGCCATCACACCATCCCCCAGGAACTGGTTGATCGTGCCCTCGTAGCGGTGGACGGCGCCCAGGATGACCTCGAAGGCGCGGTCCATGATCGCGTGGACCTCCTCGGGGTCCAGGCGTTCTGACATCGCCGTGAAGCCGGACACGTCGGCGAACATCACGGTCACGCTCTTTCGCTCCCCCTCCATGGCGCTCTTGGAGGTGAGGATCTTCTCGGCCAGGTGCTTCGGGGTGTAGGTGACGGGGGCGGCGTCGCGGAAGGCGGCCGAGGGACCGGGCGAGGATGGAGCGGCTGTCTCTTCCTCGGCGGCGGGAGCCGGCGCAGGGGGGGGCGCGGCCGTGGCCGGCTGAGCGGTGGCGCCGAGCTTGGCGCCGCACTCGCCGCAGAACTTCTGCGTAGGGAGATTCGGGTGGCCGCAGGCGGGGCAGGCAGCGGGCAGGCGAGCGCCACACTCCCCGCAGAACTTCTGCGTGGGGGGGTTTTCCGCCTGACAGGATGGACATCGCACCGTGGGCTCGCTAGGCGTCGCCGGGCTCACCTCCTCACGGCGTCTCTCGCCTTATATCGCGGCATGAAGTTTACCATTGATTTCGCGTGGCGTGAGTGACCTCAAAACGAAAGCGCCCGCGGGAGTCCCCCGGGGCGCCCGTCCTCCTGGCTGGACCCGCCGCTACCTACTTCACGGCCATGTCGAAGCCCTTCACGCGTTCATCGCCGCGCGCCTTCCAGACCATGCGCTTCGTCACCCCATAGAGATCGACCTGCTGATAGAGCGGCATCGCCGCCGCGTCCTCGACCCAGAACCGGTTGATCCGATGGTAGTGCTCCAGGCGCTTCTTGGGGTCCATGACGGTCTGGGCCTCGTCCACCATCCGTTCGAAGTCAGGGTTGTGGTAGTTCGGCCCATAGAAAACATTAACGCCAGTTCGCATCACGCGGCCCCATGCAGCGGGCATCCAGGACCCCCTGAAAGACCCCAGCGTCGTCGAGCCGCCGGCCCCGGAGCCCTCCTTGGAGGCGAGACCGCCCGGCTCTGATCCGGCTCCTGCGGCGATCCTGCTCCCCGGACAGGGGCGTCGTCAGGGCTCGGACGGCTCAGGCGAGCAGGCTCAGGAGGGCGCCGAGCCCGAAGGCCGTGATGATGACGGCGGCGCCGCGATTCACCCAGCGCAGATGGGCCGGCGTGATAGCAGAGCGGAGGAAGCCGACACCGGTGCTGAGCAGGAGCCACCAGAAGGCCGAGCCCAGGAAGACGCCCACGACCATGATCGACGCCGAGCCGTAGCCGCCGGCGCCGCTTCCGAGACCCAGCCCGGCGAAGATCGCCGCGAAGGAGAGGATGGTCGTAGGGTTCGTGACGGTCAGGGCAAAGGTCGTGGCCCCGGCCGCTGTCAGGAGGCGCGGGCCGGCGCCTTGCGGCGGGCCGGAGGCTTGAGGGCGGCGTCGATCGCCG
>CAYRZF010000122.1:0-5259 GCA_964428805.1 uncultured bacterium | reverse complement strand
AGCCCCCCGGCTACCGGGATAGCGACATCCCAGGAGCAGCGAGGCGACCACTGATCCATGCGCCTCTGGAGGGGGACACCCACCGTCCGAACGTCGTGGTTGAGACCAGGAACGCTTACTTCAACGAGGCCATCAACCTCTACAACAAGGTCTGGAGACGCAAGCTCCTGAAGCAGAAACTCGCAAAGGATTCGGCGCTGGTGGCCGCCGACTCTCTGGAGGTGTTGGAGGCCTTCGAGCGGCTGGAAGACGAACTGAGCGAGTAGGGCACCATGGAGATCAGGAAATGGCGCGTGTACGTGGCGAACCTCAACCCGCGGATCGGCACGGAACCTGGAAAGGTGCGCCCCTTGAACCTCAGGATCCTGCTAACCTAACCCGGTCTCACTTTGGTGGGCTTTGTTGCGCGTACTTCGCGCGAATCCTCTCGGCCCGAGCCTCCCACTCAAGCGCCCACGTCTCCCGTTTCGTCTTCCTCAGGAGCGCGGCCCAGTTCTCCAGGCTCACGGCCACGTTTGGATGGTCAGGCCCCAGGGCTTTCTCCCTGATCGCCAGTGCCTGCCGGAAGAGCGGCTCGGCCTCGGCGTACCTTTCCACTTCGTAGTAGAGCACGGCGAGGTTATTGAGGGTTGTGGCCACGTCCGGGTGTCCGGGTCCGAGGACCTTCTCACGAATCTTCAATGCCCGTTGGTAGAGCGGCTCGGCCTGGGCATACTTCCCCTGCGCCGCGTAGAGCAACGCCAGGTTATTCAGGTCCGTGGCGACGCTCGGATGCTCTGCCCCCAGTGCTTTCTCGTCAACTGAGAGAGCCCGCTTGTAGAGTGGCTCAGGCTCCGTGTAGCGACCCTGGGTGGTATAGATCAGCCCCAGGTTGTTGAGACTCGTGGCGACCTGGGGATGTCCCGGCCCCAAGGCCTTCTCCTGGATTGCCAGTGCCCGCCGAAAGAGCGGCTCAGCATCAGCAGCCTGGCCTCGGGCGACAAGAAGCACTCCCAGATTATTGAGGGTCGTGGCGACATGGGGGTGGTCAGGCCCCAGGGCTTTCTCCCTGATCGCCAGTGCCCGCTTGTAGAGTGGCTCGGCCTCCCAGTACTTTGCCTGGGCGAGGTAGAGCCCAGCCAGGTTGTTGAGGCTCGTGGCCACCTCGGGGGCCTCGAGCCCGAGGGCTTTCTCCGCGATCGCCAGCGCCCGCCGGCAGAGCGGCTCCGCCGCCGTGACCTGGCCCCGGGCGCGGTGGAGTTCCACCATGTTGTTGAGGGTCTCGGCCACGGCCGGATTCTCGGGTCCCAGGGCCTTCTCCTGGATCGCCAGGGCTCGTCGAAAGAGCGGATCGGCCTGGGCATACTGGGCCTGGTCGGCATAGAGTGACCCCAGGTTGTCGAGGCTCTGGGCGACGTCGGGATGCTCTTTCCCGAACGCCTTCTCCCGGATCGCCAGCGCCCGCAGGGAAAGCGGCACCCCCCGCGCGGCCTGACCCAGAGCGGCGTAGAGTGACGCCAGATTGTTGAGGCTCGATGCCAAGCGGGAGTCTTCTGGCCCAAACGCCTCCGCCTCTTTGAGGGCAGCGGAGAACTTCTCCTCGGCCTCGGCATAGCGACCTTGCTGGTACGCGCTCATGCCGTCGGCCATGTTCGTGCGCCAGGCTTCCTCTTGGGCGAATGCGACTCCCGCCCAGAGCGCCAGAAACAACAGGCCCGATAGAATTCGCCTCATGGGACACCTCCTCCGGGCAACGAAAAACAGCAACCTTTCTGCCATCTGGTGACCGAGCCCGAACGTATTGAAACGATTGAAAAGCATCCTTGACACGTTGTCACGCACGCTAACATCTCTGTCCGGACATCGTCAGCCAGGGAACGCCCCGACAGTTGGTTTCTAGCCAATTTTGGAGCCCGGCGCGACGGGTTCGTCAGGGCGGAGGAGGACTACCTCATCCGATTTGGCGTAGGCCCCCATCACCAGAACCTCAGAGACGAACGGCCCCACCTGCTTCGGCGGGAAGTTCACTACACACACTACCTGGCGGCCCACCAAGTCCTCCAGGCGGTAGCGATGGGTGATCCGGGCGCTGGAGCGCTTGACCCCGAGCGATCCCAGGTCCACCCAGAGCCGATAGGCGGGCTTCTTCGCCTCGGGAAACTCCTTGGCGTCCACTACGACGCCCACCCGCATGTCTACCTTCTCGAAATCGCTCCAACCGATCATCGGAGCGTTGCGAGAGTGGCGCCGGGGTAGAAGTACTGGAGGATCTGGAGGGCGGCATACCCCTGATCGGCCATGGCCTTGGCTCCCCACTGATCCATGCCCACGCCGTGCCCGTAGCCGCGCCCCGCGAACCGTGCGTACCGGCCGTCCACCGCCACGGCGAAGAGGGTGCTCTTCAGCGTATCGTAGCCCAGAATCCGCCGGAACTCGGCCCCGGCGAGGGTGGCGGATCCGCGCGTGCCGTGGATGGCCAGTCTCAGCACGCGGAGGGACCGGGAGCGCTCGAGCACCTCAAGCCGCACGATCGTCCCCACCGAAACGCCGCCCCTTTTGAGGATCTCGCTCAACTGCCCGATGGGGAAGTGGAGGTTCCAGGTAAAGTGGGGCGAGTCACCGGAGAACTCGGAGCGGACCGCCCTCAGAGAGGGCATGTTCCGGGCGGCGAAGACCAGGCGCGGTTCCTCCGTGTGCCCGCCGCTATCGCTGTGATAGAAGGCCGGGAAGAGCTGGTGTTCCCAGAGGAGCACCTGCCCGTCGGTTTCTCTCACCGCCTGCCACACGGGGGAGGTCTCGGCCACCCGCCCCGCGTACTGCTGGTTCGCCGTCGAGGCCACGAGATGAAAGGGCTTGGCCTGGTTGAGCTCGCGGTGATAGGCAGCGTAGGTCCGGACCACGATCGCCTGGGCTTTCAGCATCTCCAGGGGCCACCTGTCCCAGGTCTCCGCCCTCAGGGCGCCGGCGACGTATTCCTCAAAGGGCAGCTCGTTGACGACGACGAGCGAGTCGCCGTTCCTCAAGACATCCAACGACCCCGGGTATTCCCGACCGTTGAGCCGAAGAGCGCCCGATCCTGACGGCCGGAGGCGCGCCGCGGTCACCCGGAGGCCCTCGAGGTCGAGGCCTCCGTTCCGCAGCGCCACCCTCACGGAGGAGGGGCGCCCTTGCAAGACAGGCTGCCCGGTGAGGTCGGTGACCAGGATCGCTCCGCCGCCCACCTCGACGCTTCGCTGCCCGTCAGCCACCGCCACGCGGATCATCCCGCCCGCTACCGCCTGCCCGGGGACCGCCAGGAGCACGCAGAGCGCGAGGGCCGTTCCAAGGGGGGCGAAGCCCGCCTCCGAGTGACCTAGCGCCGGCCGAAGAGGGAAAAGAGGAGGGTCAGAATGATGGAGAGAATGATCGACGTGGCGAGGGGAAAGTAGAAACTCCAGTTTCCGCGCTCGATGTAGATGTCGCCGGGCAATCGTCCGATCCAAGGCACCTTCCCCGATAAATTCCCCAAAAGCAGGAATATCCCCCCCAGAATTATCATGACGACCCCGAAACCGATCAGTAATTTCCCCAGCCCGCCCAGTTCAGGCATGCCCGATCACCCCTCAGAGCGGAAGCTGCCCCTGCCCGCCCACCCCGGAAGGGGCCTGATAGCCCAGGTGTGAATAGGCGGGAGCCGTGGCCCGCCGGCCGTTGGGGCTCCGCACGATGAAGCCGATCTTCAGGAGGTAGGGTTCCACCATCTCGGCCAGCGTCTCCGCCTCGTCGTTGATGGTGGCGGCCACAGCCTCGATCCCCACCGGCCCCCCGCCGTACTGCTCGATGATGGCGGTGAGGAACCGGCGGTCCAGGCGGTCCAGCCCGCGGCCGTCCACCCCTTCCCGGTCCAGGGCATCGTGAGCGACGTCCCGCGTAATGACGCCGTCTCCCTTGACCTGGGCGTAGTCCCGCACGCGGCGGAGGAGGCGGTTGGCGATCCGCGGGGTGCCGCGGGCGCGCCGGGCGATCTCCTCTGCTCCCGGCGGCTCAACGGAGGCGCCCAGGATCGACGCCGAGCGAAGGATTATCTGGCGGAGTTCCTCCTCAGAGTAGAAGTCCAGGTGGTGGAAGATCCCGAAGCGCTCCCTGAGGGGGGAGGAGAGCATCCCAGGCCGCGTGGTGGCCGCCACCAGAGTGAACGGGCGGAGCGCGTAGCGGAGGGTCCGGGCGTGGAGCCCCTTGTCGATGATGAAATTGACGGCGAAGTCTTCCATCGCCGGATAGAGCAGCTCCTCGACCACGCGGGGGAGGCGGTGGACCTCATCGATGAAGAGCAGGTCGCCCGCCGCCAGGTTGGTGAGGATCCCCATGAGGTCGGCGCCCCGCTCCAGGACCGGGCCCGACGTCACGACGATGGTCGTTCCCATCTCGTTGGCAATGATGTGGGCGAGCGTGGTTTTGCCGAGGCCCGGCGGCCCGTAAAGGAGGACATGGTCGATGGGCTCGTTGCGCTGGCGGGCGGCTTCCAGCGAGACGCGCAAGCTCTCGACGGCCTCCCGCTGGCCCACGTACTCGTCCAAGCGCTGGGGGCGGAGCTGGCGCTCCACCTGCGCCTCCTCGGGGAGCGGCAGCCGGCTCAGGATCCTCGCTTCATCCATCCCGCCCCAATATTACCCCATCGGGGAGCCAACCTTGACACTCTCGCCCGCCCCTAGTAGCGTTCCGGGCATGAGGCTCGGTGAGGCCGACACCCGCGCCAAGCTGATCGACCCGGCCCTCCATGCCCACGGCTGGACCGAGGACCTAGGCCGGCGGGAGGAGACCGCCGGGGCGACCGGCGGGTCAACCAGGGGCACGGCTCGGGAGAGTATCAAGGCCAAGGCGGGTCGGCCCGAGAAAGGGCCTTTATGTTTCCAACGCTCTATGGATGGAGCGATCTGAGCAGTGCACCACTCACCAGGAGGACGTCTGTGATGATCGATCGCTATACCAAGGCCGTGCTAACCGTCATCGCCGTGGCCCTCATCATCATCGCCGTTCGCCCATGGTTCTCCGACTCCGGATTGCTCGAGGCGGTGCGCCCCGACCCGGCCCAGGCTCAGAACGCGGCTGCCAAGTACGAGGCCATTGTGCCGAAAACCTGGGGCAAGCTCGTGGGCTATAGCAACAACAATCTCCTACTCGAGGCGCCGGATCAGACCATGCGCATCGTCGATGTCGAGGGGAACGCGCCTGACTATCCGAAGGTGAAGGTGTTCATCCGTTGGCAGTAGCCCTGCCAGGGGTCTTCCACCCCTGCGCCGC
>CAYRZF010000121.1:0-5390 GCA_964428805.1 uncultured bacterium | reverse complement strand
GGCTGGCGCGCTGGCGTTCGTGCTGACGGGAGTCCTGCCCTTGCTGATGTTCGCCTACACCCTCGTGCGCTTGAACGGGCTGGTGGAACTTCAAGACCGGATATTCCTGGGTCTAGCTCTCGGGGGGTCACTGCTCGGCTTCCAAATTCTGAGGAGAATGACTACGTGTGTGGCCGATCTGCTCTTGGTCGTTCGCACGGTGACAGAGAAGCCGGAAGTCTCAGCCCGGTCCGAGAATATGGATCTGCGGGTGCCTGGGATCGGCACGATTGACGAGTTCCGAGAGGTTGCCGCAGCCATCGACCATGGCCGGGCCCTCTCCCCGCCGGCCCTGGCTGTCACGCAGCGGTGGCGGAGCTGATGGCGCTCGGCTGACGTTCACTAATTCGTTGCCGGACACCCCGGGAATCCGAGGCGGGGGTGATCCCTCGTCACTTGGACGCAGGCGGGGTTGACGAAAACGCGGCCGTGGCTGAAACACGGGTTTTAGGCAGTCAAGGTGGTAGCAAGTACCCTGGCGCCGTCAACCTCGTGGGACGCGCAGAACCCGCGGGTGTCAGGTCAGTGGAAGGCACAATTTAGTGGCAAAAAAACCATAAGCGAGATTTGCTCGGTGTGGCACTATGATGGCCGGCAGGGGGTTATTCAGATGGATGAGCGTCGCCGGCATCCCCGGGTTCAGGTCGCGTGGAATGTCGCCGTCGGGTGGGGTCCACGATTCAAATGGCCGGGGGAATTCGTGTCGCTGGGCCCGTTCGGAGTGAAGGTAAAGTTAGGCGAGAAGGATCCCGGCCCATCCGTGGGGACCGAGGTCCGCCTTCAGTTTGCGCCGCCCGACGGGAAGGCTCCCATGTTCATCAAGGGGGTCGTATGGCGGGTGGATCCCGACGGCCTCGCCATCGCGCTGCTGAAGCTCGGCGTTGATGAATTCTACCGCCTCAAGGGCCTTGTCGATACTCTGCTTGAAGGAGCCGGCCGAGACTGATGCTCGGGTTCTTGCGGCTGCGGCCTCGAGGCGGGGCAGGGGCTAGGGGGCGAGGACGCCCTGAATGGCCCGGTGAAGCTCGGACGGCTTCACCGGCTTGAAGATGCAGTGCTGAATCCCCAGGCTCCGACAGCGCTCGCGGTCTTCTTCCGTTAACCCCCAGCCGGTCACGAAGACCACGGGGACCTTTGGATCTTGCGCCCGCACGTGCTTGGCCACTTCCCACCCGTTGAGTCCCGGCATCCCGAGGTTGGATAACACCAGGTCGAACTTTCCCGGCGAGAAGGTGGCCACCGCGTCCGCGCCGCCGATCACCGGGGTCACCGCGTGGCCGGCTTCGACGAGCATTTCACAGAGGACCGCCAGCACCTGGGGTTCGTTATCGACGAGTAGAATCCGGCCCTGGCGCTCGCGCTCCTGGCCGGCGGGCGGCGGCGGTTCCGGTTCAGTTGCGGCTCCCACCGGGAGGCGCACGGTGAAGGACGTCCCGCGTCCGACCTCGCTGTCCACCCGGATCTCCCCCCCGTGACGTTTGATGATCGAGTAGGAGACCGATAGGCCCAAGCCGGTTCCCACCTCCCCCTTGGTGGTGAAGAACGGCTCGAAGATCCGCCGGCGCACCTCGTCCGGCATGCCGATTCCCGTATCGGCGACGTTGACCACCACCCACTCGCTTCCCTCGGCGCGCGTCGCGATCCGGAGGGAACCGCCCTGCGGCATGGCGTCGATCGCGTTTAGAATCAGGTTGGTCATGACTTCGGATAGCGCCGCGGGCCGTCCGAGCACCGGCGGGACCGGAGGAAGGTCCAGGCTCAGCGACAGGCTGATCCCCCGTTGAGCGGCCTGCTCCTCCCATCGCGGCCGCGTCATGGCCACGGCATCGCGGATGACCTGGTTCAGATCGACCGCGATGAAGGGCTCGTCGGGCCTGAGGCGCGCGAACTCCTGGATCCGCCGGACGGTCTCCGACCCCTCGCCGGCTGCGCGCTCGATGACCCCTAGACCGCGCTTGACCAGCTCCGCCCGTTCCGGATGCCGAACCATGAGCTCCGCGTAGCCCAGGATGGCCTGGAGCAGGTTGTTGAAGTCGTGGGCGATGCCGCCGGCCAGTTGCCCCAGCGCGGTGAGCTTCTCCGACTGGAGCATCTGGGCTTCCATGTCGCGCTGGGTCGTGATGTCACGCACGATGGCGAGGATGCCTTCCAGCTCGCCCCCGCTCCCTCGGAGCGCCGAGAGCGTGACGGCCAGTTCCATCTCTCCGCCCCCGCGGCGGGGGGCTCGCACCTCGTACGCCTGAACCGGCTGATCCGCCGAGAGCGCCGTCTTCGTCTGGCGGTAGCTCGCCTCCGGAAGGACCTCGGTGATCGGAATCCCCAGCATCTCCCCCTCGGTGGCGGCAAAGATTCGCTCGGCGGCGGGGTTCCAGCCGCGGATGCGATCCTCCCGGTCCAGCGAGATGATCGCCTCCCCGGCGGAGTGGATGAGCTGCTCGAGGGACTGCTTGGTTTCGTGAACCTCGCCGTACAGGCGAGAGTTGTGCATCGCGATGGCCAGGTACTCGCAGAGCATCTCCAGCAGCTCGCGCTCGCGGGGGTCAATGGCGCGGCCTGACGCCTGGTTGTTCACCATCAGGTAGCCCAGGACCGTTCCTGCCTTCCGGATGGGGCAGGTCACAGAGGCCGGGCCGCTGTCGGGTCGGGGGTGCTGACTGCCGAGATGGACGGTCACCTCGTCGTACCCGAGGCCGACGCGGAGGGATTCGGTGATCGACGCCGTGATCTGCCCGAGGTCCAGCTGCCCCAGGATGCCCCGGGAGATCTCGCGCAGGATGGAGAGCTGGACGACCCGGAGACATTGCTCGGCGACTTCGCGCCGGGCGGCCTCCTCCAACTGCTGGGTCTTGGCCAGGAGATCGCGCATCTCTTGGGCCAGCATCGCCACCTGGCCCCGCCTGCCCATCTCGGTCTGCCGGCGCAACAGCCCCCGGCCGACCGTCCCCTCCACGTCTTTTCGCGTGAACGGCTTGATCAGGTACTCGAAGGCCCCGTGGGTCAGCGCGCGCTTGACCGTTTCCAGCGAGGCGTAGGCGGTGATCATCACCACCTCGATCAACGCATCGTGGGCCTTGATCCGCCGCAGCACCTCCACCCCGTCCATCGCCGGCATCTTGATATCCATGAACACCAGGTCGGGGTGAAAGCGAGAAAGCTCGCGAAGCGCGGCCTCACCGCTCTCCACGGTGACCACGTCGAAATTGGGCTTCAGGATCATCCGGAGGGACTCCCGCGGCCCGATCTCGTCGTCAACCACGAGGATGCGCGCGCGGTCCATCATAATGGCGCCCCCGGCAGCGTGGTCACGAAGGCCGTCTCCCCGCGTCCCTGGCGGGCCTCGAGCTTGCCCCCCTGGCCTTCGATGATCCGCTGGCTCACACACGGCCCCACGTCGAAGAGGCTCTCCTGGACGACCTTCATGGGGTCGAAGATTCGCTGAAGCTCCTCCGCCCCGACCTCGGCCGTGCGCGAGGCCAGGATGAGGCGGATCGCGTCCTCCCCGGCTTTGCGGTCGAGGGAGACGGAGAGCTTGGCTTCCTCACCGGGCGACTTGCGCATGAGGTACCAGACGAGGTAGGCGATGGCCTTCTTGAGCTGGAGCGGGTCCGCCTTCACGTGGAACGGCCCGGTCTCGTGATAGACGCTGAGGGTGACGCGCTTGCCGGACGTCTCGTCGTTGAGGTGGAGGAGGCGCGCCCCGTCGGTGGCCTCCGTTCCCGACACAGCTCCGATGCCCGTCAGGCACTCCTCGACGAGTAGCCGCAGGTCCACGATCTCGAAGTGGAACTGGCCCTCGCTCACCAGGGCCGAGAGCTTCTCGAAGATCTGCACCATCCGGCGGGCATCCCGGCTCACCACCGTGGAGAAGTGGTGGCGGAACTCGGGCTCCTCGTACCGTTCCTCGAGCAATTCCATGAAGGTGTTGATGGAGACGAGCGGGTTCTTGATTTCCTCCGCGATCCGCGCGACGACCCGGGTCAGGAGCTGGAACTGCTCGGCCTGCCGCTTCTCGGCGGCGAGCTGCTTGACCGCCGAGAGATCCTCGAACACGATGACGGCGCCCAGCGGGGCCGGCTCGTCGCCGGTCACCGGATATGTGGAGACCTCCAGCGGCAGCTTGCCGAGCGCCAGCTGGACTTCGGCGCGGTGGACCGACTTCCCGCGGACGAGCGACTCGTAGAGGAGATCCCCCAGGGGCGACGGCAGGGCACGCAGGTCCTTGCCCAGGATGTCGTGGGCACTGAGCCCCAGAATCTCCTCGGCCCGCCGGTTCAGGAGGGTGATCCGCTCGGCCCGGTCGATGGTGATCACGCCGTTCGACATGTGGGCGAGGATTCGCTCGATGTACTCCTTCTGGTACTGGAGCTGGTGGTGGAGCCGGATATCGCGGATCGCGGTCGCGAGGTGAGTGGCCAGGTTGAAGAGGGTCTCGGTCTCGCGGTGGCTGTAGGGCAGGCCGGTGATGCGCTGCCCCAGGGTGAGAATCGCCACCAGCTCCCCGTGGGCGGTGAGCGGGATCGCCACCGTCGCCCGGAGGAGGGCGAACTCGCGCCCGATCTCCCGGACCGCCGGATCGTGCGGGCGCGCTTGCACCTCGTCGGCGTTGATCGGCCGTCCCTGGGTTGCGAGCCACAGGGGCAGGCCGCTGTCTGCCGAGAGGCTAACGGATTCCACCACGTGGGGCGCGAGCCCCCGGTGGGCCCGGACCCGGTAGGCGCTCCCCGCCGTGTCGGCCAGGAGCAAGGCACACCGGCTCGGCCTCACCATCTCCGACACGGCGTCGAGGAAGAGATCGAGGACCCGTGGCAGGTCGAAGCCGGCGGCGAGCGCCTTGGCGAACTCCTTCACCACCTGCGCCAGCACCTGCGAGGGGATCTCGGCCGCCGCCACCTCGTCGGCGTGGGTGTCGCTGATGGGTCGGTTCGAGCGGAACGCGGACACCTCGACCATCAGCCGCTGCTTGTCCTCGGCCTGCCGGAGCACCGTTGCCACATCCCGCGGCGAGAAGGGCCGGCGCAACACGAAGTCGGCGCTTTCAAAGATTTCCTCCTCTTCGGGCGGGCCGCTTTCCTCCGGGAGGAGACAGAGCACCACGGCAGAGGGCGAAAGCTGGCGCGCCCGGGCCAGGAAGGCCGGCAGGTCGCGCCGCGGCGTCTGGGCATCCTTGACGATGAGGTCCACATCGGTGAGCCGGAGGGTCTTGAGCGCGTCCTCGTCGGAGGCGGCGGAGAACACGGACCGGTCCGCCAGCGCCCGGAGGAGCCGGCCGCGAACCCCTTCGTCGGCGGTCACGATGAGGGCTGTTCTCACGCCTGGACCTCGGTGCTGATCCTGGCCGAGACGGGGAACGT
>CAYRZF010000120.1:0-5461 GCA_964428805.1 uncultured bacterium | reverse complement strand
TCGCCGACCCCGAAGAGGCCGGCGGCGCCGGACCCCGCGTACTTCAGGAACTCGCGGCGCCGTAACCCCGCCTCAATGTGCTCGGTGACATTCGGCAAACACATGAGAGGCCCTCCTTCGAGGCTGGCTCATCCCTGTCGCAGGTAACTGTCCTGGCCGGTATAGAAATCCTCGCGCGGCGGGGAGAAGATGTCGATGACCTCCGTGTCCTCCGGGAACCATGCCTCGTGCTCCACCCCGGCGGGGATGACGCCGACGTCACCCGGGCCGCATGTTTTTTTCTCGTTACCCAGGCGGAACTCCATTTTCCCCGACAGCATCCAGAAGATCTGCTCGTTGGGATGCCTGTGGGCGGCGGCGTGGGCGCCGGCCTTCATGCGCCAGAAGACCAGCATCTCCTTCTCCCCGGTGACAATCCGGCGCGTGATCTGGCGGTCACCTTCTCCTCCGGGATCCGGTTGAGGTTCATGAACCCCTTCATGACGGGAACCGGCATGACAGCAACCTCCTCCCCTGAATTCTGTGCTCCTCACCCTAGCCAGCACGCCCGAGCATGTCAAGCATGATTGACCGAGCCCGGACCGCGTGTTATAACGCGCGTATGAATCCGCGACGGCTCATCAAAGTTTTCCTGATCGCCATGTTGCTGGCCGGCTGCGGCGGCCTGAAGTTCGGGAGCGACTTTCCATCCCCGACGAAGGATATGCTCGTGGTCGGAAAGACCACCAAGTCCGACCTGCTCCGCTTCTTCGGCGAGCCCCACCAGGTCGGGCTCGACACCGGTGATCCAACCTGGGGCTGGACCTACGTCCAGGCCTTCACCAACCAGGAGTTCACCAAACAGCTCACGGTCCGCCTCGACGAGCGGGGCGCGGTCAAATCCTACTCCTTCACCTCGAGCTTCCCGGAAGACATGGCCCGCTTGAAGTGACCGCGCCTCAAGCCCGCGGCATGGCGGAAGAGGTCTACGACGGCATCATCGTTGGCGGTGGCCACAACGGGCTGATCCTCCAGGCCTACCTCGCCAGGGCGGGGCTTCGGACTCTGATGGTGGAGAAGAACCCGCACGTCGGCGGGGGCCTAGCGACCGTGGAGGACAACCTTCATCCCGGATTTCGCCATAACATCCACGCGGCCTTCCTCCACGGGCTCTCCGCCATGCCCTGGTACCGCGACCTGGAGCTGGAACAGCACGGGGTCCGCACGGTCCAGCCCGATCTCAACGTCGCCCTGATCCAGCAGAGCGGCCGCACCCTCCGCTGGTACCTGGACCTCAATCGGACCTGCGCTTCCATCGCCGAGTTTTCGAAGAAGGACGCCGACACCTGGCGCCACATCACCGAAGAGTATGGGGAGATGGTGGAAAAAATCGTGGAGCCGGAGCTGGCCGCGCCGCCGCTCCCCCGCGAGGAGAAGCGTGCCCTCCTCGAGCGGAGTGCCCTCGGCCTGAAGTACCTCGAGATCGAGGCGCTCAGCCCGCGCGAGTTCATCGAGAACCACTTCGACAATGTCACCGTGCGCGCTCTTCTCCTCCACCTTTGCGTGGCCCGTGAGCTCGACGTTCACGCCCCGAATCAGGGAGGCGTGATCCCGAGCTTCATTGCCGCCCGGACCAGGGCCGAGCTGGCTGTTGGCGGCTCCGCGGCGGTGGCCCAGGGACTCAGGAAGGCGGTGGAGGCGGCCGGGGGAGAAATCTGGGAGGGGCAGACGATCCGCGCAATTACCGTGGAGCTGGGCGTGGCCACCGGCATCCAGCTGGCCGACGGCCGACAGGTCAAGGCCCGCGCCTTCGTCGCCTCGAATCTGAACCCGCACCAAACGCTCCAGGAACTGGTCGGCATGGACAGACTGAACCCGATGACGCGGGTGGGCCTCAGGTCCTACCTCTATCAGATCGTCGGCCCCCTCTTCGGCGTTCACCTCTCGCTGAACGAGCCGCCCCGCTACACGGCGCGGACCACACACCCGGACCTCGATCAGGCCTTTTTGACGATCCTCGGCCTCGAATCGCCGGAGCAGATCTACGGCCTCCAGGCCCGGTTCAGAAAAGGCGAACCGGCGTCACGCAAGGTGATCTGGGGCACCACCCCCACGGCCTTCGATCCGAGCCAGGCGCCGGCCGGCAAGCATACCGCCTTCATGTGGGAGAAGGTCCCCTACCTCCTGAACGGCCGGGCCGAAAACTGGGACCAGGCCAAGCTTCCCCGGATCGGGGAGATCTTGGAATATTGGCGCGCTTTCGCCCCCAACTTGACCGAGGGCGCAATCCTTCGGCGCCTGGCGTATTCGCCGCTGGATACCGAGCGCCACCTCCCGAACATGGCCCGGGGCGACCCGGGCGTCGGATGGCTCGGCGTGGAGCAGCGCGGGATCAACCGCCCGTTCCCCGGAATGCCGCCCTACCAGACCGGGATCGCAGGGCTCTACCTCTGCGGAGCCTGCACCCACCCGGGAGGCAACATCACGGGCCTGCCCGGCTACAATGCGGCGCGCGTCATCGCCGAAGACCTCCACCTGGCGCCGTGGTGGCACCCATCCGATCTGGAAACACTCTGGGGCTCCCTCCCCTGATCCCCGCCCTCGGGGCCGGCCTGTTTCCTCGAAGTCGTGGTAATCGGTTCCCGGCGTGCGCTTTCTCGTGCGTATTTGTGAGATAATGAAGCGGCGGATGAAAGGGAGAAGGCCATGACCGTTCGGATCGAGCATACGGTTCAGGTATGGAAGGAAGGCGACACCTACGTCGCCAGGGCGGCACCTCTGGAAGTCATGAGCTGTGGAGAAACCCCCGACGAGGCCCGAAAAAATCTCACTGAGGCGGTTGACCTATTCTTGAAGACGGCTTCTGCCCATGGGACCCTCGTCGAGATCCTCGAGGAGTGTGGGTACGTTCGGCAGGGCAATGAGTGACGGGCACCGAAGCTCCTCCTCTCTGAAACGGTGACTCAATCTGTTCATGCGTAGGATTCGCGTCCAGTGCCGAAGATCACCCCGACGCACTGGACCATCCTTGAAAAGATTTTTCTTCGGGATGGCTGGCGATTTGACCGCCAGGAAGGAAGCCATCGTTCCTACGTGAAACCCGGTGTCGCCCGCCCCATCGTCATCCCCACGTACCGGGCTGTTCCCGTCTCAATCATTCGCAACATCATGAGAACGGCCAGCATGACTCGTGAGCGACTTTGCGCTCCTTTCGCAAGTGTGACTAACAACATCTGCTAGCTTGGGCGATGCGCTGGCTGATCGTGCTGCCGTTTGAGCGCCCCGAGCACATGGGCATGGACTTCCGGGACGAGCTCCTCGCCCGGGGCCACGAGGTCAAGACCTTCGCCTACCGGCGCGACAACCCGCTCTACAAGAACGTCGGCACCAAGGAAGCCTACCAGCTCTGGATCCTGCGGCGCCTGGAGCGGTCCTGCCTGGATTGGCGCCCCGACGTGGTCCTCGTGATCAAAGGAGGACCCATCACGCCGGGCGTGATCCGCCGCATCAAGAAGCGGCTGGACGTGTTGATTCTCAATTTTTTCCCGGACAACCCTCTCTGGATGATCCCGTTCGAGTGCATCGAAGCGTACGACGTCTTCTTCACCAAGGAGCGGTATGCGCTCAGGAGCCTCGAGCAGGTCGGGCTCGCCAACCTCCATTACCTGCCGATGTACTGCGTACCGACGATGCATCATCCCGTGACCCTCACCCCCGAAGAGCAGGAGCGCTACGGCAGCCCCATCTCCTTCGTCGGGAGCCACTACCCCTACCGCGAGCGGTTCGTCCGGGAGCTCGTCGGCTATCCCGTCAGACTCTGGGGGTCGGGCTGGCGGGACGCGGCCGACCCAGCGGTCCGGCAGATGATCGCGGGCCCCGCTGTATGGGGACGGGCCAAGCTCGCGGTTTACTCCGGCTCCCTCCTCTCGCTGAACCATCACCATCCGATGAACGACATCGTCGGGGTCAACACGCGAACCTTCGAGCTTGCCGCCAGCGGGGCGTGCCAGGTCGTGGATCTGAAGGACGAGCTGCCCCCGCTCTTCAAGCCGGGGGAGGAGGTGGTGGCCTACCGCGACCTCGGGGAGCTGAAGCGCCAGCTCGATTTCTATCTCAGCCACCCTGATGAGGCGCGGGGCATCGGCCAGAACGCCCTCAAGCGCGCGCTCGGCGAGCACACGCTCGGCCATCGCGTCGAGGAGATGCTGGCTGTCCTCGCCGACCGCTTCGGCGTGCGATGAGCCGCGGAAGCGGCATGACGGTGGAGTCGCTGGCGAATGGGCTCCGGTGCATCGATTGCGCAGCCGAGTATCCTCTCGCCTACCGGCTCGAATGCGAGAAGTGCCACGGGCTCCTCGAGCTGATCTACGACTTGGACACCCTCGGCCGCCGTGGCCGGGAGGTGTTCCGGAACCCTGGCCTCTGGCGGTACGCCCCGGTCCTACCCATCACCCGCCCTGAGCACCGAGTGACCCTGGGCGAAGGGCAGACGCCGCTCCTCGACTGCCCTCGCCTGGCGAAGTTCCTCGGGGTCAAGCGCCTGCTGCTCAAGTTTGACGGGACCAACCCCACCGGCACTGTGAAGGACCGCTCCTCGGCCACCGCGATCGCCGCGGCGCTCCAGTTCGGGTTCCAGGCGACGTCGGTGGTGTCAACCGGAAACGCCGCCTCATCCATCGCCGCCTACTCGGCCCGGGCAGGCCTCCGCTCTCTGATCTTCGTCTACGAGCGCGCCTCCGCGCCCAAGATGCTCCACATCGGCGCCACGGCGACCGACCTGATCATCTACCAGGGCGTGTACGATGACCTGATCGGCCACTGGGACCGGCTCACCGAAGAGCAGCTCTTCTTCGACTGCGGGGCCTCGCGCAACGCCTACAAGCAGGAGGGGAAAAAAACTCTGGCCTACGAGATCTGGGAGCAGAACGGGTTTCGCGCCCCCGACGTCGTCGTGGCCCCCGTCGCGGTGGGTGAGATTTTCATCTCCATGTTCCGGGGCTTTCGCGAGCTGGCACGGGTCGGATGGATCGAAAAGGTCCCCCTGATGGTCGCGGCGCAGGCGACCCGGTCGAACCCCGTCTCCCAGGCCTTTCGTGACGGCGGGCCGCTGGTGCCCATCAAGATCGGCTACACCGTGGCCGAGGGGTTGGCGACGGGGGATCCGGGAAAGAAGGGCGAGTGGGTGCTCCGAACCCTGAGAGAAGAGCGCGGGCTGGCGGCGGACGCCGAAGATGAGGAGATCGTCGAGGCTCAGAAAGTCCTGACCCGAACCGAGGGGATCTGGGCGGGTCCCACCGGGGTCGCGACGCTCGCCGTGCTCGGCCGGCTCCTCGCTACAAAAAAAGTGGATCCCGCCCAGACCATCTGCGTGATCGTGAGCGAGACGGGCCTCAAGACCGAGGCGGAGGTGCCGGCGCGCCAAGGCACCGCTTTCGACTACGCCTCGCTCCGCGCTCTCGTCCTCTCCCGCCTGACCCCCTGA
>CAYRZF010000119.1:0-5509 GCA_964428805.1 uncultured bacterium | reverse complement strand
CCCGGGCGGAGTACACCGGGCCCACGAGTGCCACTTACGTGCCCATCGATCAGCGGTAGCCGCCGTTGAAGCGACCCCTCTTCCCGTTCTCCGCGATCCTGGGCCAGGAGCAGATGAAAAAAGCCCTGATCTACAACGCCATCGACCCCTTCATCGGAGGGGTCTTGATCCGCGGGCAGAAGGGTACCGCCAAGTCCACGGCGGTCCGGGGCATCGCCGACCTCCTTCCGCAGCGCCTCGTGGTGAAGGGCTGCCATTTTGCTTGTTATCCTGATCAGAAAGAAGGGCTCTGCCCTGACTGCCGGAGCAAAGTGGAGCGAGGAGAGCCACTTCCGTTGGTCGAGACTTCCACGCCAGTGGTGGATCTGCCCCTCAATGCCTCGGAAGATCGCGTGGTGGGATCTCTCGATATCGAGGCCGCACTGAAAACCGGCCAGAAGGTCTTCCAGCCAGGCATCCTGGCCAGTGCCCATCGAGGCATTCTGTACGTAGACGAGGTGAATCTTCTGGATGATCACGTGGTGGACGTCCTCCTAGACGTCGCCGTCACCGGAATCAACCTCGTGGAGCGAGAAGGGGTGAGCTACACCCATCCTTGCCGGTTCATTCTGGTGGGGACCATGAACCCGGAAGAGGGGGAACTTCGTCCTCAGCTCTTAGACCGGTTCGGCCTCTGTGTGGAGGTCAAGACAGAGCAATCCCGGGAGCACCGCAAGGAGATCGCCCGCCGGGCGCTGACCTTTCACAGCGATCCGGACGGCTTCCAGCTGGAGCGCCAGCCCTCTCAAGAAGGCCTCCGGGCCGAGATCGCCCGGGCCCGAGAACTTCTCCCCACCCTGACGCCCTCGGAACAACTGATCGACCTCGCCGCCCGGGTCGCCGAAGAGATGAAGGTGGACGGGCACCGGGCAGAGATCACGATGGTGAAGACCGCCCTGGCCGCCGCCGCCTTTCGAGGGCGGCAGGAACCAGCGCGGGAGGACGTCCGGGACATCATGGAGATGAGCCTCCGCCATCGGGTCAAGCGCCTGCCTTTTGAAGAGAAGGCCCTCGACGTCAGGGCCCTGGATCGTCTGGCTGGAACATTCTTGGAACGGAGGCATCTTTGACTCGGAGGCATCGTCATCGGCCTCGATCGCCCTCACCCGGGCTGACAACCGGAACCTCGGCCCTCTGGACGACATCCATGACCTTCAGACCTCCGAGGACTTAGAGGGGGGTCGGGCTTCAGGTGGGACAGGAGGGTTCGGCAGCGCCGGATATGCCTGTACCTGCGATCTCGATGATTGTCCGCACCGCCGTGACCTGTGGGCCAAGCGACAGTTCGAATTCGACGAGGCCCTCCTGCAACGGCTGATGGGGAATTATAATCCTCATCTCGTGACCCCCCGAAAGGAAAGGCAGCGACGAGATATGCCCGGCAAGCGGAGCACGGCTCGGACGAACGAGAGTCGTGGGCGCTACGTTCGGGCCCGGCAGGCTGGGTCCCTCAGCCGGGATATCGCCTTCGACGCGACCATCCGGACCGCGGCCCTCTCCCAACAGCACCGCGATCGGCAAGGGATGACCCTCAAGGTAGAGCCCTCTGACCTTCACGCCAAGATCCGAGAGCGGAAGGTGGGGAACCTGCTCATCTTCGTGGTGGATTGCAGCGGCTCGATGCGAAGCCACCGGCAGGTCCTGGCCACCCAAGCAGCGATCCTATCCCTGCTGGTGGACGCCTACCAGCGCCGCGATCGGGTGGCTCTGGTCATCTTCCGCGACCAGTCCGCCGCTGTCATTTTGCGCCCTACCTCTAGCATCGAACTGGCCAAGAAGGCCTTCCGGTCCCTCGACATCGGGGGCCCGACCCCCTTGTCCAAGGGGCTGCTGACGGCCTACCAGCTGATCCAACGAGAGCTTCGAAGGGCGCGGGACCTCATCCCCGTGCTGATCCTCATCAGTGACGGCTGTGCAAACGTGTCAATGGGGGATATGCGTCCCGGCGAGGAGGCGGCCTTGGTCGGAGAGATGATCCGGGCCAAGAAGATCCGCAGCATCGTGCTCGGCACCGCGGGCCAAGGTTGGCGAATGTCGGACGGCACTGTCTTTGCGCCCGCCCAGGAACTGGCAGTGGCCATGGGTGGAGAGTTTTATCCCATGGATGAGATCACCGCCGTCTCCTTATAGGGGTGGGCGGAGACGACCACGTAAGGGAGGAAGGCACATGGGCCCAGGGCAGGATCGGAAACGTCTGGAAGAGCGATTCGGGGAGATCGGGACAGGCTTGACCGAACTGACCATTCAAGAGAAGCGGTACGATCTGTACCAGCTGCTGAGGATGGTGGGGATGGACCACGCTGAGATCCGTCCCATCGACGCGCACTATCTGGACGGCTCGGACCGCTTCGCCATCCGTTACTTTGACGTGGAGGAGCGGTACATCACCGCCTACGAGTTCGACTCCCAATTCCAGTACCTGGGGGAGCAGGGCGCCCACATCGACGAGTGGATGGGAGACGACTACTACAACTTCCCGTGGGCCATCTATTGTCCTGACTCCCCCTGATCCGGCCCGAAGGGGCAACGCGGCGGATCCATAGGAGTGGATGGCGGGGACGGGCGAGGGTTCGAGATGGAAGAGCACGCACGGATCGTCCCCCAGCGACAATACATCGAAAAACGGACCGAAGAACTCTCGGAACGAATCCCCTTTATGGAGGAGGCCGAGCTGCGGTGGACTGTTCGAGTCTTTCGGGACTGCCTCCCCCCTGCGCAACAGCAGGAGATGCTCCGGGACTACAGTGAGTACCTTGACCTGCATCAGATGCGGCAGGTCGTGGAGGGCTTCCTTCCTCGTTATACGGAGTATGCCCTGGAGGCGCTGGACGCCAAACGGTTCACACCGGGAACGAGCCTCCGGGATTTGACCGATGAAGAACTCCAGAGCATGTCGCTGACAGAGAAGTGGAGCCTCCTAGGGGCTGATCCCTCCACCTTACGCCTCCATCAAGTCCAGCGGGAGCTGGCAAGGCTCTTTGTGTGTCTCAATTTCGATCTCTTCCACGACACCGGCCTGGGAGAGGCGGCCGTCGAGTTCAATGTCTACCTCGACCTCTTGGAACGATTGGCTGGAGCGTCTGACACGGCCATCGAGGAACTGAAGGACGAGGTCATCGCCACCTTGAGGGGCCTCAATCATCGAGATGTCCCGGCGGTGGAGGGTGTGTTACCCACCCTCCGGGAGGCGATCGGCCGGTCGGTCGGCCTCATCCCCCCCTTCGATCACCTCTTCAGCGAGCGGATGCAGAGATGGCCCCGGACGGCCCCCGCAGAACTCGGCACGGTGGTCAATCCTCAAGTCCAGGCGGCCGTGGAAGGAATGAACCTCAAGCAGCTCCAGGCCTCTCTCAGAGTCCTCCTCGAGCTGATGAGTCTGGAAGAGCAACGACGAGAGTTCGAACCCCTCAAGGCAAAGTACAACACCCTCGATGAAATCCCCGAGGAAGCCCTCATCAACCTCTTGCCCCATCTATCAATGCGGCTGGGAGACAGGAATATCTGCGATTTCACCCTTCGATACCGCTCGGGCCGCCTCTGGGCTCGGGAGAGGGTGAACCCTCAGGTCTGGAAACTCCTCCGCTTCCAGGAGAAGTTCATGCTCCTGGAGTCAGACAACGAAGCGATGGATCTTCTTCAAGTTTCCCGTCACCTGGCTCGCCTCCTGCTCACCGAGAGGTACGAACTGCTCTCCGACCCGGCCTACCAGGTCGGCCTGACGTATGAGCCTCCCTACCATCGTGTCCTGGACCATTGCATGGGAGAGCTCCGGGATCCCACTCAGCTCCAGAGCCTGAACCAACAAGTCACGAGGATGATGTTGGAGCTCGAGGAGCTCGTGCCGGAGGAGGAGAGACCGGGTCGGTTTCTCCGAATCCGGGAGGTCATCGGAACCGGACTCGGGTTCGGCCCGACCCCTGCGTAGAAGCGATGGTGGCCCTGGAAACCTCGCAGCAGATGGTGGCGGCCCTGGAGGCCCAAGCCCGGGCCCAAGAGGCTGAGGGGAATCGGGTCGGCTTGCTCGAGACCCTTTCGCGGCTGGCAACCCTGTTGAGAGAACTCAATGACGACGGGCGGGCGCGAAGCGCTCTGGATCAAGCGTACGGAATCGCCCGGACCATCGAGGACCAGCCGGGAGTGGCCGCAACCCTCCACCAACTTGGGCTTCTCTACTACCTCCAAGGGGGATGGAACCGGGCATTGGAACTCTACCACCGGGCTTTGGCCTTACAGAAAGAGGCAAAGGATCAGATGGGGACCGCCATGACCCTCGGCAACATCGCCGCGGTTTTCCAGGGAACGGGAGAGTTCCGTAAGGGACTTGAAACCTATGAGGCGAGCCTCGCGCTGAAGACGGACCTCCGGGACGAGCGGGGACTAGCCCTCACTTGGAACAACATCGGCACCGTGAAGGCCCGGATGGGAGACCTGTCAGGGGCCAGGGAGGCGTTCGGGGAAAGTCTCCGGATCCAGGAGAAACTGGGGGACGTCCTCGGCAAGGCCATCACCCTGGCAAACATCGGTGGGATCCACCAGCGCCAGGGAGGCTGGCACGAAGCACGCCGACTTCTCGAAGAGAGCCTGGCCCTTTATGAAACGGTCGGAGATGCCATGGGCATGGCCACCACCCTCAACACCCTCGGCTTTGTTCAACGGCGATTGGGTGACCTGGATGGGGCCTATCAGCGTTACGCCAAGGCCAAGGGTCTGATCGAGGAGCGGGGCGACCTTCTGCGCGCCACCATCCCTACACATAACATGGCGCTGATCCATGAAGAGCGAGGCGAATATCGGGAGGCCCTCCGGCTGATGGAAGAGGTGATCAGCATCGACAAGCGGATCGGCCATCCCGACCTCAGACAGGACCTCGAGACCTTCGGCCGGATTCGAGAGAAGCTGGACCGGCAGCGCGATCAGCGCTCATCCAGTTAGGCTCTTCAAGCCCGTTCCGAAGCCGCAGATGCCGTCAAACTATCCCCAAGTTATCCCCCCAATTATCCCCTTGACAGCCCATTCAACCCGAATTAGACTCCGCGCACCCGCTCCCCCCGACGGGGGACGCAGCGAGGTTCCTCACCCTGTAGGTGACCCGGCCGCTCGAGGCCGATGAGGCAGGGATGGTCAGTCGGTGTAGAAGATGTCACCCGGGGCGTATGCGGCGCCAAATGAGGGGAAAAGCCTCTGCCTGTACCGATGGGACAGGAGGAAGACGATGCCGCGACCTGTGGTGTTAACCCCCGCTCCCGAACGACTCGCGTGCCCGGTTTCCAGACCGGGAATCCCTTTGAGACTCGGAAAGTTCCCCAAAGCCAATTGATCAAGCCGATAGAAAAAATTGACCATATTGCCTAGCGTAAGGAGGTGGTCGACGAAACTCCAGGTGACGGGACCAAAGGCCTCCTGGGATCGACCGTGGGGTACACGGGGTTTTAATGCGTTTGGGAACGCGGTGCAGCCACCGCGGAGGAGG
>CAYRZF010000118.1:0-5606 GCA_964428805.1 uncultured bacterium | reverse complement strand
GCGGATTACCCGCCCATGTATTGGCCGAGAAGCGTGATCCGGTCTCCGGCCTTGAGCGGGCTGTCGAGGGTGTGGCTCACGCCGAGCACGGCGTTGTTCACCATGACCTCGATGTGCTCGCCCAGCCCCTTCTTCGAGGCATCCCACAGCGCAGCGTCCAGCTCGGGGTAGCGCGCCGAGAAACGGCCGAGCACGTCGCGCACAGTGTCGCCGGGGACGAAGGGTTCCTCGAACTCCTTCCGCCCCGCCCCGGCGCCCCCGATGAACTTGGTGACCCAGGACACGACCTCCACCGTGCAGCGGAGGGTCTCGAACGGGCTCAGCGTTTCTTCCCCCACAGATCTTTGATCAAGAAGTCGAGGCCCAGCTTTTTGAGGGTCTCAGGCTTGGGCCTGCCGGTCTTCCGGTCATAGCCAACCAACTCGTACCAGGTGTCCAGCATCTTCTCCCACTGCTCGGAGACCGCCTGCCCCTTGGCCGGCCCGTCCACCGGCGTCGAGCCGTAGCGCCGCGAAGGGTACTCGGACTCGGGGCCGATCCCGCACCGGAGGTTGAAGGCGCGCAGGATCGCCGCGGTCCGACGCCCGAACCTCATGGCCTCATCCACGGTGTAATACCACCCCGTCGCGGCCGACAGGGCCCGACAGACGTTCTCGAGGCGCGTGCGGGTGGTGAAGACACAGATCCCCAGCGAGTCCTCGAAGTGCCGCCGCCCCAGGAGGCCGACGACCTGCCGCGCCACCTCCTCACCGTTGAACGGGTTGATCCGGGCTGGCAGCCCGAGTTCCGTGACGTGGACCGGGATGCCGCTCTCGAGCGTGCCGGTGCTGGCCGTGCAGGTGTCGAGCATCTCGTCCCAGCGGCCGCGGTGATCGTGGCCGCGCGGCGAGGCCCCCTTCAGCGTATAGATGGCCGATTCCTGGGCTTTCCCGCCGAGCTTTTCCGAGGCGCGTTTGATGCCTTCGGCCAGGAGATCCCCGAACCCCCGCCGGTGCGTGATCATGTCGAGCAGGCGGTTGGCCCCCTCGGCGTCGCCCCAGCGCAGTTGGAAACCGAGTTGGCCTTTGGTGATGAAGCCCTTCTCCATCCCCTCCATCACCCACCCGCAGAGCCAGCCGAACTCGTTGACGTCCACGCAGGCGCGATCGATCCGGGTGTTGAGCCAGGCGATCGCCTCCTTGTCCGTGCACCCGATGGCCCAGCCCGCTCCCGCCCACCCTTCGTACTCCGGCTCGTCCACCAGCTCTCCCTTGTGTGAGCCCCGCTGGATCACCTGCATGTGGCAGTGGTGCATGCCGCAGGCGGAGCACTGATGGCCTCGGTGCTCGAAGCCGTGGCGGAGCTTGGGAGCTTCCCAGTCGGCCATGTCCACGCCTTCGGGGGCGAGGTTGGTGGTGTAGTTCTTGATGGGGAGCACACCCATCTTGTAGAGGTTCACCACCGCCGGGAGCGTCCCCCACTCGTAGAGGGAGCGCGCCGAGGGGTCGGTCTTGAGGTCGTGGGCGATGTCGTCGGCCGCCTGGATCACCCCGCGCGGGTCCGCGGTGGCGAGCGCCCGCGTCCCCCGGACGATCGAGACCGCCTTGAGCCGCTTCTTCCCCATCACGGCACCGCAGCCGTTCTTCGACGCCACGTGGCCGTAGTCGCCTTGGATCGCGGCAAAGCGCACGAGGTTCTCCCCCGCAGGACCGATGGAGTACACGGACATCTGATGACCGCTGAGCCCGTGCTCGGCGCTCAGGATGTCCTGCGTCTCCCAGGTGTCCTTACCCACCAGATGGCGGGCATCGCGCAGCGAGACGACATCATCGTTGATATACAGGTACACCCAGTTCTTCGCCCGCCCCTGGACCACGATCGCGTCGTAGCCGGAGAACTTCAGGCACGCTCCAAAGAAGCCGTTGGCCTGGGTCGAGGTCGCGCCGTCGGTCATCGCCCCGCGCGTCACCACGGTCAATCCGCCCGTCCCCCAAACCGGCAGCCCCGCCAGCGGCCCCGTGGCCAGGATGAGTCGGTTGTCCGGATGATCCCAGTGCACCTTGGGCCCGACCTCGTCGTAGAGGATCTTCGCCCCGATGCCGACACCGCCGACGTACGCGCGCATCTCCTCGGGGGTCCAGGGCTGAACCCAGATCTTCCCCGTGGTGAGGTTCACCCGGAGGAGTTTCCCCGCGTACCCGCCGGGAATCGGCTGGGCCTGGGGCCGCGTGGTCGTCTTGGGGGCTGCGAGGGCAGTCGGACTCATGGCGTGACCGTCGTTGGGAGTTCGGGCGCGCAGGAGGGTCGCCCGAGGATGGTTTCAGGGAGCAACCGTGCCGTGGTCCGTGAGGCGATGAAGGCCGGCTTGACGTCGAAGGGGTTCCGCCGGAGGTGCTCCTTCCAGGCGCCGAGGCGCACGCCGGTCTGGACGAGCCCCTTCAGCATTCCGACGTCGTTGGTGGTCCAGATGTCCCCGGCCTGCCCGATGATGATGGCGCCGGTCAGTCGGTCGCCGCTCCAGCAGAGCTTCCGATACGCGGAGCGCTCGGGTCGGTGGCCGGCAAACGCCTCAGCCCTCGGATCGTCCCAGGCGCCGAAGGAGGCCACGTCCAGCCGGCAGACCTCCACGATGTTCATATTGAGGCTGCCACGGTAGGCCACATCCCGGCCGGCCATGTTGGCGCCGACCACGCGGCCATGCTCCATGGCCGTGGGCTCGATGGCGTGGACCACATGCCCACCGGTCACGCCGTCCTTCCCCTCGGCGACGTCTCCCGCGGCGTAAACGCTCGGCACACTGGAGCGGAGGTGGTCGTCCACGAGGATCCCGTGATTCATCCGGATCCCGGAGCCCTGGAGCCATTCGAGATTGGGCTTGATCCCCGTCGCCATGATCACGAGATCTGCCAGGAGATCGCTCCCCTTCTTGAACTTGAGACGTTTCTTTCCCCGGGCCACCTCGATTCGGGTCAGTGTCGCGCCCGTCAGGATCCTGACGCCGTGCTTCCGAAGCCAGGCCTCGACCAGGGCGGCGCCGGTGTCGTCAACCATGCGAGGGAGGATGCGCGGGGCGATCTCGACGATCGTGAGCTTGGCATCGAGGGACAGAATCGAATTCAGGATCGTGAAGGCGATGAACCCTGCTCCCACCATCACCACATGGCTGCCGGGCTTGATCCCGCCGATGACCTCGCGGGCCTGGTCCAGCGTCCAGAACGAATGGATTCCCGGGGAGTCAGCGCCCGGCACCGGCGCCTTCACCGCCCGCGACCCGGTGGCGATCAGGCAGTCGTCGTACTCGATCGTCCTCCCGTCGTCCAGGGCCAGCGTATTCGCTTGGGGGTTCAGGCTCGCCGCTTTTCTGCCGATGTAAGTCTTCACCTTCCAGGCGGCCAGCGTGGCGGCGGTGGCGGTGAAGACGTGCGACTCCGCGATGGACCGGTCGAGGTAGTACGGCAGAACCATGCGCGAGTAGGGACGCTCGGCCGCCACCAGGGTGATCTCCGAGGCCCCGCCGTCCTCCTCGCGGATCGTCCGGATGCAGTTCAGCCCCGCGGTGCCGGCGCCGACGACGAGGTGGCGGGGCGGCATCACCGGCCTCCGACGGCGAGGAGGCGCATCGAGCGTTCGTTGGCGAACTCCCCCAGCCAGTCGCAAGTCTCAACCGCCTCATACACGATCGCGGCGGTCGGACACGCCTCAGCGCAAGCAGGAGCACCGCCGCAGAGGTTGCACTTGAAGGCCTTACGGGTGTCCGGGTCGTAGAAGATCGTGCCGTAAGGGCAGGCGATGGTGCAGAGCTTGCAGCCGACGCACCGGTCGTCCACCACGTCCTTAGCGCCGACCAGGGTGATCGTGATGGCCCCCACCGGGCAGGCGGTCATGCACCACCCCTCGACGCACTGCGTGCACGTGTAGGGGGCATAACTCGTGTGCCCCTCGTAGGGGGACACCCGAATCACCGACTTGGCTGGCTGGAAGGTGCCCGTCTGCATGTAGGAACAGGCGAGCTCGCAGCGGAGACATCCCGTGCACTTCTCGGGGACGATCTTGAGGACCTTCACCGATGAACGGAGGCTAGCGCCGTTTGGGCTTGCGGGCGCGCGGCGCCCGGCCACGTTCGAGGCGGGCGATGAAGGCATCCAGGGGGATGGCGGCCATGGTCATGATCTGCACCGAGCCCCGGGCGCCGAGCTCGATGGAAACGCGCGAGACGGTCTCGTTGTCGGGCGCTTCCACGACCGTGACGAAATCGTACGGGCCGAGGACGGCGTACTGGGCGCGGACCTTCACGCCCATCCCCTCCAGCTCCCGGTTGACTTTCCGGATCCACCCCGGCCGCTCGCGCAGCACCTTGCGCCCGCCGTCGCTCAGCGTGCTCAGCATGATGTAGGTCCCCACGAAGACGCCCCCCTTCGCGAAAAAAATCGGCCACAGTATAGCACGGGAACGCGCCTTTTTGTTGACAGTCGCGCCCGGAGGGCGAGATGATAATAAGGTTGGCAGCGGACCGGACCTGAAGGCGGAGGGGCTCATGGGTCCAGAGGTGCTGCTTCTCGCCCTGCTCTTCTCGGTCACGGTTCTGGCGCTCGGCCTGGAGGCATGGAGGCGACAGCGAGGCCGGAATATCCCCACCTGCCCCCACTGCGGCGGGAGCCTCAAGCCGGTCGAGCCGGGACGGCGGCACTGCGCGACCTGCAACCTCTACTTTCGGCGAGTCGCCTGACTTTCCCGCGGCCACAATTTCCCTGACCCCTTTACGTGTCCACAGGAGCGCAATCCAAGATGACCAGGGCCATCGACGTTCATGCCCACATCTCCACCGAACCCTGGCTCCGGTCCACCCGGAAGTTCGCCGAGGCCATGAAGACCTACTACAAGACCGAGCAGAAGGTGCGGACCGAGGAAGAAATGGCCCAGGACTTCATCACGGCCGGCGTCAAAGGGTGCATCATCGCCTGGGATGCCGAAGCCGGGACCGGCGAGCCCCGCACACCCAACGACTACGTCGCCGAGCAGGTCCGGAAGTTTCCCGAGGCGTACGCGGGCGGCTGGGCCATGGTGGACCCGTGGAAAGGGCAGATGGCCCTTCAGGAGATCGAGCGGTGCGTGAAGAAACTCGGGCTCCTGGGAGTGAAGTTCCAGCAGGGGGCCCAGGCCTTTTTCCCGGACGACCACCGCTTTTACCCGATCTGGGATCTTTGCCAGTCGCTGGGAGCGCCGGTCCAATTTCACACCGGGACAACGGGAATGGGGGCGGGGCTCCCGGGCGGCCTCGGGATCAAGCTCAAGTACATGCGGCCGATTCCCCACATCGACGACGTGGCGGCGGACTTCCCCCGGCTCACCATCATCGCCTGTCACTGCGGCTGGCCCTGGCACGACGAGCTGATCGCGCTCCTGCTCCACAAGGCCAACGTGGTGATGGAAACCTCCGGGTGGGCTCCCAAGTACTTCCCGCCCGCCCTCAAGCGCGAGATCAACGGCCGGCTCCAGGACAAAGTGATGTTCGGCTCGGACTATCCCGTGCTGGCGCACGCGCGGCTCTTCCGCGAGTTCGAGGAGGAGGGCTACAAGCCCGAGGTTCTCGAGAAGATCTACCTCAAGAACCCCCAGCGGATCCTGGG